>NZ_CAWNZA010000002.1:106186-242317 GCF_963878885.1 Pseudomonas sp. R9.37 | reverse complement strand
CGTGGGTAACCCGGCAGGACGCCGGGTTAGCCGTGTTGGGCCATGGATGGCCCGTCACGGCGGCCCACGGATTCAAGCCGGAGTGAGGGCACACCGAGCCCAGGCGAGGTGCCGAGTGGTGGGGCAAGAGCCCTTTGGTTACTTTGGGGCTTTTCCAAAGTGACCCGCCGTAAGGGCGGAACCCATACCCGCCATCACCCAAATAACGGATATGGTCCCAGCCCTGCAACCACCCCAAGTCCCAGCCCTACCACCTCGCCGCAAACAATCCCGGCCCCCACGCTGAACTCACACATCACCTAAATGGTGGCGCAAAGCTAGCATTCATCGGCCTCTGCAAATCATTCCTTTGGCTGATTTAGCTGACACATAAGCCCTCTAAAGTGCAGGTCTTCAAGCCAACACCGTGCAGTCAGATAAGGGATTCGTATGTTGCAGACCCGTGTTATCCCACCCGCCGAAGGCGCTTACCAATACCCACTGTTGATCAAACGCCTGCTGATGTCGGGGACCCGCTACGAAAAAACCCGGGAAATCATCTACCGCGACAAACTGCGTTACACCTACCCCACCCTCATCGAGCGCGTTGCGCGCCTGGCCAATGTGCTGACCGAGGCCGGGGTCAAGGCCGGTGACACCGTCGCCGTGATGGACTGGGACAGCCACCGTTACCTCGAATGCATGTTCGCCATCCCGATGATCGGCGCGGTAATCCACACCATCAACGTGCGCCTGTCGCCCGAACAGATTCTCTACACCATGAACCACGCCGAAGACCGCTTCGTGCTGGTCAACAGCGAGTTCGTGGGGCTTTACCAGGCCATCGCCGGCCACCTGACCACGGTCGACAAAACGCTGCTGCTCACCGACGGCGACGAAAAAACCGCCGAGCTGCCCAACCTGGTCGGCGAGTACGAAACCCTGTTGGCGGCCGCCAGCCCCACGTACGACTTCCAGGACTTCGACGAAAACTCCGTCGCCACCACCTTCTACACCACCGGCACCACCGGCAACCCCAAAGGCGTGTACTTCACCCACCGCCAACTGGTGCTGCACACCATGGGCGTTGCGACGATCATGGGCAGCGTCGACAGCGTGCGCCTGCTGGGCACCAACGACGTGTACATGCCGATCACGCCGATGTTCCACGTGCACGCCTGGGGCCTGCCGTACGTGGCAACCATGCTCGGTTTGAAGCAGGTCTATCCGGGCCGCTACGACCCGGAATACCTGGTGGAGTTGTGGCGCAAGGAAAAGGTCACTTTCTCCCACTGCGTGCCGACCATCCTGCAAATGGTGCTCAACGCCAAGGCCGCGCAAGGCGTGGATTTTGGCGGCTGGAAAATCGTCATCGGCGGCAGCGCGCTCAATCGCACGCTGTATGAAGCCGCCAAGGCGCGCGGTATTCAACTGACTGCCGCGTACGGCATGTCCGAGACCGGGCCGTTGGTGTCGTGTGCCCACCTCAACGAAGAACTGATGGCCGGCACCGAGGACGAGCGCACCACCTACCGCATCAAGGCCGGCGTGCCCGGGCCGTTGGTGGAAGCGGCGATTGTCGACAGCGAAGGCAACTTCCTGCCCGCTGACGGCGAGTCCCAGGGTGAGCTGGTGCTGCGCGCACCGTGGCTGACCGAAGGCTATTACAACGAGCCGCAAAAGGGCGCCGAGCTGTGGGAGGGCGGCTGGATGCACACCGGCGACGTGGCCACGCTGGACGCATTTGGCGTGATCGACATTCGCGACCGCATCAAGGATGTGATCAAGACCGGTGGCGAGTGGATCTCTTCCCTGGCCCTCGAAGACCTGGTCAGCCGTCACTCGGCGGTACGCGAAGTAGCGGTGGTGGGCATCGCCGACCCGCAGTGGGGCGAGCGCCCGTTTGCGTTGCTGGTGGTGCATGATGGCCAAGTGATAGGTGCTCGCGAGCTCAAGGAACACCTCAAGCCTTTTGTCGAACTGGGCCATTTGAGCAAGTGGGCGATTCCAAGTCAGATTGCCGTTGTTACTGAAATTCCCAAGACCAGTGTCGGCAAGCTCGACAAAAAACGTATCCGTATCGACATCATTGAATGGCAGGCCAATAACAGCACGTTCCTGTCCACCCTCTGATGCCTCTCGCCGCGCCCGATCGGGCGCGGCAATGCTCTATCTCAAGCCTTCACTTGTGATTTGCCAATTTTCAGCCATCCTTGCCGCGCCGGCCTTCGTCGGCGTGGCGAAAGGACTGTGGCAGACGGGTTGGTGATGCAAATCACACTTTAGAGGGATCAAGCGGTACCCCCTGCTGGCTATAGTCCATCTCAGAGTTTTTCAAGGATGTTGCGCTTCGGGCCATGGGGGCTCGGTTGCCGTTTGGCATTGGAATCGTTGTATTCCGGCCGGTACATGCATCCAGAAGAAAGAACTCACTGCCATAACAATAATGCACATGGAGTAGCGTCGATGACCTCAGTAAACCAGTTCTGGCGCCGGGCAAGACTGCCCCTGGCCGTCAGTCTCGCTTCTACGCTCGCCGGGCCCGCATTCGGCGTCAGTTTCAACATCGGTGAAATCGAAGGTAGTTTTGACTCCTCCCTGTCGGTGGGGGCGAGCTGGTCGACTGCGGGTCGCAATAAAGACCTGATTGGTGTCAACAACGGCGGCAAGGGGCTTTCGCAAACCTCCGATGACGGCCACCTGAACTTCAACAAGGGTGATTCCTTCTCGAAGATCTTCAAGGGTATCCATGACCTTGAATTGAAATACGGCGACACCGGCATTTTTGTGCGTGGCAAATACTGGTATGACTTCGCGCTGCAAAACGAAGACCTGGACTTCAAGAATGTCAGCAACAACAACCGCAAAGAGGGCGCCAAGTCCTCTGGCGGGCAGATCCTCGATGCGTTCATTTATCACAACTACACCGTTGCCGATGAGCCAGGCAGCGTGCGCTTCGGCAAGCAGGTAGTGAGCTGGGGCGAAAGTACGTTCATTGGTGGCGGTATCAACTCGATCAACCCGATCGACGTGTCTGCATTCCGTCGTCCGGGCGCCGAGATCAAGGAAGGCTTGATTCCGGTCAACATGTTCTACGTGTCCCAGACCCTCACCGACAACCTCTCCGCAGAGGCGTTCTACCAGTTGGAGTGGGACCAGACCGTGGTGGATAACTGCGGCACGTTCTTCTCCCAGCCAGACGTGATTGCCGACGGTTGCAGCAATAACCTGCGGGTCTTGAACAAGCGTTCCACCATCCCTGGCGCGGCCTTGCCGACATTGAATGCTCTGGGTGTGGACGTTAACAATGAGGGCGTGCTGGTAAAACGTGGCGGTGACCGTGATGCACGGGACAGCGGCCAGTTCGGCGTAGCCATGCACTACAACTTCGAACCGCTGGACACCGAGTTCGGCGCGTACTTCATGAACTACCACAGCCGTGCGCCAATCTTCAGCGCCACCGGCGCGCCAAACTCGGCCTACACCCGTCCGCTGGGGCAACTGGCGGCTTTGCGTCCGTTGATCGTGGCCGGCAGTTCCCAGTACTTTGTCGAGTACCCGGAAGATATCCGCCTCTATGGCCTGAGCTTCTCCACCACGCTGCCTACCGGCACCGCCTGGAGTGGTGAATTGAGCTACCGGCCAAACGCGCCGGTACAACTGAGCACCACCGATATTCTGTATGCGGGCGTTACGCCGATTCGGGGCTATGAAAATGCATCGGTGCTCAAGGGCACGCCGGGCCAGGATCTGCACGGCTACAACCGCAAGGAAGTGACCCAGTTCCAGACCACCTTCACGCACTTCTTTGACCAGGTGATGGGCGCGACCCGCCTGACCACCGTGGGCGAAATCGGCGTGACCCATGTGGGCGGGTTGGAAAGCAAAAACACTGCGCGTTATGGCCGCGATCCGGTGTTCGGCCCTGGCACGCTGCCGGGTGGTTTCTGCAACGCGCTGAACAATTCGACCGCTCAGGGGGCGGGCCTGCCGAATGCATCCGGCCTGAACACCAACTGCAACAACGACGGCTACACCACCGCGACGTCCTGGGGTTATCGCGCCCGGGCGATCTGGGAATACCCGGATGTGTTTGCCGGTGTGAACCTCAAGCCCAACGTGGCCTGGTCCCATGACGTCAAAGGTTATTCGCCAGGCCCTGGCGGCAACTTTGAAGAAGGTCGCAAGGCCGTCAGCCTGGGCGTCGATGCCGAGTACCAGAACACCTACACCGTCGGCCTGAACTACACCAACTTCTTTGGTGGCCGGTTCACCACGGTGGATGATCGCGACTTTATCGCCTTGAGCGCCGGCGTGAACTTCTAAGACTTTCTTTTTCAGATGCATGCATTTCAGGAAGAGCCAGAACATGAAAATAACTAAAAGTCTGTTGCACGTGGGTGTGCTTGGGCTGTCGATCATGGCGGGTAGCGTCATGGCGGCAGTCTCGGCCGATGAAGCCGCCAAGCTGGGCACGACCCTGACCCCGATGGGCGCAGAGATGGCCGGTAACGCGGCCGGTACCATCCCCAAATGGTCGCCGCTGCCCACCAATGCCGGCGCCGTGGATGCCCGTGGTTTCCTCGCCAACCCGTATGCCAGCGAGCAGCCGCAGTTCACGATCACCGCGCAGAACGTCGAGCAGTACAAAGACAAGCTGGCGCCGGGGCAGTACGCGATGTTCAAGCGTTACCCGGACACCTTCAAGATGCCGGTCTACCCGACCCATCGCGGCGCCACCGTGCCGGCTGATGTGTTCGCCGCCATCAAGAAGAACGCTACCAACACCAACCTCGTGTCTGGCGGCAACGGCCTGGAAAATTTCGAAACCGCGGTTCCGTTTCCGATCCCCAAAAGCGGCGTGGAAGTGATCTGGAACCACATCACCCGCTATCGCGGCGGCAGCGTGACGCGTCTGGTCACCCAGGCCACGCCGCAAACCAACGGCTCGTTCAGCCTGGTGTACTTTCGCGATCAGTTTGTGTTCCGCGACAAGATGAAGGACTACGACCCGAAAAACCCGGGCAACGTGCTGTTCTACTTCAAGCAGCAAGTGACCGCGCCGGCACGTCTGGCCGGTGGTGTGCTGTTGGTGCACGAAACCCTCGACCAGGTGAAGGAGCCGCGTTCGGCGTGGGTCTATAACGCCGGCCAACGCCGTGTTCGCCGGGCGCCGCAAGTGTCCTATGACGGGCCGGGCACCGCCGCCGATGGCCTGCGTACCTCCGACAACCTCGACATGTACAACGGCGCACCGGACCGCTACGACTGGAAGCTGGAAGGCAAGAAAGAAATCTACATCGCCTCCAACAGCTACAAGATCGACGATCCGAAGCTCAAGTATGTCGACATCATCAAGGCCGGCCACATCAACCAGGACCTGGCACGTTATGAGCTGCGTCGCGTCTGGCACGTGGTCGCAACCTTGAAGGAAGGCCAGCGCCACATCTACGCCAAGCGTGACTTCTTCATCGACGAAGACACCTGGCAAGCCGCTGTGATCGACCACTACGATGGCCGTGGCCAATTGTGGCGCGTGGCTGAAGCTCACGCTGAGAACTACTACGACAAACAAGTGCCGTGGTATGCCCTCGAAACCCTCTACGACCTGCAGTCCGGCCGTTACCTGGCCCTGGGCATGAAGAACGAAGAGAAGCAGGCGTATGACTTCGGCTTTACCGCCACCACCAGCGACTTCACCCCGGCGGCCCTGCGCCAGGATGGCGTGCGCTAAGCAACACTCACTCGACAATGTGGGAGCTGGCTTGTGCAAGGCAGCTCCCACATTTTTTGTCGTAGTTCTTTTTCAGGTAAATGTTGCAAAGATCTACAACCCTGCCGCTTTTACCGCTAGTCTGCGGACATCTGCAATGCCGACAACAGCCTTCTACAAGAGCCCGGCGATGACTGATCTGTCCCGAATCCAAGGGCCTGCAAGCGCAGTAATTCCGACCCTGGAAGCGCGCTTCTACAGGCCACCTCTGCCTGACGGCTATGTGCTGCGCCCGCGCCTGTGCGAACGGCTGAGTGCTGGCCTAGAGGGGCGATTGCTACTGGTCAGCGCTCCGGCGGGGTTCGGCAAGAGTTCGCTGGCGGTGGAGTTCTGCCAGAGTTTGCCGGCGCATTGGCAAAGCCTGTGGCTGGGCCTGAGCCCACGCGATAACGACCCGGGCCGTTTCCTCGAGCGCCTGCTCGACGGTTTGCAGCAGTATTTCCCGCAACTCGGCGCCCAATCCCTGGGCCTGCTGAAGATGCGCCAGCGTCACCAACCCTTTGCCTTTGAAGAATGGCTCGACGGCCTGCTCGATGAGCTGACGTTGCACTTGTCCACGCGCGCGCCCTTGTTGCTGGTGCTGGATGACTACCATCTGGCTCAGGGCCCGGTGCTGGATCGTTGCCTGCAGTTTTTCTTGAATCATTTACCCGATGGGCTGGTGGTCATGGTCACCAGTCGCCAACGTCCCGACTGGCACCTGGCGCGCCTGCGGCTGTCCCGGCACCTGCTGGAGCTGCACGAACAGGACCTGCGCCTGACCCACGACGAATCGCTGGCCGTGCTGGATCGGCACAGCAGTTCGTTGCGCGGCGAGGCGCTGGACAACTTGATCCGGCGCAGTGAAGGGTGGGTCGCCGGCCTGCGTTTCTGGCTATTGGCAATCGCCGAAGCGGGCAATGAAAGCGCGTTGCCGCACAGCTTGCACGGTGGCGAAGGGCTGATTCGTGATTACCTGCTCGAAGAGGTCATCGACTGCCTGCCGGTTGAAGTGCAGGCGTTCCTGTACGACACGGCGCCTCAGGATCGTTTCTGCAGCGAGCTGTGCGACGCTGTGCGCGAGGCCCACGACAGCGCGGAAATCCTGCGCTATTTGCAGGCCCATCAGGTGTTTCTGGTGCCGCTGGATGAACAGGGCCACTGGTACCGTTACCACCATTTGTTTTCCGATTTGCTGCGCACGCGCCGCGTGAGCAATGCCACCTTGCCGATTGCCAGCCTGCACTTGCGGGCCTGTCGATGGTTCAACGCCCAGGGTTTTATCGACGAAGCCGTGGAGCAGGCGTTGCGCGCCGGCCACCTCGATGTGGCGGCAAACCTGGTGCAGAACCTGTCAGAGGAGCAACTGCTGGCCGAGCAGAATGTGGGCATGCTGCTGCGCTGGAAGATGGACTTGCCCGACAGCCTGCTGATCAGCACGCCGCGCTTGATCGTGCTCTACAGTTGGGCGCTGGGGTTGGCGTGCCAGTTGGATGCGGCAGAAGAATTGTCAGGCTACCTCAGTCGCTTCCTGCCGGCGCCGTCGGCCACTGCGCAAAAGTCGATGCTGGCCCAATGGCTGGCGCTGAGCGGGATCATCGCCCGCGGGCGAGGTGATCGTGAGTTGACCCAGCGTTATTGCAGCGAGGCGTTGGAAAGCCTGCCGCACAAACGCTATGGCCAGCGTCTGATGTGCCTGTCGACCCTGTCCAACCTGGCCATTGTCGATGCCGACCTGTGGCGCGCGCGTGGCCTGAATCGCGAATCCCTGGAGCTGGCGCAGCGCGTCGGCAACCCGCTGTTCGAGGCCCTGGCCCATTACGACCGCGCGCGCGTGTTGCAGGCGCGCGGCGAAATTCTGCGTTCTCTGGACGAAGTGCGCCAGGGACTGCAACGCCTGCAGGGCCTTGCGCCTCAACGGCTGTACGCCGTACGCGCGCGGCTATCGCTGTACGAAGGTTACCTGCTGCTGGTGCGTTATCAGTCTGACGCTGGCCTTGCCCGCTTGCGTGCCGGCCTGAGCGAAGCGCGCGCCTGCCGCGATATCAGCGTACTCATCGGGCATTGTGTGATCGCCAATTTCGAAGGGCGGCGCGGTGATTTCGCCAAGGCCTTCGCCGAACTTGCCGAAGCCGAGCGCTTGATGCATATCTGGGACGTGCCGCCGATCTATTACCTGGCAATGATCACCCTGATCAAATGCGAATTATGGCTGGCCCAAGGCCGCACCGACCTCGCCGACGCCTGGCTGACCCGCCTGGGGCAGACCTATAACGGTGAGCACGCCGCCGCCGCACCGGAGTTTCATCCGCACCTGGCGCAACACATCGGGCTGCAGCAGGCCGCACTCGATGCGATCCGCCATCAACCGGCTGCGGCCCTGCAGCGCCTCGAAGAGCTGGCGCAGCAGGCGCATAACAGCGGGCGCCAGATGATTGCCCTGATGGCCCTGACCCAGCAGGCGCATGTATGGCTGGAGTGCGGCCAGGAAGCCAAGGCGCGGCCGATCGTGGCCCAGGCGCTTGAGGCGGGCGTTGGTGGCGCACTGCAACCGTTCCAGCGGCTGTTGGAACGTTACCCTGACTGGATGCGCGAACAACTCGGCAAGACCCCGCATGCGTTGTTGAACCAAAGCCTGTTGGCGCTGCTGCCGGTGGTTGCCGCCGCCGAGGCCCTGCCCACGCACGAAACCCTCAGCACCCGCGAGCTGGCAGTGCTGCAACTGATCGCCCAAGGTTGCTCAAACCAGGAGATCAGCAACCAGTTGTTTATCTCCCTGCACACGGTGAAAACCCACGCCAGCCATATCAACAGCAAGCTGGGCGTGGAGCGCCGAACCCAGGCGGTAGCGCGGGCGCAGGAGATGGGGTTGTTGGGGTAGGGGGCAACGCATTTGTGCCAAAATCGCTGACTTACAAATGATCGAGTTCGCTCTGATGTCTCAGCTACCAGCCCTGATTCGCGAAACCTTCCCCGTCGGCCCGTTGCAGTGCAACTGCACCATCATCGGTGACCCGATCACCAAAAAAGCCATCGTGGTCGACCCCGGCGGCAATCACGAGCTGATCCTGGCTCGCCTGGAGGCGTTGGGCCTCAAGGTGGTGAGCATCATCCATACCCATGCGCACCTCGATCACTTCCTGGCTTCCGGCCAATTGAAAGAGAAAACCGGCGCCACTTTGCATCTGCACAAGGACGATAAATTCCTGTGGGATAACCTGGAAATGCAGTGCCAGATGTTTCGCGTGCCTTATACACCGGTGCCGTCGCCGGATCGCTGGTTGGAAGATGATGAGGCGTTGGCCTGTGGTTGCGGCGTGGCCTTGCACACGCCAGGGCATACGCCAGGTTCGATGAGCTTCTGGTTTGCCGATGCCAAGTTGTTGATTGCCGGCGACACGTTGTTCAAGCGCGGCGTAGGGCGGACCGACCTGTGGGGTGGGGACCAGGCGACTATCGTGCGTTCGATCAAGCAGCGTTTGTACACCCTGGATGAGGGCGCGACGGTGGTTACCGGGCACGGGCCGGACACCCGGTTGGGCGATGAGATGCGTGAGAATCCGTTTGTGCGGGCGTAGGGAATAACCAAGGGTGTGAGGCTGTTCTATACAAAGAATCGTCGTCGCAGCTCGCGTTCAGCCTGGGTCTGCTACGGTTTGCTTAGCGGTGATGCTGGCCAGCCTTTGTCACAGCAGGGGCGATGGCCACGGAATTTTTACCGTTTGTCGCGTTCAAAACCCGGCACAGGTCCATTGCCAATGTCCTTTGCACCACAGAATGCAAAAGTAGGAGCTCCCTTCATGTTTACTCCACGTCGTCTTCTTGTTGTTGCCACCGCCGTAGCCCTGTTGTCCGGCTGCGCCTCGCCCAATCCTTATGACGGCAGCCAGGGGCAGGCAAATGATGGTTCGCAAGGCGGTATCAGCAAAACCGCCAAGTATGGCGGCCTGGGTGCGCTGGCTGGCGCATTGGCCGGTGCAGCCATCGACCATAACAACCGTGGCAAGGGTGCACTGATCGGTGGTGCTATCGCCGGTATCGGCGCCGCCGGTTACGGCTACTACGCCGACCAGCAGGAAAAGAAACTGCGTGAAAGCATGGCCAACACCGGTGTTGAAGTGCAGCGCCAGGGCGACCAGATCAAGTTGATCATGCCGGGTAACATTACCTTTGCCACCAACTCGGACGCGATTGCCAGCAGCTTCTATACGCCACTGAACAACCTGGCGAACTCGCTGAAGCAGTTCAACCAGAACACCATCCAGATTGTCGGCTACACCGACAGTACCGGCAGCCGCCAGTTGAACATGGACCTGTCCCAGCGTCGTGCACAGAGCGTGGCCAACTACCTGACGTCGCAGGGCGTGAGCCCGACCAACCTGAGTGCGCGTGGTGCCGGCCCGGATAATCCGATTGCCAGCAACGCCGACGTGAATGGCCGTGCGCAAAACCGTCGCGTAGAGGTCAACCTCGGCCCGATCCCAGGTCAGCAATACGGCCAACCGGGTCAGCAGCAACAACAGCAACAGGCGCCGCAGCAGAACAACCAGTTCCAGGGCAACCCGTACCAGCAGTACCAATAAACACAGGCCACTAAAAAGGGCGCCGTGCAGTCAATGCACGGCGCCCTTTTTTGTGGCTGCGAATGACATCAGTCGATGTATTCGAACACTTTTACGATCTTCTGTACGCCGGACACACCCTGAACCAGGTTGGACGCGCGGGTGGCTTCCGCCTGGGTCAGCAGGCCCATCAGGTAAACGATGCCGTTATCGGTGACGACTTTGATGCGCGAGCCCGGCACGGCGCTGTCGGTAAGCATCTGCGCCTTGATTTTGGTGGTCAGCAACGCATCGTTACTGATGGCCAGCAGGGTAATAGGGTCCATGACCTGCAGTTCATTGTGGACCTTCTTGACCCGCTGGACCGACGAGGCGGCTTGTTCTGCCTGGGCCTTGAGCTCCGCACGCGGCGTCTGGCCGGCCAGCAGTACCACGCCGTTGAAGCTGGTCACCACAATGCGCGAGGCACCATTGCCCAAGTCTGTAGCGGCCTTGGCGACGTTGACCTTGACCTTGGTTTCGATGAGCGAGTCGTCGATTGTGCTGCCGAAAGTACGTGTGCCCCGGTCATCCTGAATCGGTGTGTCACGTGTCGCGGTGATTGCCGTGCTGCAGCCGCTGATGGCAAGGCACAGCGTAATGGCCAAAAGGCTGAGGCGGTTAACGGTCATTCTTCACTCCCGAACAGTTGGCTGTCGATCAGATCGCACAGGCAGTGGATCGCCAGCAGGTGGACTTCTTGAATGCGTGCAGTGACATTGGCCGGTACGCGGATTTCAACGTCCTCCGGCAACAGCAGCGAGGCCATGCCGCCGCCGTCACGACCGGTCAATGCTACGACAATCATTTCGCGATCATGTGCGGCCTGGATCGCTTGAATAATGTTCGCCGAGTTGCCGCTGGTGGAGATCGCCAGCAGCACGTCGCCGGGTTGGCCCAGGGCGCGAATCTGTTTGGAGAAGATTTCGTTGTAGCTGTAGTCGTTGGCGATCGAGGTGATCGTCGACGTGTCGGTGGTCAAGGCAATGGCCGGCAGGCTCGGGCGCTCGCGCTCGAAGCGGTTGAGCAGCTCGGAGGAAAAGTGCTGGGCATCACCGGCCGAACCGCCGTTGCCGCACGAAAGCATTTTGCCCTCGTTGAGCAAGGCATTGACCATGACCTGACTGGCTTGCTCGATGTGCGGTGCAAGTACGTCCATCGCCTGTTGCTTGGTGTCGATGCTGGCCTGGAAAAGCTGGCGAATTCGGGATTGCATGTCCATCTGTGTGACCTTAAGTAGCGCGGCTGTTTGGCACAGGAATGTGCAGCCCGCAAAGCAAAGAGCAAAAGTGTGTGGTGAAGATGTCCGGTGAATCAGCTGTCGAAGGCATCTTTAAGCCAATTCAGATCAGCGGGGCCAGACGGTGTGCTTTCTATGGCAACCACATCGAAACGGCAGGGGGAGTCAGCCCAGCGATGCTCTTTTTGCAGGAAAAACTGCGCGGCGAGTATCAGCTTCTGACGCTTGCGCCCGTCGATACTGGCGAGCGCGCCACCCCATTGTGCGTGTTTTCTGTAGCGGACTTCGACGAATACTACTGTATCGCCGTCAAGCATGACCAGATCAAGCTCACCGCGTTTACACAACCAGTTCTGCGCCAGAAGGCGCAGACCCTGTTGTTGCAGATACTGGAGGGCTTGAAGTTCGGCATCCTTGCCGCTTTGTGCGCTGGACCGCTCGGGCATCAGCGCGAGGTGTCCGGCAGGCGCTGGATGTCGCCACCAACGAATTTCGCCCACGGCATCTGGCGGTCGACACGCTGGTTGGCGCTGATGCCCAGGCTGCCCGAGAGGCCGTCGACGCGCGTATCCGGCAGCGCCTTGAGTTGACCCAGGCGCGGTGCCAGGCGGTAGGCGTCGGCGCCCATCGCGTACAGGCGGCCCAGGCTGCCATTGGCTTGTGGCCATTGCGCGGCAACCTGGTTGCGCAGCGGGTCGGTGGTGTTGAGCAGCCAAGGGGTTTCGCAGAACATGACGTTGGTCATGTCCAGGTACTGGTTCTTGTCGCCGCTGGCGCTGAACACATGGGACGTCGCATACACAGGCACGTCGCCGGCGTACTGGAAGTTCAGGGTCGGCTTGATCTGCTGGGCCAATTGCGGCGTTACAGCCAGGAAGATGAACTCGATGTCCTGGCGGCGCGACGGTTGCGCCGCTACGTCAGTGCCAACGGCGCTTTGCAGGCTCTTGGCGCGACCTTCGCTTTTGCGCAGCTGGAACAGGTCGGCAATCTGCTGGGCGAGGGCGACCGGCTGGTCAACGTACTCGACGCCGACGACGGTGCCGCCATTGGCTTCCCAATCCTGGCGGAAGGCTTTGTAGACACGCTCACCCCATTCGCCACGCGGCACCATGGCGGCGGCGCGGTGCAAGCCGTCGGCGCGGGCACGGCGCGAGACTTCGCGGGCTTCGTCTTCAGCGGCCAGGCCGAACTGGAACAGCTGTGGCGGGTTTTCATTCAATTCGCTGTAGTTCAGCGCCAGCGTCGTGATCGGCAGTTGCGGGCGAGCTGCGAGTTGTTTGACCAGCGGTTTTTCCAGCGGGCCGACGACCAGTTGTACGCCGGCGGCCTGGGCCTTGGCATAGAAGTCGTCGAGGGAGGTCAGGCGCGAGCTGTCATAGAACTCGATGACCGGCGGTTTCTGCCCGGCTTGTTCGGCCTGGTAGTGAGCCGCCATGAAGCCTTCGCGCAGCGCCTTGCCGACCGCAGCCAGCGGACCGTCCTGCGGCAGTAGCAGGGCGATCTTGTTCAGCGGCTGGCTGGCCAGTTCCTTGAGCTTGGTCAGCGGCGTCGGCAGTTGCACTGCGGCCGGGTGCCCAGGGTTCTGCGCGCGCCATGTGTCGATCGCGGCTTGTTGTTGCTCCAGGGTGCCGGCGCCTTTGACGGCTTTGGCCAGGCTGATCCAGCCATCAAGCGTCGGGTTACCGCTGGCTTGCAACTGGTCAGCCGGCAGCGCGGCAATCAGCGCCCAGATGGCTTCGTGGTTGCTGTTGGCAGCGTCGCCCGTCAGCAGCGCAGCCATGGCGACACGCTCACGCGCGGCGGCCAGGGTCTGCCCATCGGCCTCATAGGCGCGGGCATGTACGGTGCCGGTGCGGATCTGCTGATCGGTCGGCAGCTCCTTCAGGCTCTGCAGGCTGGGATGGTTCAGGGCTGCCAATGCAGCCTTGGGCTGATTGCGCGCCATGGCCAGTTCGGCGGCCAGGGTGCTGGCAAACACTTGCGCGGCCGGCTTCAGGACATCCAGGGGCACCTGCGCGAGAATCTGCGACGAACGCCCAGGGTTGTTCTGGTGGTAGGCCAGGTCAGCCGCACTCAGGCGCAGCATCGCGGCCTTTTCTGGCGTGTTGGCGGAGGTAGCCTGTTCGAGCAGTTGCTCGATACTGGCATCCGGGGTCCGGGGGAGGTCGCCAAGGCTGGACGAGGGCGAGCTGGCGCAGGCAGCCAATAAGGCAGCGAGGCAGAGGGCGGAGAGCAGCCGCAGGCAAGCGATCATGTAAGTGTTCCTGATACCGATCAAATTAGCGTGGAATTGTACCCAAGCACTGGCCCAGGCGCGATGTTACTGGCGTGAAACCGTCGATTTAGGTCGTGCAAATGCTGCCAACAGCCATCGAAGGCCGACCTTGAGGGCATATTATCGAGGCGCCTACGCGCTACAATGCGACTTTTCCCAACCATCGAGGTGTGCGTTTTGACTGCTCCAGGTCCTTTGAATTCCACTGCAGGCTCGCTTTTTGTCGTGGCGACGCCCATTGGCAACCTGGACGACATCAGTGCCCGGGCGCTGAAAGTGTTGCGCGACGTAAAATTGATCGCGGCGGAAGACACACGGCATTCCCAGCGGTTGATGCAGCATTTTGGTATCAGCACGCCCTTGGCCGCCTGCCACGAACATAACGAACGCGAAGAAGGCAGCCGTTTTATCACGCGCCTGCTGGCCGGCGACGATGTGGCGCTGATCTCCGATGCCGGTACGCCGCTGATTTCCGATCCCGGCTACCACTTGGTCCGCCAGGCGCGAGCCGCTGGTATCAATGTAGTGCCTGTTCCGGGAGCGTGCGCGCTGATTGCTGCATTATCGGCTGCCGGGTTGCCGTCGGATCGTTTTATCTTTGAGGGCTTCCTGCCGGCCAAGACCGTTGGGCGCCGCGCGCGGCTTCAGGCACTCAAGGAAGAACCGCGTACGTTGATCTTCTATGAAGCCCCGCACCGCATCCTTGAATGCCTGCAAGACATGGAACTGGTGTTTGGCGGCGAGCGCCTTGCGCTGCTGGCGCGTGAGCTGACCAAGACGTTCGAAACCCTCAAGGGCCTGCCGTTGGAAGCGTTGCGTGCCTTCGTCGAAGGCGACAGCAATCAACAGCGTGGCGAGTGTGTGGTGCTGGTGGCCGGTTGGGCGGCGCCGGAGGATGAGGATGCTGTGGGCAGCGAGGCCATGCGCATTCTCGATCTGCTGCTCAAGGAAATGCCCCTCAAGCGCGCTGCAGCGCTGGCCGCTGAAATTACCGGCGTGCGCAAGAATGTGCTGTATCAGGTCGCGCTGGATAAACAGAAAGCCGAATAGTTCCGGGGGCGAACCGGCATTCCGTCCGAACGTGATGGCATTGCTGCGCTTTTAATACTTGTCCTCAGCCCGCCGTGCCGTTAACCTGCGCGGCGGAGAGTCGATTGGACAGTCGCTGCCTTCTATGAAAATTAGGGGGGGGAGGAAAGTCCGGGCTCCATAGGGCGAAGTGCCAGGTAATGCCTGGGAGGCGTGAGCCTACGGAAAGTGCCACAGAAAATAACCGCCTAAGCACTTCGGTGCCGGTAAGGGTGAAAAGGTGCGGTAAGAGCGCACCGCACGACTGGCAACAGTTCGTGGCTAGGTAAACCCCACTTGGAGCAAGACCAAATAGGGTCCCAAGGCGTGGCCCGCGCTGGGACCGGGTAGGTTGCTAAAGATGTCCAGTGATGGCCATCGTAGACGAATGACTGTTCAAGACAGAACCCGGCTTACAGATCGACTCTCCACCTTTTTTCCTTCTGTCCGAATCTCGTGCAGAAACCCGGTAGTAACGCAAGAATCCCTCCCTGCCAAATCATTGGCAGATGCATCTTCGTAATACCAAAAAAATCTTACTCTTAATAAATTACTTTAACTTTAAGCCATAGCTCCATGAGCTATTTGCGGTTGTTGAGTCAAAAACATCGCCGAACTCGCGTTTCTCCTCCTTTTACACTCCTAAATCTCCGTTCTGTAAGGCTTTTCCTTGAATCCGCGCCTTGACGGTGTGGTGGGCGCATTCCTATAGTGTGCGCAAGTGGCGGAAAGTGGCACAAAGTGGGTTTTTTGAACGTAAAGCGCTAAAATTTGGAGAAACGCATCTGTGTTTCGCGGAGCTAACGCTATCAGTCTCGATGCAAAAGGCCGTCTCGCCATGCCGAGCCGGTATCGTGACGAGCTCATTTCGCGAAGTTCAGGCCAGTTAATCATCACGATTGATGCCGTTGACCCTTGTTTGTGTGTTTACCCGCTCGATGAGTGGGAGTTGATCGAAACCAAGTTGCGCGCTCTGCCTTCATTGCGTGAAGAAAACCGCCGCCTGCAGCGTTTGCTGATTGGTAATGCCGTCGACCTCGAACTCGATGGCAGTGGGCGTTTTCTGGTGCCGCCGCGTTTGCGCGAGTACGCCAAGCTGGATAAGCGCGCAATGCTGGTGGGCCAACTGAACAAGTTCCAATTGTGGGACGAAGATGCCTGGGATGCTGTTTCTGCAGCGGACCTGGCTGCTATTCAACAACCGGGCGCGATGCCTGATGAACTGCGTGATTTGATCCTGTGACTATTGATAGCGGCTTTAACCACATCACCGTACTGCTTGACGAAGCCGTTGAGGCTCTCGCCGTACGCGCGGATGGCTGCTATCTGGATGGCACTTTCGGCCGGGGCGGGCACAGTCGGTTGATACTCAGCCAGCTCGGGTCCGACGGTAAGCTCCTCGGGTTCGACAAAGACCCTCAAGCGATTGCCACCGGGCAAGCGCTAGCGGCCGAAGACGGCCGCTTTGTCGTTGTGCAGCGCAGCTTTGCCGAGCTGGGTGCCGAAGTCGCCGAGCGCGGCATGGCAGGCAAGGTGGCCGGGGTTTTGCTCGATCTGGGCGTGTCTTCGCCGCAGCTCGATGACCCGGAGCGCGGCTTCAGTTTCATGAACGACGGCCCGCTCGACATGCGCATGGACCCCACCCGTGGTGTCAGTGCCGCGCAGTTCATCGCCACCGCGCCGGTGGAAGAAATTGCCCGCGTGTTCAAGGAATACGGTGAAGAACGCTTCGCCGGGCGCATGGCCCGCGCTGTGGTCGAACGCCGTGAAATCCAGCCGTTCGAACGTACCGCTGACCTGGCCGAAGTGCTCAAAGTCGCCAACCCTGCCTGGGAAAAGGGCAAGAACCCGGCGACCCGTGCGTTCCAGGGCCTGCGCATTCATGTCAACAACGAATTGGGCGATCTGGAAGCCGGTCTCGAAGCCGCGCTGGAAGCCTTGGAAGTGGGCGGTCGCCTGGTGGTGATCAGCTTCCACTCCCTGGAAGACCGCATCGTCAAATTGTTCATGCGTCGTCTGGTCAAGGGCGAGTCCGATAACCTGCCGCGCAACCTGCCGGTGCGTTTCGAAGCCTTTGTGCCGAAAATCAAAATCCATGGCAAAGCGCAGTTCGCTTCCGAAGCCGAACTCAAGGCCAACCCTCGTTCCCGTAGCGCCGTCATGCGCGTTGCGGAGAAGTTGCGGTGAGCAAGCTTTTCGCCAAGCCCCTTCCGGGCGGCAGCTTCTTTATGTTGCTGCTGTTTATCGGCGTGCTGGTGTCCGCGATTGCGGTGTCCTACAGCGCCCACTACAACCGCCAATTGCTCAATACCCTTTACGGGGAATTGAGCGTGCGTGATAAAGCGCAGGCGGAGTGGGGCCGGTTGATCCTCGAACAAAGCACCTGGACTGCACATAGCCGCATCGAAGTGCTGGCGACCGAGCAGTTGAAAATGCACATTCCGGGCGCGGCCGAAGTTCGGATGGTGGCGCCATGATGAAACTTGAAGGCGCACTCTACCCTTGGCGCTTCCGCCTGATGCTGGGTCTGCTGGCATTGATGGTGGGCGCGATTGCCTGGCGGATCATCGACCTGCAAGTGGTTGACCGTGACTTCCTGATCGGCCAGGGCGATGCCCGGAGCCTGCGGCATATCCCGATTCCTGCGCACCGCGGTCTGATCACCGACCGTAATGGCGAGCCTCTGGCCGTCAGTACCCCGGTAACCACCTTGTGGGCCAACGCCAAGGAATTGCAGGTCGCCAAGGACAAGTGGCCCGAACTGGCCGCCGCCCTGGGTCAGGACCCAAAAGCCTTGTCCGAGCGCCTGGAAGCCCAGGCCAATAAAGAATTCATCTACCTGGTTCGCGGGCTGACCCCTGAACAGGGCCAGCAGGTGCTCGACCTTAAAGTCCCCGGTGTCTATGGCATCGAGGAGTTTCGTCGTTTCTACCCGGCCGGTGAAACCACCGCGCACATGGTTGGCTTCACCGACATCGATGACCACGGCCGTGAAGGCGTGGAACTGGCCTACGACGAATGGCTGGCTGGGGTTCCCGGCAAACGGCAGGTCATCAAGGATCGACGCGGCAGACTGATCAAGGATGTCCAGGTCACCAAAAACGCCAAGGCCGGTAAGCCCTTGGCGTTGTCGATTGACCTGCGCCTGCAATACCTGGCCAACCGCGAGCTGCGCAACGCGATCATCGAGAACGGCGCCAAGGCCGGCAGCCTGGTGATCATGGACGTGAAGACCGGCGAGATCCTCGCCATGGTCAACCAGCCGACCTACAACCCGAACAACCGTCGCAACCTGCAACCGGCGATGATGCGTAACCGCGCAATGATCGACGTGTTCGAGCCGGGTTCGACCATGAAAGCCATCTCCATGAGTGCGGCCCTGGAAACCGGGCGCTGGAAGCCGAGCGACAAAGTCGAGGTTTACCCAGGCACCTTGCAGCTGGGCAAATACACCATTCGTGACGTGTCCCGCACTGAAGGTCCGGTGCTGGATTTGACAGGTATTCTGATCAACTCCAGTAACGTCGGCATGAGTAAAGTCGCCTTCGATATCGGCGGCGAAACCATCTATCACCTGGCGCAGAAAATCGGCCTGGGCCAACCCACCGGTCTGGACTTCCCAGGCGAGCGCGTGGGCAACCTGCCGAACTATCGCGACTGGAAAAAGGCCGAGACGGCCACGCTTTCCTATGGCTACGGCCTGTCGGTGACCGCGATCCAGCTGGCTCACGCTTTCTCTGTATTGGCCAACAATGGCCGCATGGTTCCACTGAGCCTGATCCACGTCGACGAAGCCCCGAAAGCCACCCAGGTGATCCCGGAAAACGTCGCCAAGACCATGCAAGGCATGTTGCAACAGGTGATCGAAGCGCCGCGCGGCGTGTTCCGTGCCCAGGTGCCGGCGTATCACGTGGCAGGCAAGTCCGGTACCGCACGTAAAACGTCGGTCGGTACCAAAGGCTACGCCGAGAACTCGTACCGCTCGCTGTTCGCCGGCTTCGGCCCGATGAGCGATCCGCGTTACGCCATCGTTGTTGTGATCGATGAGCCAAGCAAGGCCGGCTACTTCGGTGGCCTGGTATCGGCGCCGGTGTTCAGCAAAGTGATGTCCGGCACCCTGCGCCTGATGAACATTACGCCGGACAACCTGCCGCCGACTCAACAAGCGAACGCCGGACCACCGGCCGCTGCTGCCAAAGCCAATGGAGGGCGCGGCTGATGTCTCTTAGCTTGAACAAGATTTTTGCCCACGCCGGACGCGATCTGCTGATTCGCGAGTTGAGCCTGGACAGCCGTAACGTACGCGCCGGTGACCTGTTCCTGGCCGTGCCTGGCGGCAAGTTCGATGGCCGTGCGCACATCGCCGATGCCCTGCAACGTGGCGCGGCAGCCGTGGCGTACGAAGTGGAAGGCGCCACCGTGCTGCCGATCACCGACGTACCGTTGATTCCGGTCAAAGGCCTGGCTGCGCAGCTCTCGGACATCGCCGGGCGCTTTTATGGCGACCCAAGCCGTCAACTGAACCTGATCGGCGTGACCGGCACCAACGGCAAGACCAGCGTGACCCAATTGGTCGCCCAGGCGCTTGACCTGCTGGGGCAGCACTGCGGCATTGTCGGCACGCTCGGTACCGGTTTTTATGGCGCGCTGCAAAGCGGCCTGCACACCACGCCAAACCCGATTGCCGTGCAAGCGACCCTGGCCGACCTGAAAAAGGCCGGTGCCAAGGCGGTTGCCATGGAAGTCTCTTCACACGGTCTGGACCAGGGCCGTGTTACCGCTCTGGCTTTCGATGTGGCGGTGATGACCAACCTGTCCCGCGATCACCTCGACTACCACGGCACCATGGAGGCGTACGCCGCTGCCAAGGCCAAGCTGTTCGCCTGGAATGACCTGAAATGCCGAGTGGTGAATCTTGATGACGCTTTTGGCCGCCAGTTGGCAGCCGAGGACAGCGAATCGCGCTTGATCACCTACAGCCTTGAAGACTCCAGCGCGTACCTGTATTGCCGCGAAGCCCAATTCAATGACGAAGGCGTGCTCGCTACGCTGGTCACGCCGCAGGGCGAGCACCACTTGCGCAGCACCTTGCTCGGCCGTTTCAACCTGAGCAACGTGCTGGCTGCCATCGGTGCGTTGCTTGGCCTGGATTACGCACTGGATGAAATCCTGCGCGTGTTGCCCAAGCTCGAAGGCCCGGCCGGCCGCATGCAGCGTTTGGGCGGTGGTTCGCAGCCGCTGGTAGTGGTCGATTACGCCCACACCCCGGACGCTTTGGAAAAAGTCCTCGAAGCCCTGCGCCCACACGCCAAGGGCAAGTTGCTGTGCCTGTTCGGCTGCGGCGGCGATCGTGACCGCGGCAAACGGCCGTTGATGGCCGAGATCGTCGAGCGTCTCGCCGATGGCGTGCTCGTCACCGACGACAACCCGCGCAGCGAAGACCCAAGCCAGATTTTCGACGATATCCGTGTCGGCTTTAAAGACGCGTCCAAGGCTACTTTCGTGGCCGGTCGCGGCGCCGCCATTGCCCAGTTGATCGCCAGCGCCAGTGCTGACGACGTGGTGGTGCTGGCCGGCAAAGGCCACGAGGACTATCAGGAAATCAACGGCGAGCGCCGTGCCTTCTCCGATCTGGTCGAGGCCGATCATGCCTTGACCGCCTGGGAGGTCGCCCATGCTTAAAGCGATGACGTTCAGCGAACTGACCCAGGCCCTGTCGGCCCGCTTAGTGTCGAGCGATTGCAGCTTCGACGGCGTCAGTATCGACAGCCGTAACATCAAGCCTGGGCAATTGTTTGTCGCCTTGGCCGGCCCGCGTTTTGATGGTCACGACTACCTGAACGACGTCGCCGCCAAAGGTGCCGTGGGTGCGTTGGTGCAGCGTGAAGTGACCGATTCCACCCTGCCGCAATTGCGGGTTGCAGATACCCGTTTGGCCTTGGGCCAGTTGGGTGCATTGAACCGCGCCGCCTTCGATAAACCGGTTGCAGCCATCACCGGCTCCAGCGGCAAAACCACGGTCAAGGAACTGCTCGCCGGTGTCCTGCGTACGCGCGGGCCGGTGCTCGCCACCCGTGGCAACTTGAACAATGATTTCGGCGCGCCGCTGACCCTGCTCGAGCTGGCCCCGGAACACACGGCGGCAGTGATCGAGCTGGGCGCGTCGCGCATCGGCGAAATCGCCTACACCGTGGCGCTGACCAAGCCTCACGTGGCGATCATCAACAATGCCGGCACCGCCCACGTTGGCGAGTTCGGTGGCCCAGAGAAAATCGTCGAAGCCAAGGGCGAAATCCTTGAAGGCCTCGATGCATCCGGCACCGCAGTATTGAACCTCGACGACAAGGCCTTCGACACCTGGCGTGTACGTGCCGCCGGTCGCAAGGTGCTGACGTTTGCCGTGGCCAATGCCGCCGCTGATTTTTACGCCTCCCACATCACCGTTGACGCCCGAGGCTGCCCGTCCTTCACCTTGCACACCCCGCAAGGCGACGAGCACGTGCAATTGAATCTGCTCGGCAACCACAACGTTGCCAACGCCTTGGCCGCCGCCGCCGCCGCGTATGCCCTGGGTGTGTCGCTGTTCGGTATCGCTACCGGCCTGGGCGCAGTGCAGCCGGTCAAGGGCCGCACCGTTGCGCAACTGGCAACCAACGGCATGCGCGTGATCGACGACACCTACAACGCCAACCCGTCCTCCATTAATGCCGCTGTTGACCTGCTGAAGGGCTTTGCCGGGCGCAAGGTTCTGGTGCTGGGTGATATCGGCGAATTGGGCGACTGGGCAGAGCAAGGCCACCGCGAAGTCGGCGCCTACGCCAGCGGGAAAGTCGACGCGCTCTATGCCGTCGGCCCGAACATGGCACACGCCGTCGACGCCTTCGGCCTCGGCGCGCGGCATTTCGCAACCCAGGCCGAGCTGATCCAGGCGCTGGGCGTGGCTGAACAAGACAAACACACAACCATTTTGATCAAGGGATCGCGCAGCGCGGTGATGGAAAACGTCGTCGCGGCCTTGTGTGGCTCAAGTACGGAGAAACATTAATGCTGCTGCTGCTGGCTGAGTATCTGCAACAGTTCCACAAAGGCTTCGCGGTCTTTCAGTACCTGACCCTGCGCGGGATTCTGGGTGTGCTGACCGCGCTGTCTCTGTCGCTGTTCCTGGGGCCGTGGATGATCCGCACCCTGCAGAACCTGCAAATTGGTCAATCGGTTCGCAATGACGGCCCGCAGTCGCACCTGTCCAAATCCGGCACCCCGACCATGGGCGGCGCGCTGATCCTCTCGTCCATCGGCATCAGCACCTTGCTCTGGGCCGACCTGCATAACCGCTACGTGTGGGTGGTGCTGTTGGTGACCTTGTTGTTCGGCGCCATCGGCTGGGTCGATGACTACCGCAAAGTGATCGAGAAAAACTCCAAGGGGCTGCCAAGCCGCTGGAAGTATTTCTGGCAGTCGGTATTCGGCCTTGCCGCCGCGATCTTCCTTTACACCACCGCGCCAAGCGCAGTTGAAACCACCTTGATCATTCCGATGCTCAAGGACGCCAGCATTCCACTGGGCATCGGCTTCGTGGTGCTGACCTACTTCGTGATCGTCGGCTCCAGCAACGCGGTCAACCTGACCGACGGCCTCGACGGCCTGGCGATCATGCCGACGGTGATGGTCGGCGGTGCGCTCGGCATCTTCTGCTACCTGTCGGGTAACGTGAAATTCGCTGAATACCTGCTGATCCCGTACGTACCGGGCGCGGGTGAACTGATTGTGTTCTGCGGCGCGCTGATCGGCGCCGGCCTGGGTTTCTTATGGTTCAACACCTACCCGGCACAAGTCTTCATGGGCGACGTCGGTGCGCTGGCGCTGGGCGCAGCCTTGGGCACCATCGCGGTGATCGTTCGCCAGGAAATCGTGTTGTTCATCATGGGCGGTGTGTTCGTGATGGAAACCCTGTCGGTGGTCATCCAGGTGGCTTCCTTCAAATTGACCGGGCGCCGCGTGTTCCGCATGGCGCCGATTCACCACCACTTTGAACTCAAGGGCTGGCCCGAGCCACGCGTGATTGTCCGTTTCTGGATCATCACCGTGATTCTGGTACTGGTCGGCCTTGCCACCCTGAAACTGAGGTAGAAACGAGTGTCCCTGATCGCTTCAGACCACTTCCGCATCGTTGTCGGCCTCGGCAAGAGCGGCATGTCCCTGGTTCGCTTCCTGGCGAACCGGGGCACGTCGTTTGCCGTCGCCGATACGCGGGAAAATCCACCGGAGCTGGTCACGCTGCGCCGTGACTACCCGCACGTGGAAGTGCGTTGTGGCGAGTTGGATGTCGAGTTTCTGTGCCGCGCCGATGAGCTCTACGTGAGCCCCGGCCTGGCCCTGGCGACACCGGCTTTGCAAGCCGCTGCCGCACGTGGCGTGAAGCTCTCCGGCGATATCGACCTGTTCGCGCGCAACGCGAAAGCGCCGATTGTGGCCATCAGTGGTTCCAACGCGAAAAGCACCGTGACCACCCTGGTCGGCGAGATGGCGGTTGCGGCCGGCAAGCGCGTGGCCGTGGGCGGTAACCTCGGCACCCCGGCGTTGGACCTGCTCAGCGACGACGTCGAGCTGTACGTGATGGAACTGTCGAGCTTCCAGCTCGAAACCACTCACGACCTGGGCGCCGAAGTCGCCACCGTGTTGAATGTGAGTGAAGACCACATGGACCGCTACAGCGGCCTGCCGGCCTATCACCTGGCCAAGCACCGGATCTTCCGCGGTGCTCGGCAAGTGGTGGTCAACCGCCAGGACGCCCTGAGCCGTCCGTTGATGGGCGAGGGCCTGCCGTGCTGGACCTTCGGCCTCGGCAAACCCGACTTCAAAGCGTTCGGCATCCGCGAAGAGAACGGCGAGAAATACCTGGCCTTCGAATTCCAGAACCTGATGCCGGTGCGCGAGCTGAAAATTCGTGGCGCGCATAACCAGTCCAATGCCCTGGCGGCGCTGGCACTCGGTCACGCTGTTGGCCTGCCGTTCGACGCCATGCTCGCAAGCCTGCGCACATTCGCCGGGCTTGAGCACCGTTGCCAGTGGGTGCGCGACCTCAACGGCGTCAGCTATTACAACGATTCCAAGGCCACCAACGTCGGTGCTGCCCTGGCTGCCATCGAAGGCCTTGGCGCCGATATCGAAGGCAAGCTGGTGCTGATCGCCGGTGGCGATGGCAAAGGCGCCGACTTCAAGGACCTTAAAGGCCCGGTGGCTGCCCATTGTCGCGCCGCGGTGCTGATGGGCCGTGATGCTGACTTGATCGCCGCTGCCCTCGGTGACGCCGTGCCGCAAGTGCGCGCGACGTCCCTGGACGACGCCATCGCTCAGTGCAAAGCCATGGCCCAGCCGGGTGATGCCGTGCTGCTGTCGCCAGCGTGCGCCAGTTTCGACATGTTCAAGAACTACGAAGAGCGCGGCCAGCTGTTCGCTCGCGCCGTGGAGGCCTTGGCATGAATTTTAGAAATATCATCAAACCGTACCCGTCGCCGATCATTACCGGCCGTGGCGTCGACCTTGATTTCCCGATGCTCGCCGGTTGCCTGGCGCTGCTGGGTCTGGGGCTGGTGATGATCACCTCGGCGTCCTCCGAAGTGGCCGCCGTGCAGTCGGGCAACACCCTGTACATGATGATCCGCCACTTGGTGTATCTGGTGATCGGCCTTGGCGCGTGCATCGTCACCATGATGATCCCGATCGCCACCTGGCAGCGCCTGGGCTGGATGATGCTGATCGGTGCGTTCGGCCTGTTGATCATGGTGATCCTGCCCGGCATCGGCCGCGAGGTGAACGGTTCGATGCGCTGGATCGGCTTCGGTGCGTTCAACGTGCAGCCGTCGGAAATCGCCAAGGTGTTCGTGGTGATCTACCTGGCCGGTTACCTGGTACGCCGTCAGAAGGAAGTGCGCGAAAGCTGGATGGGCTTCTTCAAGCCATTCATCGTGCTGCTGCCAATGGCCGGCCTGTTGCTGATGGAGCCCGACTTCGGTGCCACCGTCGTGATGATGGGCGCGGCCGCCGCGATGCTGTTCCTCGGTGGCGTCGGCCTGTTCCGCTTCACCTTGATGGTGGTGCTGGCCGTGGCCGCCGTGACGGTGCTGGTGCAGGCGCAGCCCTACCGGATGGCCCGTCTGATTACCTTTACCGACCCGTGGTCCGATCAGTTCGGTTCCGGCTACCAGCTGACCCAGGCGCTGATCGCCTTTGGTCGCGGCGAGTGGTTGGGCGTGGGCCTGGGCAACAGCGTGCAGAAGCAGTTCTACCTGCCCGAAGCGCACACCGACTTCGTGTTCTCGGTACTCGCCGAAGAGCTCGGCGTGGTGGGTTCGCTGTGCACCGTCGCGCTGTTCGTGTTCGTGTGTGTACGCGGTATGTACATCGGCTTGTGGGCCGAGAAGGCCAAACAGTATTTCGCCGCCTATGTGGCGTACGGCTTGTCGTTCCTGTGGATCGGCCAGTTCCTGATCAACATCGGCGTGAACGTCGGCTTGTTGCCGACCAAGGGCCTGACCTTGCCGTTCCTCAGTTACGGCGGCAGTTCGTTGGTGATTTGCTGCGCGTGCCTGGGGTTATTGCTGCGCATCGAGTGGGAGAGTCGGACCCACCTGGGCAGCGAAGAGATGGAATTCAGCGAAAGCGATTTTGCCGAGGAGCCGAACCATGGGCGCTAACGTGCTGATCATGGCGGGCGGCACCGGGGGCCACGTGTTCCCGGCCCTGGCGTGCGCGCGTGAATTCCAGAACCGCGGCTACACCGTGCATTGGCTCGGCACGCCGCGCGGCATCGAAAATGAATTGGTGCCCAATGCCGGCTTGCCGCTGCATTTGATCAACGTCACAGGCTTGCGTGGCAAGGGCAAGTTGTCCCTGCTCAAGGCGCCGTTCGTGTTGCTCAAGGCGGTGTGGCAGGCGCGCAAAGTCATGCGTGCAGTGAAGCCGGTATGCGTGCTGGGGTTTGGCGGTTATGTGACTGGCCCTGGCGGTGTTGCCGCCAAGCTGGCTGGCGTGCCGGTGATCGTGCACGAGCAGAACGCCGTCGCCGGTACCGCGAACCGCCTGCTGGTGCCGTTGGCCTCGCGTGTGTGTGAAGCGTTCCCGAACACCTTCGCGATCTCGGACAAGTTGCGCACCACCGGCAACCCGGTGCGCACCGAACTGTTCATGGCCATTGCCCGTGAGGCCCTGGCCGGGCGCAAGGCGCATCTGCTGATCCTCGGCGGAAGCCTGGGTGCCGAGCCACTGAACAAATTGCTGCCCGAAGCGCTGGCTCAACTCCCCGTGGGGTTGCGCCCGGAGATCTTCCATCAGGCCGGCAAGAATCACGATGAAATCACCGCTGCCCGCTATCGCGAGGCCGGTGTCGAGGCGAATGTGCAGCCCTTCATCAAAGACATGGCCCACGCCTATGGCTGGGCCGACCTGGTGGTCTGTCGCGCTGGTGCGCTGACCGTCAGTGAACTGGCCGCCGCCGGTCTGCCGTCCTTGCTGGTGCCTTTGCCCCACGCGATTGACGATCACCAGACCCGCAACGCCGAATATTTGGCCGGGGAGGGCGCTGCCTTCCTGCTGCCGCAAAGAACGACTGGCGCCGCCGATTTGGCCGCACGCCTGACCGAGGTTTTGATGCAACCGGAACGACTCAACAGCATGGCGAGCACCGCAAGCCGCCTGGCCAAACCTGACGCAACCCGCACCGTGGTCGACATCTGCCTGGAGGTGGCCCATGGTTGAGAATCAGAAAGCCATGCCACAACCCGAGATGCGCCGCATCCGTCGCATCCACTTTGTCGGCATCGGCGGCGTGGGCATGTGCGGGATTGCCGAAGTGCTGCTGAACCTGGGCTACCAGGTGTCCGGCTCTGACTTGAAAGAGTCGCCGGTCACGGATCGCCTGAAGTCTTTCGGTGCGCAGATCTTTATCGGCCACCGCGCTGAAAACGCCGCCGAGGCTGATGTGCTGGTGGTTTCCAGTGCCGTGAACACCTCCAACCCGGAAGTGGCCACCGCCCTTGAGCGCCGTATTCCGGTAGTGCCGCGCGCCGAGATGCTCGCCGAGCTGATGCGCTATCGCCACGGCATTGCCGTTGCCGGTACGCACGGCAAAACCACCACCACCAGCCTGATCGCTTCGGTGTTCGCGGCCGGTGGCCTGGACCCGACGTTCGTGATCGGTGGCCGTCTGAATGCAGCGGGCACCAATGCCCAGCTCGGCACCAGCCGCTACCTGATCGCCGAAGCCGATGAAAGCGACGCGAGCTTCCTGCACCTGCAGCCGCTGGTCGCGGTGGTTACCAACATCGACGAAGACCACATGGCAACCTACGACGGTGACTTCAACAAGTTGAAGAAAACCTTCGTCGAGTTCCTGCACAACCTGCCGTTCTACGGTCTGGCTGTTGTATGCCTGGACGATCCGGTGGTGCGTGAAATCCTGCCGCAGGTCAAGCGTCCGACCGTGACCTACGGCTTCAGCGAAGACGCTGACGTGCGCGCGATCAATGTGCGCCAGGAAGGCATGCAAACCTTCTTCACCGTGCTGCGCCCTGACCGCGAGCCGCTTGATGTGTCGGTGAACATGCCGGGCAACCACAACGTGCTCAACTCCCTGGCGACCATCTGCATCGCCTCCGACGAGGGCGTCAGCGATGAAGCCATCGTTGAAGGCTTGTCGCGTTTTGCCGGTGTTGGCCGTCGCTTCCAGGTCTACGGCCAACTGCCGGTAGACGGCGGCGACGTGATGCTGGTCGACGACTACGGTCACCACCCGACCGAAGTGGCCGCCGTGATCAAAGCCGTGCGCGGTGGCTGGCCGGAGCGCCGCCTGGTGATGGTTTACCAGCCGCACCGCTATAGCCGTACCCGCGATCTGTACGACGATTTTGTCAATGTATTGGCCGATGCCAACGTGCTGCTGCTGATGGAAGTCTATCCGGCCGGTGAAGAGCCGATCCCGGGCGCCGACAGCCGCAAGCTGTGCAACAGCATCCGCCAGCGTGGCCAGTTGGACCCGATCTACATCGAGCGCGGTGTGGACCTGGCGCCGATCGTCAAGCCACTGCTGCGCGCCGGCGACATCCTGCTGTGCCAGGGTGCCGGCGACATCGGTGGCCTTGCGCCTAAATTGCTTGCGAGCCCATTGTTCGCCGTGGCGCAGGGGAAGTCGAAATGACCACGAACTACGACGCCCTGTTTTCCACGATCACGCCTGCCGACTTCGGCCGCGTAGCCGTGCTGTTCGGCGGCAAGAGCGCTGAACGTGAGGTCTCGCTCAAGTCCGGCAATGCCGTGCTTGAGGCACTGCAAAGCGCCGGCGTGAATGCGTTCGGTATCGACGTGGGCGATGACTTCCTTGCCCGCCTGCAGGCCGAAAAGATCGACCGTGCCTTTATCATCCTGCACGGCCGTGGCGGTGAAGACGGCAGCATGCAAGGCTTGCTTGAGTGCGCCGGCATCCCTTACACCGGCAGCGGCATTCTTGCCTCGGCACTGGCGATGGACAAGTTGCGCACCAAGCAGGTGTGGCACAGCCTGGGTATTCCAACCCCACGCCACAGCGTGCTGTGCAGCGAAGACGATTGTATTTCTGCAGCCAAGGAACTGGGCCTGCCTTTGATCGTCAAACCAGCTCATGAAGGCTCCAGTATCGGCATGGCCAAAGTGAACTCGGCCGCCGAATTGATCGACGCATGGAAAGCGGCAAGTACCTACGATTCGCAAGTGTTGGTGGAACAGTGGATTTCCGGTCCCGAGTACACCATCGCCACCCTGCGTGGCCAGGTATTGCCGCCTATCGCATTGGGCACGCCCCACACCTTTTACGATTACGACGCCAAGTACCTGGCTTCCGATACTCAGTACCGGATCCCGTGTGGCCTTGACGCAACCAAGGAACAAGAATTGATGGACCTCACGGCGAAAGCCTGTGAGGCGCTGGATATCGCCGGTTGGGCGCGGGCAGACGTGATGCAGGATGACCAAGGGAATTTCTGGTTCCTTGAAGTCAACACTGCGCCGGGAATGACCGATCACAGCCTGGTACCTATGGCAGCCCGTGCAGCCGGTCTGGATTTCCAGCAGTTGGTGCTGGCGATCCTCGCTGACAGCATTGAGCCAAGAGGCTAAACACATGAACGGCGCATCGCTTCGTCATCAGCCCCCACCAGCACCCGGCCGCAAGCCGGTGCCACGGGGTGCCAGCCGGATGGTGGCTAAAGAGCCGATGTCGGCGCGCCTGCCGAAAGCCAACTTTGGTTTCCTCAAGGCGCTGTTCTGGCCGGTGCTGCTGGTGGCGTTGGGCTTTGGCACCTACGAAGGTGCGCAGCGCCTGTTGCCGTATGCCGATCGGCCGATCACCAAGATCAGTGTGCAGGGCGACTTGAGCTACATCAGCCAGCAAGCGGTACAGCAGCGCATCGGCCCGTACCTGGCGGCGAGCTTCTTTACCATCGACCTGGCCGGTATGCGCTCGGAGCTGGAGCAGATGCCATGGATCGCCCATGCCGAAGTCCGCCGCGTTTGGCCGGACCAGGTGACGATCCGCCTGGAAGAACAACTGCCCGTGGCCCGTTGGGGCGATGAAGCGCTGTTGAACAACCAGGGCCAGGCGTTCACCCCGCGTGAGCTGGCCAACTATGAGCACCTGCCGCAGCTGTTCGGGCCGCAGCGGGCGCAGCAGCAAGTGATGCAGCAGTATCAGGCCTTGAGCCAGATGCTGCGGCCACTGGGCTTCTCCATCGCACGCCTGGAATTGCGTGAGCGGGGCAGCTGGTTTTTGACCACCGGGGCAGGCAGTTCCGGCCCGGGCATCGAGTTGTTGCTGGGACGCGACCGCTTGGTGGAAAAGATGCGCCGCTTTATTGCCATCTATGACAAGACCTTGAAAGAACAGATTACGAACATTGCGAGCGTCGACCTGCGTTACGCCAACGGCCTGGCCGTCGGCTGGCGTGAACCAGCTGCGCCGACGACAGCCAAACCCGCTGTCGCGAAGAATTAAGAAGAGGCAGGACCCATGGCAAACGTGCAAAGCGGCAAAATGATCGTCGGTCTCGATATCGGCACCTCCAAGGTGGTGGCGCTGGTCGGCGAGGTCGGGGAAGACGGTGTTATCGAAATCGTCGGTATCGGCACGCATCCGTCCCGGGGCCTGAAGAAGGGCGTGGTGGTGAACATCGAGTCCACCGTGCAATCGATCCAGCGCGCGATTGAAGAAGCGCAGCTGATGGCCGGCTGCCGGATTCACTCGGCGTTCGTCGGCGTGGCCGGCAACCATATCCGCAGCCTGAATTCCCACGGCATCGTGGCAATCCGCGACCGTGAAGTCAGCTCGGCGGACCTTGAGCGTGTACTCGACGCGGCCCAGGCCGTGGCGATCCCGGCTGACCAGCGCGTGCTGCACACCCTGCCGCAGGACTACGTGATCGACAACCAGGAAGGCGTTCGCGAGCCGCTGGGCATGTCGGGCGTACGTCTGGAAGCCAAGGTTCACGTGGTGACCTGCGCCGTCAATGCTGCACAGAACATTGAAAAATGCGTGCGCCGCTGCGGTCTGGAAATCGACGACATCATTCTCGAGCAGCTTGCTTCGGCTTATTCGGTACTGACCGACGACGAAAAAGAGCTGGGCGTGTGCCTGGTGGACATCGGCGGCGGCACCACTGACATCGCGATCTTCACCGAGGGTGCGATCCGTCACACCGCCGTGATCCCGATTGCCGGCGACCAGGTCACCAACGACATCGCCATGGCGCTGCGTACACCGACCCAGTACGCCGAAGAAATCAAGATTCGCTACGCCTGCGCCCTGGCCAAACTGGCCGGTGCCGGTGAAACCATCAAGGTGCCCAGTGTCGGCGACCGCCCACCGCGTGAGCTGTCGCGCCAGGCGCTGGCCGAAGTGGTCGAGCCGCGCTACGACGAGCTGTTCACCCTGATCCAGGCTGAGCTGCGCCGCAGCGGTTACGAAGATTTGATCCCGGCCGGCATTGTGCTGACCGGTGGCACCTCGAAGATGGAAGGCGCGGTCGAACTGGCCGAGGAAATCTTCCACATGCCTGTCCGTCTGGGCGTGCCCCATGGCGTCAAAGGCCTGGGCGACGTAGTGCGCAACCCGATTTATTCCACCGGTGTGGGCTTGCTGTTGTACGGGCTGCAAAAGCAGACCGACGGCATTTCCCTGTCGGGCCCGAGCATTCGTGACAGCTACCGCGGTGGCGACGACGAAGCCAAAGCGCCGTTGTTCGAGCGCTTGCAGGCTTGGGTGAAAGGCAATTTCTAAAGATTTACCGCAACACCGTAATAAGCAGTAGGCGAAAAAACTAGAGAAAACGAAAGGAGAGGGAACATGTTCGAACTCGTAGACAACATCCCCGCAAGCCCGGTTATCAAAGTAATCGGTGTCGGCGGTGGCGGCGGCAACGCTGTCAACCACATGGTCAAGAGCAACATTGAAGGCGTTGAATTCATCTGCGCCAACACTGATGCCCAGGCGCTGAAAAGCATCGGCGCGCGGACCATCCTGCAATTGGGCACAGCCGTGACCAAGGGCCTCGGCGCTGGCGCCAACCCGGAAGTCGGCCGTCAAGCCGCGCTGGAAGACCGCGAGCGTATTGCTGAAGTGCTGCAAGGCACCAACATGGTGTTCATCACCACCGGCATGGGCGGCGGTACTGGTACCGGTGCAGCCCCGATCATTGCCGAAGTGGCCAAGGAAATGGGCATCCTGACCGTTGCTGTCGTAACGCGTCCGTTCCCGTTCGAAGGTCGCAAGCGCATGCAGATCGCCGACGAAGGTATCCGTCTGCTGTCTGAAAGCGTTGACTCGTTGATCACCATTCCCAACGAGAAACTGCTGACCATCCTGGGCAAGGACGCAAGCCTGCTGTCCGCATTTGCCAAGGCTGACGATGTACTGGCCGGTGCCGTTCGCGGTATCTCCGACATCATCAAGCGCCCAGGCATGATCAACGTCGACTTTGCCGACGTACGTACCGTGATGAGCGAAATGGGCATGGCGATGATGGGCACTGGCTGCGCCAGCGGTCCGAACCGTGCACGTGAAGCCACTGAAGCGGCGATCCGCAACCCATTGCTGGAAGACGTGAACCTGCAAGGCGCACGCGGCATCCTGGTGAACATCACCGCCGGTCCTGACCTGTCCCTGGGTGAGTACTCCGACGTGGGTAGCATCATCGAAGCCTTCGCTTCCGAGCACGCGATGGTCAAAGTCGGTACCGTTATCGATCCGGACATGCGTGATGAACTGCACGTGACCGTGGTTGCTACCGGCCTGGGCGCAAAAATCGAGAAGCCTGTAAAGGTCATCGACAATACCGTTCACACCGGCCACAACAGTCACGCCAGCCAGCAAGCTGCCGCTCCAGCGCCTGCGCGCCAGGAACTGCCGTCGGTGAACTACCGTGATCTGGACCGTCCGACCGTGATGCGCAACCAGGCTCAGGCCGGTGCTGCGGCGTCCCGTAGCCCGAATCCGCAAGATGATCTGGACTACCTGGACATCCCGGCATTCCTGCGTCGTCAGGCCGATTAATGGAATGTATCAGGGCTATGAAGGTGATTGGTGTTCAGCAAAGGTCTGGTCTGTTATTATCGCCAGCCTTTGTTGATACCAGTTCGCAATTTGCGCTGAAGCGGTCCAAGCCATGATTAAACAACGCACCCTGAAGAATATTATCCGTGCCACAGGTGTAGGTCTGCACTCCGGGGAGAAGGTATACCTGACCCTCAAGCCCGCACCTGTCGACACCGGCATCGTGTTTGTTCGTGCCGACCTGGACCCTGTGGTGCAGATTCCTGCTCGCGCGGAAAACGTTGGCGAAACCACTATGTCGACCACTCTGGTCAACGGTGACGTCAAAGTGGACACGGTGGAGCACTTGCTCTCGGCCATGGCTGGCCTGGGCATCGATAACGCCTACGTCGAGCTCTCCGCGTCCGAAGTCCCTATCATGGATGGCAGCGCTGGACCCTTCGTATTCTTGATTCAATCTGCCGGCCTGGAAGAACAGGACGCAGCCAAGAAGTTCATTCGCATTCTGCGGGAAGTGACAGTAGAAGACGGCGACAAGCGCGCCACCTTCGTTCCGTTCGAAGGCTTTAAAGTGAGCTTTGAGATCGATTTCGATCACCCGGTATTCCGTGACCGCACACAAAGTGCAAGCGTGGATTTTTCCAGCACTTCGTTCGTAAAAGAAGTCAGCCGCGCCCGTACCTTTGGTTTCATGAGTGACATCGAGTACCTGCGCAAGCACAACCTCGCACTCGGCGGCAGCGTTGAAAACGCCATCGTGGTCGACGCGGATGGTGTACTGAACGAAGACGGCCTTCGCTATGAAGACGAATTCGTGAAGCACAAGATCCTCGATGCAATCGGTGACCTCTACCTGCTGGGCAATAGCCTGATAGGCGAGTTCAAAGGCTTCAAGTCGGGCCACGCCCTTAACAACCAGCTGCTGCGCAAGTTGATTGCACAGACAGATGCTTGGGAAGTCGTGACCTTCGAAGATGCCAGCACCGCACCGATCTCTTACATGCGTCCCGTTGCGGCGGTGTAAGTAACAACTCTCTTCTTTAGTTTTGAAAGGCCACCCTCGGGTGGCCTTTTTTTATGCTTAAAAAATAGCAAGTTGCGCGGTAATGACATTGTCGTGAAACGTGCTGCAACTTTCGACGGTGTTTTTGTAGGAACTGATACTTTTTCGTGTACCACACAGTCTTCGTGAGGCCGTTGAATATAGACCCAACAGCTAAACGAGTTTTTAACTAACGCGAGATCAGTGAATACATACCTATTACTGTTGAAGGAATATCGATCATGAACGCTATCGCTCCAGCCGCTGTATACCGTAGCCCTGACCCTCAGCAACAAAACGTCAACAATAATCCACCCGAGCGCTCTTTTGCCGCGCCCTATACGGCGAATGTGTTCGGCGGTGTAGCGAAGTTTCAGCCGATCCCCACGGTGTCTTTTTTTCCGCGAACCTATGCCACCATCGCCGCCAGGCTCACGCCGATTCCTGGCGGCCCGAGCGCGGGTGTGAGCGCAACGGCGCGCTTTGATCCCGTCATCAGCTTACGTCCCAACGACAGCGGCGGCCTCACCGTCAGCTTCGCACCAAAGATGCAACTGGAAGTCGGCGGCAGTTTGAGGGCCGGCATTCCGAATATTTTAGGCACGGGCGTGGGTTTCAATGTGGGCGGCAGCCTTTCACAGCGGTTTACGTTTGGCGCACCTGAATTCAGCGCCACTGTCCAACCCAGTGGTGAATTAAACTTTAACGCTAATCTGAAGCCTTCAATTGTCAGCCAGCAATTATTGAGTGTGAATGGCGGTCTGGAGGGCAGCCTTGCCAGTTCTGGTGTTAGTGTGGGCGGTGGTGTGAACCAAAGTGTGACGCATATAACCGGGCAACATATAAATGTCGGCGGGCCGGGTCTTCAGTTCACACTGTTTCCCACCGGTAAACCGACGATCACGCAAAATTTCGACAACACATTATCTATCACCAATAGTTATACTTTTTCTCCCCGCACAAGTGTTAACGCAAATGTTCGAGCAGGGCAGGTTGGCGCCAATGGCGGAGGAGGCGTGTCACCGTCATTTACCCTTCAACACAAAGTTACCTTCAGCACTGACCTGACCAGCAAGTCCGCGCCAAAACACGAGTTTTCCGCTATCTCGGGCGTTTTCGTCGATGGCTCTTTCGGTTTAAGCGTGTCTCTGTTGCCCCCGCAGTTTCCATTGAGTGTGACAGCGCAAGTCGGTGCTGACCCAAGAGTCTCAGTGTCAGGAGGTGGCAGCTACACGCTGTGAAAGCTGCCCTGTGAAGCACGTACTGATTCATTGTCATCAGCAGCAGGCGCCGTCAGCATCGGGATCAAACCCGGGCTGGCGGTGCGGCGGGCGTCCTTGCTCCAACCGCACTGACTGAGTGGCCCAGGTGGCAGGCTTTTCAGGGAAGGGCTGCGGCGTCCACGATGCGATTGCGCCCGCTGTGTTTGGCCTCATACAGCGCCTGGTCCGCACTCAGTAACAATGCCTCCAGCGACACACGGCTGCGTTTGTCCCAGGTACTCATGCCGATACTCACCGTAATCGGCCGTTCGGCGCCGGCAAACCGTGGCAAGTGCTCGACGCTGCTGCGGATATGCTCGGCGATCACCCAGGCGCCCTTGGCGTCGGTGTGCGGCAGCACCACCGCAAATTCCTCCCCGCCATAACGCGCCGCCAGGTCAGCCGGGCGGCGGATGTTGTCATCAATGACCCTGGCCACCGTGCGCAGAGCCTCGTCACCACCGTGGTGACCATGGCGGTCATTGAAGGCCTTGAAGTGGTCAACGTCGATCATCAGCAGCGTCAGCGGTTCGGTCGAGCGCTGCGCGCGGTCCCATTCCAGGCGCAGGCGCTGATCGAGGGTGCGACGGTTTGCCAGGCCGGTCAGGGCATCGGTGGCTGCCAGTTCTGACAGCACTTGCTCGGCGCGGTGACGGCGGCGCAGCTCATTGCTGAGCATCCAGCTGAGCCACAGCAGACCGATGCACAGCACGCCCGTCGCCAGGCTGATCAGCAAGGCTGCGCGTTTCCATTGAGCGAAAACTTCATCGCTGGACAGCGCCACTGCGACGATCAGCGGCAAATTGCCGACCGTGGAAAAGCTGTAGAGCCGCTCTCGGTGGTCGACACTGGAGACGCCGCGAAAGCTGCCGTCGCGCTCCTTGAGCATGCGCGCTACGTTCGGTCGCTGGCTCAGGTCCTGGTCGATCATGTCCAGTTCGAGCATGGGATGCTGCGCCAGCAGGATGCCCTGCTGGTTGATCAGGTTGATGGTGCTGTTGCTGCCGATATTCAGGCTGCTGAACAGCTGGTGAAAGTAAGACAAGCGCATGGAGGCCACCGCCACCCCCTGGAAGCGCCCGTCCGGCCCGGAAACACGGCGGCTGAACGCAATGCGCCATTGGTCGTCACACACGCAGCGCGCCATGAACGGACGGCTGATGTACAGCCCGATTTCGGGGTCTTTGCGCTGCACCTGGAAATAGTCGCGATCAGCGAAGTTGCCGGACTTGGGCGTGAGCAAGGACGAGTCGGCGATTACCTCGCCATTGGCGTCCAGCAGCAGGATGTCGCCCTTGTAGGGCGCGGCCGCGGAGCGGTCGAACAGCACCAGATGGCGGATATCGGCAGAGACGCTGTGCAGGTCGTTGCGCTCGGCGGCGGCGATCAGGCCCTTGAGGGCCATGTCGTAGAGTTCGACGTTGCGCAGTACATCGGCGTCAATCAGTTGGGTAATGTTGTTCGCGGTGCGCGTGGCGGTCTGCAGGGTATTGGCGTGTTCGCGAATCAGCAGCACCGCCACGATCGCCACGATCAGCAGGGCTGTGAGGACACTGCCAAGGATCAGCAGGCGTTCCGGGCGACGTGTAGGGCGAGAAAGGCTTGGGCTCATCGGGCGTACTTCTGCGTCGAGGATGCCATTAGCGTAGTCCGTGTATGGCGTTGCAGCAGGTCAGAGCCCGGTGGCCTCCTCAATGTGATTTCGCCCACTGTGCTTGGCCTCATACAGTGCCTGATCCGCGTGCAACAGCAGCGTCTCGAGTGACAGGCGACTGCGTTTATCCCAGGTACTCATGCCGATACTCACGGTGATCGGCTGTTCAGCGCCGGCGACGCGCGGCAGGTGTTCGACTCCGCTGCGGATATGCTCGGCGATCACCCAGGCGCCCCTGGCGTCGGTGTCCGGCAGCACCACCGCAAACTCTTCCCCGCCATACCGCGCGGCCAGGTCAGCGGGACGACGGATGTTGTTGCCGATCACCTGGGCGACCGTGCGCAGTGCCTCGTCACCGCCGTGGTGGCCGTGGCGGTCGTTGAAAGCCTTGAAGTGGTCCACGTCGATCATCAACAGCGTCAGCGGCTCGGTGGAGCGCTGCGCGCGGTCCCACTCCAGGCGCAGGCGCTGGTCCAGGGTGCGACGGTTGGCCAGGCCGGTCAGGGCATCGGTAGCGGCCAGCTCCGACAGCACTTGCTCGGCGCGATAGCGCCGGCGCAGTTCGCGGCGCAGCATCCAGGTCAGCCATAACAGGCCAATGCAGAGCACGCCGGTGGCGCCGCTGGTGAGCAGCGCGGCGCGTTTCCACGGGGCGAACACGTCTTCGCTGGCCAGCGCCACCACCACAATCAGCGGTAATTCACCGACATTGGTGAAGGTGTACAAACGTTCGGTGCCAGTGATGGCCGAGATCGCCCGAAAGCTGCCTTCGCCTTCGCGCAGTATGCGTTTGAAGTTGGGCCGATCGCTGAGGTCCTTGTCGATCATGTCGCGCTCCAGCAACGGCTGCTGGGCGAGAAGAATTCCCTGATTGTTCAGCAGGTTCACCGAACTGCCATTGCCGATGGTGAGGCGGTTGAACAATTGATCGAAATACGCCAGGCGCATCGTTGCCACCGCGACACCGGCAAACTCGCCGTCCGGCCCCGTGACGCGACGACTGAATGCGATGCGCCAGACTTGATCGCAGTTGCAGCGAATCCTGAATGGGCGGCTGATAAACAGCCCGGCCTGGGCATTCTGTCGATGCGCCTGGAAGTAATCACGGTTAGCGAAATTGCGTGGCGTTGGCCACAGCGTCGAGGAGTCGGCAATCACTGCACCGTCGGCATCGAGCAACAGCACTTCGCCTTTGAAGGGCGCGGCGGTGGATTGATCAAACTGCACCATGTGCCGAATGTCCGGTGACGCCTGAGCCAGGTCCTTGCGCGTGGTGGCCGTAATCAGGCCCTGCAGCGCCAGGTCATAGAGCTCGACGTTACGCAGCACGTCGGCATTGATCAGTTGGGTGATATTGGTGGTCGCGCGCTGGGCGGCCTGGACGGTGCTGGCGTGTTCGCGGGTCAGCAGCGCCGCGACGATGATCACAATCAGGGTGACGGTCAGGCCGCTGCCCAGAATCAGCAGAAGCTCCGGGCGTGCAGGTAAGGAAGGAGGGCGGAGTTGACTCATCGCGCAGGCTTCAGCAGGGAAGATGCTGGCAGTTTAGTTCTACGCGATGAAAATTAGATCACGGGTTAAAAAGAAAGATCTGCGGGTTAGAACACGTTGATCGGGTAATCCACGATCACCCGGTATTCATCCACATCCCGATCCACCGCCGAGTAGCCCTCGCCGCCGCGGTTGGTCGCCCACTGCAGGCGCACGGCCAGGTCCTTGGCTTTGCCGCCTTGCACCACGTACTTCAAGTCGATGTCGCGCTCCCAGTGTTTGGCGTCCTTGCCGTCGGCGCTGTACCAGGCACTGTAGCCACGGCTGTTGGGGTCGACCTTGGTCAGGTCGGTCTTGCCGCTGATGTAGGACACGGCGGACGTCAGCCCCGGCATGCCCAGGCCTGCGAAGTCATAGGCGTACTTCAGCTTCCACGAGCGCTCGTTGGGGCCGTTGAAGTCTGAGTATTGCTGGGAGTTGTCCAGGTAGATGCTGTCGCCCTGGCTGATGTAGTCGAACGGCGTGTTGCCGTTAACCCGCTGGTAGGCGGCGGTGAGGCTGTGGTTGCCCACGCCCACGGTGAAATGCAGGCTGTAAGTGTTGTTGTCGATGCTGCCCAGCAGCGACCGGCCGGTGTCCTGGGTGTGGTAGTAGTGCAGGCCGGGGTTGAGGCTGACCAGGTCGTTCAGCGCGTAGGTGTAATCCAGGTCGTAGTAGTACTGGTGCCACACGTCCTTGAGTTCGGAGGCGTACAGGTTGCTGGTAACGCCCGGGATGGCGCTGAACGACACACCGGCCCAGTTCAGGTGCCGGCTGTCGGCGTGGTCCGGCAGCGCGCCGTAGCTGGTGCCGATGCGTCGGTGGCCGCTCTGGTTGTAGAGCTTGGTGAAACTGGCTTGGCCGCCTTCAAGCATCCAGCCGTCGAAGCTGTGGTTGGTCAGGCTAACGCCGCGGAAATCCTGCGGCAGCATGCGCGTCATGCCGCCGGCGATTACCGGGTTGTTGAGGAACAGGTCGCCGGCTTTCAGCTCGGTGTCGAAGGCGCGCATTTTCAAGGTGCCGCCTGCGGTGGAGAACGAGCCGGGCGCTTTGCCGTTGCCGCTGCCATACGGCAGGATGCTGGAGCCGTCGGTGCCGCCACCGCCGTCGAGCTTGAGGCCGAGCATGGCGTTGAGGTCCAGGCCGAAGCCGACCGTGCCTTGGGTGTAGCCGGATTCGAAAGTGCCGATGAAGCCTTGGCCCCATTCCTTGCTGTCATCGGTGTGGATGTCGCGACGGTCGCGGTTCATGTAGTAGTTGCGGGTGTTGATCTTGAGGCTTGCGCCGTCGACGAAACCGTCGGCGGGGGTGGTGTCTGCCGCTTGGGCCAGGGGGGCGATCGTTGTTGCAATCGCTAGGAATAGCGGGGTGAACGTCAGCGAGTTCTTCACCGGTGGAGCTCCTTTGGTCAATCGTAAGCGGCCAATGTCGTGGGGGTGTGCCTGGCCTTTTTTACTGCAAAAAAAAGCCGCTGAAGTCAGCGGCTTTGAACAGATTCCCAGTGTAGAGCCCTGGAAATAAGTCGAGGGAAATTTGGGTGAGCGGGAAGCTGTGTTTGCCGTCGCTCAAGGGTGCGTCAAATTAACGCAGGTGAGCGGTGGGGTACAGAGTGTAACAAGATAATGACTGTTGCCCAAATCGCAACAGTCGTGGGGTGGGGTTGGTGGTTTTGTTGTCGGGGGATTGAGTACATATCCGTTGCTGCGGTAACGGCCACTTAGGGTTCCGCTCTTACAGCGGGTCACTTTTGGCAAACGCCCGGAATGCCGGCCCAGCCAAAAGTAACCAAAAGGTCTTTGCCCCACCACTCGGTGCCTCGCCTAGGCTCGGCATGCCCTCACTCCGGCTTGAATCCGTGGGCCGCCGCGACGGGCCATCCATTGCCCAACGCGGCTAACCCGGCGTCCTGCCGGGTTACCCACGAATTCAAGCCTGCGTTCGGCCAGCGTGGTTGATGGGGCCTGTCAGATCAAAATCAAAAGCAGATCAAAAGCAGAGCACGGCGGCCTGGTAGCCGACCTGAGTGGTTGAAGCAAAAGCAGGGCAACAGCACAGCAACACACTTCTATCTGATGCACTGCGATCCAAATGTGGGAGCTGGCTTGCCTGCGATGCAGACACCTCGGTCTATCAGGTACAACCAGTCGATGCCATCGCAGGCAAGCCAGCTCCCACCTTTGATTGAGTTCAGCCTTCAAGATCAGGTCGGCTGTCAGGCCGCCTCGCTTGCGCTTTTGATCTAACTACTCAGGTCGGCTGTCAGGCCGCCTCGCTTGCGCTTTTGATCTAACCACTCAGGTCGGCTACCAGGCCGCCGTGCTGTAGATCTTGATCTTGATCTTAGGCGCCCCGTTAAACCACGCTGGCCGAACGCAGGTTTGAATCCGTGGGTAACCCGGCAGGACGCCGGGTTAGCCGTGTTGGGCCATGGATGGCCCGTCACGGCGGCCCACGGATTCAAGCCTTCGTTCGGGCACACCGAGCCCAAGCGAGGTGCCGAGTGGTGGGGCAAGAGCCCTTTGGTTACTTTGGGGCTTTTCCAAAGTGACCCGCCGTAAGGGCGGAACCCATACCCGCCATCACCCAAACAACGGATATGCCCCCAGCACACCATCCCCTACACCGGCAGGGTAATGCCAAACGTATTCCCCCCACCCTCACTGCGCACAAACACATCCCCGCCGTGCATCAAAGCGATCGCCTTCACAATCGCCAACCCCAGCCCATGATTCGCCCCGCTGTTGCTGCGCGACGCATCCACCCGATAAAACCGCTCGAACAGCCGTGGCAAATGCTCACTGGCAATCTCATCCCCAGGGTTGGTCACCCCAATCGCCACCTGATGCTCCTGCACCTCAATATTCACCTCGATAACCTGCCCCGCCGCGGTGTGCTGTACCGCATTACTGAGCAGATTAATCAACGCACGACGCAAGTGAGCTTTCTCGATCTGCACCAACGCATCGCCACGCACCCGCACTTGAACCTGGGCGTCTTCGAGGATGAAATCCAGGTAGTCGAGCGTGGTCGCCACCTCATCCGCCAGCGAGCTTTCGATCAGTTTGGTGGCCTTGCTGCCCTGGTCTGCACTGGCCAGGAACAGCATGTCATTGATGATCGAGCGCAACCGCTCCAACTCTTCAAGATTGGATTGCAGCACCTCGAAATAATGCTCAGCCGAACGCCCGCGCGTCAGCGCCACCTGCGTCTGGCCGATCAGGTTGGTCAGCGGCGAACGCAGCTCATGGGCCACATCGGCATTAAACGATTCCAGGCGTGAATAAGCCTGTTCCACCCGATCCAGCGTAGAGTTGAACGAATTGACGAACTGGCTCAACTCCGGCGGCAACGGCGACAGTTGCAAGCGCCCCGAGAGCTTGGGCGGCGCAAGCTTCTGCGCTTCATCCGAGAGCTTGCCCAACGGCTTGAGGCCGATGCGCGACACCCAGAACCCCAGCAGCGCCGCCAGCACCACGCCGACAAACGCCAGGCCGATCAGCGCTACCAGCAACTGATGCTGAGTCGCGCGGAAGTTTTCCGTGTCGATGGCGATCATAAAGCGCAGCGGCGGGCGCTGTTCTTTCGCCGCGAACTGGCTCACCAACACCTTGAACGGGTACTCGCGCCCCGGCAGGCGCAAGTCGCGCTTACCGGTGGGCCCTGCGGCGAACGCGCGGATCTGCGCATCCGGGTTGCCGTATTCGTAGTTCGGATCGCTGCTCACCACCCAGAAGCGGATGCGCTTGTCTTCCTCACCGAGCAATTTCAGTTTGGCGGTGATTTTCGCCCAGTGGTCCGGTGTGCCAAAGCGGTTCACCGAGGATTCAAGCACGCTGTAGCGCGCATCCAGCTCGGCGCCCGGCAACAACCCAAGGCCGCGGTCCACTTGCTGGTACAGCGCGCCGCCGATCAACACGAAGATCAGCAGCGCCACCAGCGTGAACATACCGCTCAGGCGCAGGGCGATGGAGTTAGCCGACACTGCGGTTCTCCAGCACATACCCCATGCCACGAATGGTGTGCAGCAATTTGTGCTCGAACGGCCCGTCGAGCTTGGCGCGCAGGCGCTTGATTGCGACTTCGACGACGTTGGCGTCGCTGTCAAAGTTGATGTCCCAGACCATCTCGGCAATCGCCGTTTTCGAGAGGATTTCACCCTGGCGGCGTGCCAACACGCTGAGCAGCGAGAACTCCTTGGCGGTCAAGTCCAGGCGCAGGCCGTTGCGGCTGGCCTTGCGGCTGATCAAATCGATCCAGAGGTCAGCGACGGTGACCTGTACCGGCTCATGCCCGCCGCTGCGACGGGTCAGCGCTTGCAGGCGCGCCACCAGTTCGAGGAACGAAAACGGTTTGCCCAAATAATCGTCGGCGCCTTCGCGCAAGCCGCGAATGCGGTCTTCCACGCGCTCGCGGGCGGTGAGCATGATCACCGGCGTTTGCTTGCGCGCTCGCAGCGCGCGCAACACGCCGAAGCCGTCGAGGCCGGGCAGCATCACGTCGAGCACGATCACCGCGTAATCGTTTTCCAGCGCCAGGTGCAAGCCCTCGACGCCTTCACGCGCCACATCGACGGTGTAGCCCTGTTCCGTCAGGCCGCGGTGCAAGTAGTCCGCGGTTTTTTCTTCATCTTCAATAATCAGGACGCGCATGACCCCGCCTTTAGTGTGTGGTCGCCAGCGCCAGCGCTGGTTTGGGCCTGTGGAAAAACTTCTCAAGGTACAAGTATATGACCGGCGTGGTGAACAGCGTCAGCGCCTGGCTCACCAGCAAGCCGCCGACCACCGCAATCCCCAGCGGTTGGCGCAACTCCGCGCCCGGGCCGGAGCCGAGCATCAGCGGCACCGCGCCGAGCAGGGCGGCGAGGGTGGTCATGATGATCGGCCGGAACCGCGTGACACAGGCTTCATAAATCGCCTCCTCGGGCGGTAGCCCGCGCACGCGCTGGGCGTCCAGGGCAAAGTCGATCATCAGGATGCCGTTTTTCTTGACGATGCCGATCAGCAACACCAGGCCGATCAGGGCCATGATCGAAAAGTCCTGGCCCAGCAGCCACAGCATGATCAGCGCGCCCAAGCCTGCCGAAGGCAACGTCGAGATGATCGTCAGCGGGTGCACGAAACTCTCGTACAACACACCCAGAATAATGTAGACCGCCACCAGCGCCGCGAGGATCAGCCAGGGCTGGCTGGCCAGCGAACTCTGGAACGCCTGGGCCGCGCCCTGGAATGTGCCGATCATGGTGGACGGCATGCCGATTTCATTCTTGGCCTGGTTAAGCATGATCACTGCATCGCCCAACGCCACGCCAGGCGCGAGGTTGAACGACAGGTTGGCGGCCGGGAACATGCCGTCATGGCTGATCGACAAGGGCCCCACGGTGGGCGGGTCGACCTTGGCCAGCGCCGACAGTGGCACCATCTCGTTGGTCAGTGGCGAGCGCAGGTAGAAATAGTTCAGGCTCTCGGCCTTGCCGCGTTGCTGGGTGTCGAGCTCCAGCACCACCTGGTACTGGTTGATTTCGGTCTGGAACTCGTTGATCTGGCGCTGACCGAAGGCGTCATACAGCGCCTGGTCGACATCGGTGGCGGTCAGGCCGAAGCGCGCGGCGGCCTGGCGGTCGATGCTGATGTGGGTAATGCTGCCGCCCAGTTGCAGGTCGTTGGAGAGGTCGCGAAAGGCCGGGTTGGCGCGCAGTTTTTCAGTCAGGCGCTGGGTCCAGGTGTTCAGCGTCGGGCCGTCGTTGCTCTTGAGCACGTATTGGTACTGGGCGCGGCTCGGGCCGGAGCTTAAGTTGATGTCCTGGCCGGCGCGCAGGTACAGCACGATGCCCGGCACCTTGGCCAGTTTCGGGCGGATGCGGTCGATGAACTGGCTGGCGGACACATCGCGGTCACCGCGGTCTTTCAAGGCGATCCAGAAGCGGCCGTTGGCGATGGTCTGGTTGCTGCCGGTCACGCCCACCGAGTGGGAAAACGCTTCCACCGCCGGGTCGGCCTTGACGATCTCGGCCAGGGCTTTGTGCTTGGCGACCATGTCCGGGTACGACACGTCGGCCGCGGCCTCGCTGGTGCCGAGCACGAAACCGGTGTCCTGCACCGGGAAGAAACCCTTGGGGATAAAGATGTAGCCGACCACGGCCAGGGCCAGGGTTACCATGAAGATCGCCGCCATCGTGCGTTGATGAGCCAGCGCGCGACGCAGGTTGCGCGCGTAGCCGGCCAGCAGGCGTTCGCTGAAGCCGGGTTTGTCGTGGGCGTGATGGGTTGGCGCGCGCATGAACAGCGCGGCCAGCGTCGGCGCCAGCGTCAGTGACACCACCACCGAAATCAGGATGGTCGAGGTGGCCGTCAGCGCAAACTCCTTGAACAGCCGTCCGACCACGCCGCCCATGAACAGCAGCGGAATAAACGCCGCCACCAGCGAGAAGCTGATGGACACCACGGTAAAGCCAATCTCGCCGGAACCCTTAATCGCCGCTTCGCGTTTATCGAGGCCCGCCTCCAGATGGCGGTGGATGTTCTCCACCACCACGATGGCGTCGTCCACCACAAAGCCCACGGCAATGACGATCGCCACCAGCGTAAGGTTGTTCAGGCTGAAACCCAGTACATACATCAGCGCAAAACTGGCGATCAGCGACACGCCGAGCACGCTGGACACAATCATCGTCGCCGACAACTGACGCAGGAACAGCGCCATCACCGCCACCACCAGCAAGATCGCAATCAGCAACGTCACTTCCACTTCATGCAACGAGGCGCGAATCGTCTTGGTGCGGTCGGTCAAGACGCTGACCTGCACCGAGGCCGGCAACATGCCTTCCAGGCGTGGCAGCTCGGCTTGAATGCGGTCCACGGTTTCGACAATGTTGGCGCCGGGCTGGCGCGAAATCACCAGGTTAACGCCGGGCGTGTCGCCCGACCAGGCCTGTACGTAGGCGTTTTCCGAACCGTTGATGACTTTGGCGATATCACGCAGTTGAACCGGTGCGCCGTTCTTGTAGGAAACAATCAACTGGCCGTATTCATCCGGGTGAAACAGCTGGTCGTTGGTCGACAGGGTCGACACGCTGTTCTCCCCGTAAATCGCGCCCTTGGCCAGGTTCAAACTCGATTGCTGAATGGCCAGACGCACGTCGGCGAGGGTCAGGCCAATCGCTGCGAGTTTGTCGGGCGAAGCCTGTACGCGAATCGCCGGGCGCTGCTGGCCGGTGATGTTGATCTGGCCGACGCCGTCGATCTGGCTGATCTGGCGAGCCAGCAGGGTTTCCACGTAGTCGCTCAGCTCGGTGCTGGGCATGCTGTCGGAACTGACGCTGAGGATCAGCACCGGGCTGTCCGCCGGGTTGACCTTCTTCCAGGTCGGCAGGCTTGGCATGTCGCTGGGCAGTTTGCCGGAGGCGGTGTTGATCGCCGCTTGCACTTCCTGCGCGGCGGTATCGATGCTTTTGTTCAGGGTGAATTGCAGCGTCAGCAGGCTGGAGCCCAAGGCGCTGCTGGAGGTCATTTGCGTCATGCCGGGGATGGCGCTGAATTGCACCTCCAGCGGGGTGGCCACCGACGATGCCATGGTGTCCGGGCTGGCGCCGGGTAACTGCGCAGTGACCTGGATCGTCGGAAATTCCGCTTCCGGCAGCGGGGCGACGGCCAAGCGCGGGAAGGCGATCAACCCCAGCAGCACCAAGGCGAAGGTCAGGAGCAGGGTGGCGACCGGGTGGTCGACGCACCAGGCCGACGGCGAGCGGCTGCCGCTCATGGCTGCACCTTGGCGTCTACCGTCTGGATGGTTTGTGGCGGCTCCTTGAGCACTTCGACCTGGGCGCCGGCCTTGAGCCGCGACTGGCCGTCGCTGACCAATACATCCCCAGCCTGCACGCCCTTGATGATGTTCACGTCGCTGTCCTGGTAAGCGATTTGCACGGGCACAATCTCGACCTTGTCACCGTTGACCCGGTACACGAAATGCGAATCCAGGCCGCGCTGCACCACGGTCGGCGGCACCACCAGGGCATTCTTGTCGAGGGCGGTCTGGATCTTGATGGTCACCAGTTGCCCCGGCCACAGGCGCTGCGATGCATTCTTGAACTCGGCCTTGGCGCGCAAGGTGCCGGTGGTGGAGCTGATCTGGTTGTCGATCAGGCTCAAGTGGCCTTCACCGAGCAAGTCGCCGGTCTGGCCGTCGGTGTCGGCGCCCATGTAGGCGTCGACGCTGGCTTGAGTCGGCGATGCGATCAGGCCTTGCAGGGTCGGCAGCATTTGTTGCGGCAGTGAGAACTCCACCGCAATCGGGTCGATCTGCGTCACGGAGAACAAACCCTGGGTATCACTCATGCGCAGGAAGTTGCCTTCATCCACCGTGCGAATGCCGACGCGACCTGTCACCGGAGAGCGAATCTGGGTGTAGGAAAGCTGTACTTGAGCGGAGTCGATGGCGGCCTGGTTGCCTTGCGCCGTGGCTTTGAGCTGGTTGACCAAGGCTTGTTGCTGGTCGTAGGTCTGCTTCGACACGCCGTCGTCGATGCTCAATTCCTTGTAGCGCTTGAGGTTGACCAGCGCGACTTGCAGTTGCGCCTGGCTTTCCCCCAGCTGCGCCTTGGCCTGGTCGAGGCTCGCGCGGATCGAGCGGTCATCGATGGTCGCCAGCAGGTCGCCGGTTTTGACCAATTGGCCTTCCTTGACCAGCAATTGGGTGAGGATGCCGTCGATTTGCGGGCGGATCACCACGCTGTGCAACGACAGCACCGAGCCGATGCCGCTGACAAAACGGGGAATGTCCTGTTGCACGACGCTCACCACCCGCACCGGAATTGCGCTCGGCGCCGCCAGTTTGGTCTTGGCGGGCCGGGTCACGGCCCAGGCTGCAATCGCCACTACCACGAGGACACCCACGGTCAGGGCGGTTTTTCGTTGAATGTGCATGGGGTGAGGCGCCGGGGCAAAGGGGTGGGAGAATGAAGATGCTTTCTTTATAGCCCGCCAACCCGGTCAGCACGGTGACTGCTAACTGACAGCGCTGTCAGTAAAGTCAGACCATTCGTACAGGCGGTGGTTAAAGATCCGGGGCGCGCAGGTATACTGCGCGCCAGCGCGGCCCGCAAGCCGGCCGCCGCCTCATTTTCTGCATGCCCGGAGCTTCCATGACTTCCCCGACACAATCCCCTGTTGAAGCGGCCGACCTCGTCGATCCGGCCAGCGCTGAAAGCGTTGAAAAAGCCGAGATCCCGGCGTTCAAGTTTCCGTTCAAGCCGGGTGAACTGGCCGGGGCCAAGAATGCTGCCCAGCCTTGGTACAAAAATGGCGCCAAAAACGGCCATACCAAGTCGCCAGGTATGGCACCGCCGGGCACTCGCCGTTCGATGGGTAAACGCTGAGAGTAATCGGTCACCTATTTGTCGGCATTGCCTTACATCACTCGCTGATGTTTCTGATTGCAGGTGCACGACCCTTTCTTGAAAGCTTGCACAGCATTTGCTTCGCCCCGGGTGGATTGCGCCGGGGCGTGGTGACGCTGGACTTTCCGGAAAAGGACGTACCTTGTGGTTTCGATACGTGTCTGTGTTGCGCCTGCCTTATCCCTGCTGGCCGCTGTTTTCTGCACGCCTTCAACAGCTGACGAACCACGGCGCGAGATCCGTTTCGCGGTCGCCGCGCAATTCCCGCCGTTCCAAAGCCGCAACCAGCACGATCAACTGGTGGGGCTCAATATCGACCTGGGAAACGCGTTGTGCCAGCAACTCAGTGTGCGTTGTACCTGGGTTGATCAGGTCCTGATGGAGAGTTTTCCTGCGCTTGAGGGCCGACGGTTCGATGCGATCATGGGCATGGCGCCCACCTCCAGGCGGCGCCAATGGGTCAACTTCACGGATACGCTGTACCCGTTCACCACTCGGCTGGTAGGGCGCAAGGCCTCAGGCCTGATGCCGACGCTGCAGTCGCTCCGGGGCAAGCGGGTTGGCGTGCTGCTGGGGAGCAACCGCGAAGCCTTTGCTCGAATCAAGTGGGCGCCAGCGGGCGTCATCATCAAGAGTTTCTGGCTCAATGACGAATTGGCGCGCAGCCTGGTGGCCGGCCATATCGATGCGACGCTGCAAGGCACGGTGGAAATCCGCAAGGCACTGCTCGACACCGCGCAGGGCCAGGATTTCGACTTCCTGGGTCCTGTTGTGTCGGCTGAACTGCTGGGTGATGGCGCGGCCATCGCGGTGCGCAAACCGGACACCGCCTTGCGCCAGGACCTCAACCGAGCGCTTGAACAACTGCGCCAGAGCGGTGAATACCAACGCATCGTGCAGCCCTACAATCTGAACGAGCCGCCTTCCGACCAGTGATGGCTAATTAATTGCGCGGAACATGAGCTGGATCAGTGTTCGCCCCCTGAGTGCGCTTAGAGTCGACGCCCTGCCGACTCCTCCAATAATTACGAGCGCGCTTATCCATGAAGATCAATCTGCCGGTCACCGGTCGGAATGTGGACTTTGCCCCCGACGCCAATATCCTCTCAACCACCGACCTGACCAGTGCGATGACCTACGCCAACCAGGACTTCATCGATGTCTGCGGCTATAGCCGTGACGAATTGCTTGGCTCGCCACATAACCTGTTGCGCCACCCCGATATGCCGCCTGCGGCGTTTGCGCACATGTGGCGGACCCTCAAAAGTGGCCGGTCCTGGATGGGCATGGTGAAAAACCGCTGCAAGAACGGCGACCACTATTGGGTCAGCGCCTATGCCACGCCGGTCACCCGCGAAGGGGCGACGGTGGAGTATCAGTCAGTGCGCACCAAGCCGGACCCGCGAACGGTGGCGGCGGCAGAACACGCTTATGCGCAGCTGCGCGCGGGTAAACGCCAGAGGCTGCCGACGCTCGGCATGGGCTTCAAGTTGTCGGCCTGGGTGGTCGGCAGCTGCGCGGTAACGTGGGCGTTGAGTCGGGGCCTGGCTTCTTATTCGCTGGCCTGGCAACTGCTGGCGCCGGCGGTTGGGTGTCTGATCGGGGCGGTCGGGATCAAAGCGATCATGCGTCCCCTGGCGCTACTCAATCAACGCGCGCGATTGATCGCCGACAACCCGTTGAGCCAGGCGATCTATACCGGGCGCAGGGATGAGTGCGGGCAGATCGAATTCGCCCTGCAAATGCTCGAAGCCCAAGTGGGCGCGGTGGTCGGGCGCATCGGCGATGCGTCCCAGCGGTTGGCGGGGCATGCTGCGCACCTGGTCAAGCACCTGCACAACAGTCACGCCAGCAGCCTTGGCCAACAGGCCCAGACTGATCAGGTGGCGGCGGCGATCCATCAGATGGCCGCCAGCGTGGCCGAGGTTGCCGACCATGCGCTGCAGGCTTCCCGGGCCGCACCAGGCCGGCAGCGAAACCCGTGAAGGCCATCAGCGCGTCGACGAAAGCCGTGATGCGGTGTTGCGTTTATCTCAGGAGTTGGCGCGCGCCACCGAGGTGATTCAGCAGTTGGAAAGCCACAGCGGTGAAATCAGCGGCGTGCTGGAAGTCATCCGGACAATTGCCGAGCAGACCAACCTGCTGGCCCTCAATGCGGCCATCGAGGCCGCGCGGGCTGGCGAGCAGGGCCGTGGTTTTGCCGTGGTCGCCGACGAAGTGCGCGGCCTGGCTCAGCGCACCCAGCAATCGACCAATGAAATCCAGCGCATGATCAGCACCCTGCAAGGCGGAGCCCGCGATGCGGTGCAAGCCATGTCACACAGCAGCGAGCATGTTGGGGCAAGTGTCGAGCAGGCACAGCGGGCGGCGGCGGCGCTGGATGGCATCAGCCAGCGTGTCACCCAGATCACCGCGATGAGTCAACAGATTGCCGCGGCGGTAGAGGAGCAGAGCGCGGTGAGCGAGGACATCAATCGCACTATCGTCGGCATCCGCAATGCCGGCGAAGCCACCGTCAGCGCCGGGCAGCAGAGCCAGTGCAGTTCAGGCGACGTGGCGGCGCTGGCGGAAGATTTACGTCTGCTTGCGCAGGAGTTCTGGGGCCGACGGCGCTGAGGCTAAAAAGCGTCTAGGCTGAATTTGGGAATTCTCCTATGAAACAAACAGGCGTGTCGTAGTTAAAGACCAGTCAGTGCTTGTTAGAACGTCGGGTGCGTTCGGGCCGTGAGTGATAGAGCACGGACGTCTCACACCACTTTTGAACAGGACAGGTCTATGACTACGACAAGAAGAATATTGGCGCTGGCGCTGATGATGTTGGCCGGGAGCGGATGCGCGGTGGCTCCCCCTCCGGTAAACCCGTGGAGTGAAATCCGCTTCGGCGTCGAGGCGGATGTACCGCCGTTTGAATATCGCAACGAGCAAGGCGAACTCGTCGGGTTGGATATCGAGCTGGGCAACGCCTTGTGTGTTGAGCTCAACGCGCGCTGCGTGTGGGTCGATCAGCCTTATGCAACCAACCTTGCGGCGCTCCAGGCCGGGCGTTTTGACGCCATCATGCCGATGACCGCGACGCCGCCACGGCGCGAAACAGTCGACTTCACCCATCCGCTCTATGCCCTTGAAAGCCGATTGGTCGCGCCCACAGGTTCCAGCCTTTTACCCACGCCCGATTCGCTCAGGGGCAAACGCGTGGGCGTACTGACGGGCACCAGTCGAGCCGCGTTTGCGCTGGCACGGTGGGCGCCCAAAGGGGTGCAGGTACGTCAATTCAACCTCAATGCCGAGCTGATCAAGGCTTTGAAGGCCGGTGAGTTGGACGCGACCTTGCAAGACACGGTTGAAATCACCCAGGCGTTGCTGAACACCCCTCAAGGCCAAGCGTTTGCCTTCGCAGGGCCGGTGATCAATGACGAGTTGTTGGGCAGCGGCCCGGCTATTGCGGTGCGCAAAACCGACCCGCAATTGAGCGCGGCGCTGAACAAGGCCCTGCAGCGTTTGAAGGACAGTGGCAAATACGCGGCCATTACCCAGCCTTATCTGGCACCGGCTGCGGCTGAATCCGCATCGGCCCGGATGATTTACACACCGGCGCAGGGTGGGTTTCCTTACTCGGAGGTGGTGCAGGTTGGGCACACCCTGTATCTCGCGGGTGTGTTGGGCCTGGATGAAAATGGCAAGTTGGTGCGCGGAGGCATTCGCGCAGAAACCGCCCAGGCCCTGGAAAACTTGCGTGGCACACTCAAGACAAAGGGCTTGGCGATGGACAGGGTAGCCAAATGCACGGTGATTCTTGCCGATGTCAAAGATTTCCCGGCAATGAACGAGGTGTATGCCAGTTATTTCCCCGCAGGCCGGCTTCCTGCCCGAACCACCTTTGCCGCCGGCAAACTGCTGTTGAATGCGCGGATCGAAATCGAGTGTATCGCCAGCCTGTAAATCCTCGCAGGCGGCGGGCCTATGACGCCCGCAAGGAAATAAACGCGTAGTTGGCCGGCACCTGGGTGGCGATCCTGGCGCCGGCATCCAGCAGCTGTTCGGCAATATCCAGCCCGGACACATGAAACACCCACTCGTTGGCGACGGCGGGCTGATCGATCGCCAACTCCATCGCCTGGGCAAAGGCGTTCATGTCCGGCAGGTAGGCGGTAAACCCATCGCCCTTGAGCGCGGTGGTGCAAATGCCCAGCAGGGCGCACACGGCCTCTTTGGTCTGCACGTCATCGCGATCGGCCTGGCGCGAGCGCTGGATCAACTGCGCCAATTCCAGGTCCATCAATTCGCCGCCGACGATCAGCGCCGGCCCCTGTTCCCAGGATTGCGGCGGGCAGTCCTTGGCGCCAGGGTTGAGCGGGATATGCGGATTGATCTCCATCGGATAGATGCGACACACCAGCGGGCGGCGCTCATAGATGTTGCAGCGGTTGTCTTCGTCAAGATTCCGGCAGCGCCCGGCGTTGTAAGCGGCAAAGGTGATCGCCACAAACGCCTCGGTATTGCCGCTGGGCACCACCACCGAACGACGCTCGGCGTGTTCGCGCTGTTGCAGGGGCAAGCCCAGGCCATCGGCGAGAAAACCCTCCACCAGAACGATGACGTTACCGCCGTCAGCCGCCCACTGCCGCGCTTCTTCGAGGGTCAGGGGCACATGATGGTCGGTGCAGCATTTGCCGCAACCCACGCAGGAAAAGTGAGTGTTCATGGAGGATCTGTCACCAGGCAAGGTCAGAGGGCACTCTTGAACAGTGACGGGTTTTTGCCTCTATGCACTGTTCTGCCTCTTGCGAAGCAAGTTATGCGCCAGTGCCTGTCAGTCCTCGGGCACCCGGTCGCGCAGCACAAAAACCATGCCCGCGCTTTCATACAGTTGTCGGGCGCGCAGGTTGCTTTCGCCCACCTTGAGGTCGACGTAGGGTTCGCCGCGTTGCTTGAACACCTCAAAGCTGTGCAGCAACAACGCGCGGCCCAGCCCCTGGCCCTGGGCGCAGGGATGCACGGAGAGGTTCTTGATAAACGCGCTGGTCCAGCACTGGGCTACACCGAGGATGCCCTCGGCGTTGCTGACCACCAGGCACAGCGTCGGATCGAATTCGGCATCGGTGACAAACTGCTGGCGCCATTGCGCCAGGCTGGCGACACGGCCGCCGCCCTGCTCCTGGGTCATGCGCAGCACCGCATGAATCGCCGGGGCCAGTTCATCACGGTAATGACCCAGCCGAATATCGGCCGGCCACTGCGGAGCGGGCAGGCTGCCGGTCAGGTCGCGGCGCAACAGGTGGAAGTATTGCGTCACCGGTTATAAGCCTTTTTGCGCCACAGTCTGGGCGGCAACCACCAGGCACTTGGTCAGTTCGGGCGAAGAGAACTTGGTCAGCACCGCGTCGGCACCGGCCAGGCGAGCCTTTTCACTGTTCATCGCGCTGTCCAAAGAAGTGTGCAGCAGCACGTACAGCTCCTGGAAATCCGGGGTTTCGCGCAGCGTACGGGTGAGGGCGTAGCCGTCCATTTCGGACATTTCGATGTCCGAGACCACCACGTTGATCTGCTCGACCGTGCCTTGCAGTTCCAGCAGCACGTCGATGGCTTCCTTGGCGCTGCGTGCGGTGTGGCAGGTCAAGCCGAGATTGCGCAGGGTGTGCACCGATTGCTGCAGGGCGACCTGGCTGTCGTCCACCACCAGAATCCGCGCGTTGCCGAGTACTTCGGCCTCCTCCATGGTCAGGTCGGTGGGCGCCGCTTCAACCGGTGCCGGGGCAATGCCGTGGATGACCTTTTCGATATCCAGCACTTGCACCAGCCCGCCTTCGACCTGGGTGACCCCGGTGATGAACGAGCGGTTGCCACCGGAGCCATACGGCGGCGGACGAATGTCGGTGGTCAGGCAATGCACAATCTTGCTTACCGCCTGCACATGCAAGCCCTGCTTGGAGCGGCTGACGTCAGTGACGATCAGGCAGCCGCCGTTGGGGTCTTCCAGGGGCATTTCGCCCAGCGCGCGGCTCAGGTCGATCACCGACAGCGAGGCACCGCGCAGCGTGGCGATGCCTTTGACGTGAGGGTGAGACTCCGGCAGCTTGGTCAGCGGCGGGCAGGGGATGATTTCGCTGACTTTCAGCAGGTTGATCGCCATCAGCTTGCCGCTGCGCAAGGTAAAGAGCAGAAGCGAGAGTGAATCTGCGCGGGCTTTGGTGGTGGACATAAAAACCTTCTGTGGATCAGGAATGACGATCTATAGAGGGTTATCGACTTGGGCGCGCCAGGCTTTAACCGGATTTATGCAGGGCTGGCGTGTGTGGGAGCGAGCAAGCCCGCTCCCACCGGGGGGAGGTGTCAGCCCTTCCAGACCTGTGGGTTCACCAAGTCCTGCGGGCGCTGGCCCAGCAAGGCGCTGCGCAGGTTGTCCAGGGCGCGGTTGGCCATGGCTTCGCGGGTTTCGTGGGTGGCCGAGCCGATGTGCGGCAGGGTTACGGCGTTGCTCAGCTGGAACAGCGGTGACTCGGCCAGCGGCTCCTGTTCATACACGTCCAGGCCGGCACCGCGAATCTTCCGGGTTTGCAGGGCGTCGATCAGCGCCGGCTCGTCCACCACCGGGCCACGGGAAATATTGATCAGGATCGCGCTGGATTTCATCAGGCCCAACTCGCGGGTGCTGATCAGGTGGCGTGTCTTGTCGCTCAATGGCACCACCAGGCAGACGAAGTCCGACTCGGCCAGCAATTGGTCGAGGCTGCGGAACTGGGCGCCCAATTCCTGTTCCAGCGCGGTCTTGCGGCTGTTGCCGCTGTACAGGATCGGCATATTGAAGCCCAGGCGTCCACGCCGGGCCACGGCGGCGCCGATGTTGCCCATGCCGACGATGCCGAGGGTTTTGCCGTGTACATCGCAACCGAACAGTGGCGCGCCGACGCTGGCTTTCCACTGGCCGGCCTTGGTCCAGGCGTCCAGTTCGGCCACGCGGCGTGCACTGCTCATCAGCAGGGCGAAGGCCAGGTCAGCGGTGCTTTCGGTGAGTACGTCGGGGGTATTGGTGAGCATGATTCCGCGTTCATTGAAGTAGGGCACGTCGTAGTTGTCGTAGCCTACTGACACGCTGGAGACCACCTCCAGGTTGCTTGCGCCTTCGAGCTGTGCGCGGCCGAGCTTGCGGCCTACGCCGATCAAACCGTGGGCGTGGGGCAGGGCCTCGTTGAATTGAGCGTTGATGTCGCCCAGCTTGGGGTTGGGGGCGATGACGTCGAAATCCTGTTGCAGGCGTTCGATCATTTCCGGGGTGACACGGCTGAAGGCGAGGACGGTCTTTTTCATTGCAGGCGGGCTCATCGACTACGGAAGAATGCTAAGCACGCTAACATTCTTGGGGGATTGGGGGGAGCCTTTTGGTGCTGTTTGGTTGAGCGGTTGAGTACATATCCGTTGCTGCGGTCACGGCCACTTAGGGTTCCGCTCTTACAGCGGGTCACTTTTGGCAAACGCCCGGAATGCCGGCCCAGCCAAAAGTAACCAAAAGGTCTTTGCCCCACCACTCGGTGCCTCGCCTAGGCTCGGCATGCCCTCACTCCGGCTTGAATCCGTGGGCCGCCGCGACGGCCCATCCATGGCCCAACGCGGCTAACCCGGCGTCCTGCCGGGTTACCCACGGATTCAAGCCTGCGTTCGGCCAGCGTGGTTGACGGGGCCTGTCAGATCAAAGTCAAAAGCAAGATCAAGAGCAGAGCACGGCGGCCTGGTAGCCGACCTGAGTGGTTGAAGCAAAAGCAGGGCAGAAGCACAGCAACAGCACAGCAACACACTTCTATCTGATGCACAGAGTTCTAAATGTGGGAGCGGGCTTGCTCGCGAAGGCGGTGTGTCAGCTACACATGAGTTGACTGACCCACCGCCTTCGCGAGCAAGCCCGCTCCCACAATTTGACCGAGTGCAGGCTCCACCACTGCACTGCTTTGCTTTTCTGTGGGAGCTGGCTTGCCTGCGATGCAGGCACCTCGGTCTATCAGGCACAACCAGTTGATGCCATCGCAGGCAAGCCAGCTCCCACATTCGATTGAGTTCAGCCTTCAAGATCAGGTCGGCTGTCAGGCCGCCTCGCGTCCGCTTTTGATCTAACCACTCAGGTCGGCTACCAGGCCGCCGTGCTCTGCTTTTGATCTTGATCTGCTTTTGACTTTGATCTTGGGCGCCCCGTTAAACCACGCTGGCCGAACGCAGGCTTGAATCCGTGGGTAACCCGGCAGGACGCCGGGTTAGCCGTGTTGGGCCATGGATGGCCCGTCACGGCGGCCCACGGATTCAAGCCTTCGTTCGGGCACACCGAGCCCAAGCGAGGTGCCGAGTGGTGGGGCAAGAGCCCTTTGGTTACTTTGGGGCTTTTCCAAAGTGACCCGCCGTAAGGGCGGAACCCATACCCGCCATCACCCAAATAACGGATATGCCCCCCAAAAGCCCAGTCAGTTAGCCAACCGCGCCCCGCTAAGACTCCCACTCAACTCATACGCCACCAACTCCGCCTGATGCGCCGCCAAAATCTCGGGCAACGACCCGCGCAGGTATTCAACCCACGTCTTGATCTTCGCATCCAGGTACTGGCGCGACGGGTAGATGGCATACAAGTTCAGCTCTTGCGAACGGTAGTTAGGCATCACCCGCACCAGCGTGCCGTTACGCAACCCCTCGATAGCCGCATACACCGGCAACAACCCCACGCCCATGCCACTGGTGATCGCCGTTTTCATCGCGTCCGCCGAATTAACCAGAAACGGCGACGTATTGATCGCCACACTTTCCTGGCCTTCCGGCCCGTTGAAGGTCCATTTATCCAGCTGGATCACCGGGCTCACCAACCGCAGGCACGCATGGTTGAGCAAATCCTGCGGCCGTTGCGCACAGCCCTTGGCCTTGACGTAATCCGGCGACGCACACGCGATGCTGTAGGTAATGCCCAGTCGCTGGGACACAAACCCCGAGTCCGGCAATTCACTGGCCAGCACGATCGACACGTCGTAACCCTCATCGAGCAAGTCCGGCACGCGGTTGGCCAGGGTCAGGTCGAAGGTCACGTCGGGATGCGTACGGCGGTAGCGGGCAATGGCGTCAATCACGAAATGCTGGCCGATACCGGTCATGGTGTGCACTTTCAACTGCCCGGCCGGCCGCGCGTGCGCGTCGCTGGCTTCGGCTTCGGCTTCTTCCACGTAGGCCAGGATCTGCTCGCAACGCAGCAAATAGCGTTTACCGGCTTCGGTCAGCGCGATGCGGCGGGTGGTGCGGTTGAGCAAGCGGGTTTGCAGATGGGCTTCCAGGTTGGAGACCGCGCGCGAGACGTTGGCCGTGGTGGTGTCCAGTTGCACGGCGGCGGCGGTGAAGCTGCCGGCTTCGGCCACGCAACTGAAAGCGCGCATGTTTTGCAAAGTGTCCATGGAGTGTTCTCAGGGGAGATAGCAAATTGTGACAGAAAGTTACGCCGTCCAGTGATCCCTACCAACGGATTATCGCCTGAACGGTAACAAAGATTCACAGGAATGCCAGCTTATCGTTCCCCATGCCGCCCCCTAGAATTGCGCCACCTCTTGCGCAACACCACCTCAGGAATACGCTTGCCGTGCCGCGTCACATCATCAGAGAGCTGAAGACTCTCAGTGTTTGGGCCTTATCGTTAGCAATCAGCGGCTGCATCGGAACCGGAGGAATCGCCCCCCAAGGCCAAGCCCTCAACGCCAATGACCTGGCCACCGACCAAGCCATCCAGAGTGCCGCCCACGACGCCCACTGGCCCACCACGCAATGGTGGCAAGCCTATGGCGATCCGCAACTCAATCAGTGGGTGCAACGTGCCACGCAAAACAGCCCGAGCCTGGCCATGGCCGCCGCGCGGGTGCGTGAGGCGCGGGCCATGGCCGGCATTGCCGAGTCGGCTGAGTCGTTGCAGATCAACAGTGACACCACCCTCAAACGCCACAACTGGCCGAAGGATCAGTTCTACGGCCCCGGCGAGTTGAGCGGAACAACCACCTGGGACAACAATTCGTCCCTGGGCCTGAGCTATGCCCTTGACCTGTGGGGCCGCGAAAGCAACGCCAGCGAACGCGCCGTCGACCTGGCGCATATGAGCGCCGCCGAAGCGCGCCAGGCCCAGCTCGAATTGCAGAACAACGTGGTGCGCGCCTACATCCAGTTGTCGTTGCATTACGCCAACCGCGACATCGTCGCCGCCACCCTGGCCCAGCAACAGCAGATTCTCGACCTGGCCAATAAACGCCTGAACGCCGGGATCGGCACGCACTTCGACGTCAGCCAGGCCGAAACGCCGTTGCCGGAGACCCATCGCCAGCTCGACGCGCTGGACGAGGAAATCGCCCTGAGCCGTAACCAGTTGGCTGCCTTGGCGGGCAAAGGTCCGGGCGAGGGCGCGCAACTGCAACGCCCGAGTTTGTCCCTCGCCGCGCCGCTGAAATTGCCGTCGAGCTTGCCGGCGCAATTGCTCGGTCAGCGCCCGGACGTGGTCGCCAGCCGCTGGCAAGTCGCCGCGCAAGCGCGTGGCATCGATGTGGCGCATGCCGGGTTCTATCCCAACGTCGACTTGGTCGGCAGCCTCGGCTACATGGCGACCGGCGGCGCCATGCTGGGGTTTCTCAGTGGCGAGAAACTCAACTACAACGTCGGCCCGGCGATCACCTTGCCGATCTTCGACGGCGGTCGTTTGCGTGGGCAACTGGGCGAAGCCAGCGCCGGTTATGACCTGGCCGTGGCCAAGTACAACCAGACGCTGGTCAACGCGCTCAAGGGCATCAGCGACCAGTTGATCCGCCGCGAATCGATGGACAAGCAGGCGTCCTTCGCCGCGCAGTCCGTGGCCTCTGCGCAGAAAACCTACGACATCGCGATGATCGCCTACCAGCGCGGCCTCACCGATTACCTCAACGTGCTGAACGCCCAGACCTTGCTGTTTCACCAGCAGCAGATCGAGCAACAGGTGCAGGCCGCACGCCTGAGTGCCCACGCCGAACTGGTCACCGCCCTGGGCGGCGGGCTCGGCGCCGGCAACGATGTGCCGCCAGACACCAGGACCCTCCCGAGCAAGACCCCGGCGGCGCTTGCCGTATTCGATCACTGAGTAGGATTTGATGACGCCCTTGCCTGCACCGCTGCGCTGGTTGCACTCCCTGGAGTGGCGCCGTGGTTTTTTCGACTGGGCACGCAGCGATGGCGTGACCTGGGTCTATATCTTCAAGGTACTGATCGCCGCGTTCCTCACGCTGTGGCTGGCGATGCGCCTGGAACTGCCGCAACCGCGCACCGCGATGATCACTGTGTTTATCGTGATGCAACCGCAGAGCGGCCAGGTCTTCGCCAAGAGTTTTTACCGCTTCCTTGGCACCCTGGCGGGGTCGGCGGTAATGGTCTTGTTGATCGCTCTGTTTGCGCAGAACACCGAATTATTCCTCGGCGCGTTGGCGATCTGGGTGGGCATTTGCACGGCCGGTGCGACGCGTAATCGCAACTTTCGCGCCTATGGGTTTGTGCTGGCGGGTTACACCGCGGCGATGGTGGGTTTGCCCGCGCTGGCGCACCCGGACGGGGCCTTTATGGCGGCGGTGTGGCGGGTGCTGGAAATCTCTTTGGGAATACTGTGCTCGACGTTGGTCAGCGCTGCGATCCTGCCGCAAACCAGCAGCGCCGCGATGCGCAACGCCTTGTACCAGCGCTTCGGCGTGTTCGCGCTGTTTGTCACCGACGGCCTGCGTGGGCGCAGCCAGCGTGAAGGGTTCGAGGCCAGCAATGTGCGCTTTATCGCCGAGGCCGTGGGCCTGGAAGGTCTGCGCAGCGTTACCGTATTTGAAGACCCGCACATGCGGCGGCGCAATGGCCGGTTGAGTCGCCTCAACAGCGAATTCATGAGCATCACCACGCGCTTCAACGCCTTGCACCAGTTGCTTGAGCGGCTGCGCACGGATGCAGCCGATCACGTCGCCGCGGCCATCAAGCCCGGCCTGCAAGACCTGGCCGAAGTCCTTGACGGTTTCTCCGGCCGTGCGCTCACCAGCCCCGACGCGGCGCGCCTGGTCAATCAATTGAGCGCCTATAAGGATGGACTGCCCGCCAAGGTGCGCAGCCTGCGTGCGAATTTTCAGCAGGGCAATCCGAGCGAAGCCGAGCAGCTGGATTTTCATACCGCCTACGAGTTGCTTTACCGCTTTGTCGATGACCTGCACAACTACGCGCAGACCCACGCATCACTGGCCGATCACAGCCATGAGCGCGAGCGATGGAGCGAAGCCTACACGCCGAAAACCAACTGGCTGGCCTGCGCCGCTTCAGGGATTCGCGCGTCCTTTATCCTGATCGTGCTGGGCAGTTACTGGGTGGCCACCGCCTGGCCCAGCGGCGCGACCATGACCCTGATCGCCGCCGCCACCGTCGGCCTGTCCGCCGCCACGCCCAACCCGAAACGCATGGCCTTCCAGATGGCTTGCGGCACCTTGATCGGCGCGTTGGTGGGCTTCGTCGAAATGTTCTTTGTGTTCCCGTGGATCGACGGCTTCCCGCTGCTGTGCATGATGCTTGCGCCGGTGATTATCTTCGGCTCGTTCCTCGCCTCACGCCCGCGATACGCCGGCGTCGGCGTAGGCTTGCTGATCTTTTTCAGCACCGGCTCGGTGCCGGACAACCTCACGGTCTACAACCCTTACAGCTTTATCAATGACTACATCGCCATGGTCATTGGCATGCTGGTGTGCGCGGCAGCTGGCGCGATTATCCTGCCGCCGAACAGCCGCTGGTTATGGCGCCGCCTGGAACAGGATCTGCGCGAGCAGGTGGTGTACGCCATCAGCGGCAAACTCAAGGGCCTGGCGTCGAGCTTTGAAAGCCGCACCCGCGACCTGCTGCACCAGGCCTACGGCCTCGCCGTCGGCCAGCCAAACGTGCAACGCGACTTGCTGCGCTGGATGTTCGTGGTGCTGGAAGTCGGCCACGCGATCATCGAGTTGCGCAAGGAGCAGGCGATATTGCCGGTGCACCCGGCGTATGCCGAGTCGCAACCCTGGCGCCAGGCGATCCGCGTGATGGGCCGCTCGCTGGTGCGGCTGTTCCTGCAACCGAGCGCCAGCAACCTGGAGCGCGGGTTGATTGCCGTCGACCATGCGATCAGCCGCGTGCAGGCCACCGATGAACCCTTCGCCCCGCACTTCGACACCTCGGCGTTGCGCCGGGTGAAAAGCTACCTGCACTTTATCCGCACGTCGTTGCTGGACCCGCAATCGCCCCTGGCTGCCCTCAAAGGATTCCCGAATGCCTCGTGAAATCGCATTCCACGGCATCTACATGCCGACCATGACCCTGATGTTTTTTATCGCCGCAGGGCTGGCCTGGGCCTTGGACCGCTTCCTGGCCGGGTTCGACCTGTACCGTTTTTTCTGGCACCCGGCGTTGCTGCGCCTGAGCCTGTTCGTCTGCTTGTTCGGCGCCCTGGCGCTGACCGTCTACCGTTGAGAATGCCCCGATGAAAAAGTTTTTCAGCCTGCTCGCGACCTTGCTGGTACTGGCTTTGGCGATCTGGATTGGCCGCACGCTGTGGGTGCACTACATGGAGACCCCGTGGACCCGCGACGGTCGTGTGCGCGCCGACATCATCAACGTGGCGGCCGACGTCACCGGTGAAGTGGTGGAGGTGCCGGTGCGTGACAACCAGTTGGTGAAGAAGGGCGACCTGCTGATGCAGATCGACCCCGAGCACTACCGCATCGCGGTCAAGCAGGCGCAGTCGCTGGTCGCCTCGCGCAAGGCCACGTGGGAGATGCGCAAGGTCAACGCGCACCGCCGCGCCGACCTCGACGCCCTGGTGATCTCCAAGGAAAACCGCGACGACGCGAGCAACATCGCCGACTCGGCGTTGGCCGATTACCAACACGCGCTGGCGCAGTTAGAGGCGGCTGAGCTGAATTTGAAACGCACTCAAGTGGTGGCGGCGGTGGACGGCTACGTCACCAACCTCAACGTGCACCGTGGCGACTACGCGCGCATCGGCGAAGCAAAAATGGCCGTGGTCGATATGAATTCGTTCTGGGTGTATGGCTTCTTTGAAGAAACCAAGCTGCCCCACGTCAAAGTTGGTGATGAGGCCGATATGCAATTGATGAGTGGCGAGACGCTCAAGGGCCACGTGGAAAGCATCTCGCGCGGCATCTACGACCGCGACAACCCCGAGAGCCGCGAACTGATCGCCGATGTGAACCCGACCTTCAACTGGGTGCGCCTGGCCCAGCGCGTGCCGGTGCGCATTCACATTGATGAAGTGCCCGACGGCGTGCTGTTGGCGGCGGGCATTACTTGCACCGTCATCGTCAACCCAACGCAACACTAACGGCCGGAGCAGGCTTATGTGGGAGCGGGCTTGCTCGCGAAGACGGAGTGTTAGTTGAAGCAAGTGTTGACTGATCCACCGCCTTCGCGAGCAAGCCCGCTCCCACAGTTTTGACCCTGTTAAGCCTTGATAAAGGTTTCGTGCAGATGGCGCCACAGTAAGGCGCCACTGGCCTGCTTCTCGAACACCACGGTGGCGCGTCGATCAGTCTGCGTGCCGCTGTCATCGATCTGGTGTTCGCGGTAGGTCACCGTGGCGCCGCGTGCATGGCGGTCGATCCCGGTCATTTCGCTCAAGGTGATTTTCAAGCCCGGGCGCATACCGCCAAGGCGGGTAAACAGTGCCTTCACTCCGGCCGCATTTACCCGCGTACCGGTGGCGGGCGCGATCATGCTGAAGTCGGGTGAGAAGCGCGCCAGCAACGTTTGCAGTGTGCCTTCAGGCGCAACGCCGGCAAACCATTGCTCGATCTCGACATGGGTCTGGATCACTTCTTCACAAAAATCGCTGTAATCAATCATGGCTGGGCTCGTTGGCTGGGTGAAGCAGTGTCCGTACTCTGGAAGCGTCCAGGCGCAGCACTGCAAAAAGGGGCAGCAGTGTCAGGGCTGCCGCTATCGTGAAGGTTATGGCGAAGGAATCCAAGGCCGACAACAGCGCACTGAGCGCCGCCGCGCCGAGGCAAAAGCTCACTTGCCGATTGATATTCCACAGGGCGCTGGCATGGCCCATGCGTTCTGCGGGTATGTCGAGAAACGCCAGCGTCTGCGCGGTGCTGCTGCACAAGCTGCCACCCAGGCCCATCAAGGCGTAGGCCGCAATCACCCAGGCGGGTTGGTTGAGCAACAGGATGCCGATGCATTGCAACGCCATGCCCGCCAGCAGCAAGGGTTTGGGGCCGCAGCGGTTAAACAGTGTTTTGCTCAGGAAAATCGCCAGCGCCGACGCCAGTGCCCACGGCAGCATCAGCGCGCCGGTCTGCGTGGCGTCATAGCCGAGGCCGCGCAGGTAGAGGATGGCGATCAGGCTGGTACCGATAAAGACGCCGGGGATGAACAGATAGACCAACATCGCCACGCGCAGCATCGGGCTACGGATCTGCTTGAAGATGCTGCCCACGTCCAGGGCCGGGCGCTCCGTGGCAGGCGCGTCAGGTTTTATCCACAGCAGTGCCAGCAGCAGCGTGATCAACGCCAGCGGCAGGTTGGCATAGAAGATCCAGTGCCACGACAGGCTGTCGACAATCAACCCGCCCAGGGCCGGCGACAGCGCCGGCACCAGCAGCGCCACCGACATCACCCGCGCCGTCAACTGGCTGCGCTCTGCCGCTGGAAAATGCCGGTAGGCCATGGCCTGGCCCACGGGAATCAGCAGTCCGCCGCCCAAGCCTTGCAGCGCCCGCCAGCCAATCAGGGTTTGGATTGAACTCGCCTGGCCGACCATCAGCGAAGCCCCCGCGAACAACAGCAGGCTCGCCGCGATCAGCGTTCGCTCGCCCATCAGTGCCGCCAGCCACACGCTCAGGGGAATGATCACGGTCAACCCAAGCATGTAGGCGTTGCTGATCCAGGCCAATTGCGTGACCGAGGCGTGCAGTTCGCGGGCGATGTCCGGGTAGGCGACCGTGGCGACGAACATGTTCACCAGGTCCAGGGCAAAGCCGAATAAAAAGATCCAGGCGACTTTCGAGCGGTAGGTCATGGACGCGATCCTGCGAATGAAGCGCGCAGGGTAGGCCGCCGGCAGGGTTTGGGCTACGCCGGTTTGCCTGTTAGTTTGTCAAAAATATTTTGACAAAGGAGGGCGTGGCCGATGGTCAGCCTGGACCGATTCGACACCTTCAAGGCTGTAGTAGAGGCCGGTTCGCTTACCGCAGCGGCCGATTTGCTGGGTCAGACCCGCGCCGTGGTCAGCTTCAACCTCAAGCGCCTGGAGGCGGAGCTGGGCGTGACCCTGCTGACCCGCAACACCCGCCAACTGGCGCTGACCGATGCCGGCGAGCGCTTTTACCTGCGCTGCACACGCATGCTTGAAGAAGCGCGCCTGGCGGTGGAGGAGGCGCGCTCCGAGCATGCCCAGCTCAAAGGCACGTTGCGCATCACCACCACGGTGGAATATGCGCTGGCAGTGGTTGCTGCGGCGGTGGAAGCCTTTCGCCGCTTGCACCCGGACCTGAACATTCACTTATCCACCTCCTCGACCCACGCCGATTTGATCTCCGAACGCTTTGATGTGGCGATTCGACTGGGTCGCCTGCTCGACTCCAACCACCGTGCGGTGCAGTTGTCGACCTTTGAGGTGTTTGCAGTGGCGGCGCCCGAGTTTGCCGAGGTGCAAACGCTGGATGCGTTGGAACAGGTGCCCAAGCTGGGCCATGGCCGTTTGACCGAACTGAGCCTGACCGACCCGGCCGGCGGCGAGCATCAATACCGTGCCGGGCCGACTGCGCTGGTGGCCGACAGTGCGGCCGTGCTTCAGGCGTTTGCCGTGCGCGGCCACGGCGTGGCGGTGCTGCCGCAATGGTTGGTGCAGGATGACCTGGCGGCGGGGCGCTTGGTGCGCTTGTTGGCGGACCATCGCTTTGCGCCACAGGGGATCTACGCGATGTACCCGGACACCCGGCATTTGCCGCTCAAGGTGCGGGCGTTTATCGATTTCATGAAAGGCTAGAGCGAGCCCGACAGGCCGAAGCGCTTCTTCAACACTTTTTCCAACAGGGCCTTGGGCACCAGGGCCGCCATCAGTGGCAGCGCCCGACAGCCATTGCCCGCGCGCAGCAGGCGTGGCGGCGTTGGCTGTTGCACCGCCTTTAATACGTGCGCCGCGAATTGCTCGGCTGAGGTCGGGTTGTTCTGCGAGGCCTGGGAGCGCGCACGAATGCCTTCGCGCAACGGCCACCATGGCGATTTTTCGTTGATCAACAGCTCGGCCTGGGCGCCGGCGTTTTTCGCAAAGTGCGTGTCGATGGCGCCCGGCTGCACTTCCATCACGCGCACACCAAAGGGCGCCAGCTCCATGCGCAGTGCGTCGCTCAGCGCGTGCACTGCCGCTTTCGAGGCGCAGTAGGCACCGGCAAACGGTGTCACCAAGACGCCGGAGACACTGCCGATGTTCACCACCAGGCCTTTGGCGCGACGCAGCGCAGGAAACAGCGCCTGGGTCACGCCGACGATGGAAAACACATTGGTTTCGAACTGGCGTTGCATGGCCTCGGTGCCGCCGTCGAGCAGCGGGCCCATGGCGCCATAACCGGCGTTGTTGATCAGCACGTCCAGCCCGCCGATCTGTTCGGCGAGCGCCTTGAGCGCCATGGCGTCGTTGACGTCCAGTTGCACGGCCTTGAAACCGGCGGCAGCCAGGGCGCTGACATCATCAGGCTGGCGGGCGCTGGCCCACACTTCATAGCCTGCGGTTTTGAAGGCATCGGCCAGGGCGCGGCCGATGCCGCTGGAGCAGCCGGTGATCAGTACAGTGGGCATGAATCAATCCTTTGTCAGTCCGAGAAACTGCCTTGCAGGTGCTCGGCGCGAAATTCCAGGGTTTGTGGGCGGTAGCCGGGGCGCAGCGGTGGTGTGGGCAGGCAGTCGTCCCAGGTGGCGCCGGCCTGCAACTCGCCGGGGCCGCGATAGCGTGGGGCGGCGTAGACATTGTCGGCGAGGTTGACGGAGTCGCCCGGTGCATAGGCTGCAACGCGCCAGCGCAGTTCGGTCAACGGTACGTCGTTGCCGTTGCTCAGGACCAGTTTGAGCGGCCGGTCTGGCGGGCATTCCTGCGGCGCATAGCTGATGCGCAGTTCCAGGCGCGACAGTTGCGAGGCTTCGCGGCTGTCCAGCCACACCACCCAAATCGCCACACAGCCCAGGCCGACGGCGGCCGCCAGCGACACCGGCAACGCCTTGGCCGGGTAGCGCAGCAGCAGGATCAGCCAGGTGATGATCAGGAGAACGCCGAAGAACATGGAGACCACCTCGAATAGGGAACGAGCATCCTAACTTAAGCGTAGGTGGGATTGGCGAGCTTGAGCGGTGTGTTGGCTGGGCGGCCGCCATCGCAGGCAAGCCAGCGCCCACCTTAGACTGCATTCACAAATCAAAAAGGTGGGAGGGGGCTTGCCCCCGATGACTGACTGAGCAGAAGAGTCCGCCTGCAACCCTTCGGTGCACGCCTGAACCAAGGTCAAACCGGTTTCGGCCAATTGCAGGATGGTCCCGTTCAGGTAGCTCGGGTGTTCAGTGCATAAGTGTTTTTGTGCTTTCGGACGCCATCGCAGGCAAGCCAGCTCCCACAGTGAACCGCATTCCAACGGATGTACCCGGTCAACTGTGGGAGCTGGCTTGCCTGCGATGAGGCCTGCACACTCCCTCCAAAACCCACAAAAAATGCCCCCACCCAACCCACTGCGGATAGGGGACGCAATGGGCTGGATGAGGGCTTCTTTCTACGACTGTTTTACTGCGCGATAGTTTTCACCGACACGCCACGTTCTACCGGGGTGGAGCGTCCGTAGATATCTTCGAAGCGCTCGATATCGTCTTCGCCCAGGTAGCTGCCCGATTGCACTTCGATGATTTCCAACGGTATCTTGCCCGGGTTGCGCAGGCGGTGCACCGAGGCGATCGGGATGTAGGTGGACTGGTTCTCGCAGAGCAGGAACACGTTCTCGTCACACGTGACTTCGGCCGTGCCGCTGACCACGATCCAGTGCTCGGCGCGGTGGTGGTGCATTTGCAGGGACAGGCACGCGCCCGGCTTGACCGAGATGTGCTTGACCTGGAAGCGGCCGCCCATGTCCACCGAGTCGTAAGAGCCCCACGGACGATAGACTTCGCAGTGGTTCTGGGTTTCGCTGCGGCCCTGGTCGTTCAGGGTGCTGACCATCTGCTTGACGCCCTGGACCTTGTCCTTGTGGGCAATCATCATCGCGTCCTTGGTTTCCACCACCACGATGTTGTCCAGGCCGATCACTGACACCAGCTTGCCGTTGCCGTGAATCATGCAATTGCGGCTGTCCTGGATCACCACGTCGCCTTTGCTGACGTTACCGTGGACGTCCTTGTCGTTGACCGCCCACAGCGAGGCCCAGCAACCCACGTCGCTCCAGCCGGCGCTCAGCGGTACCACGCAGGCGCGCTGGGTTTTTTCCATCACGGCGTAGTCGATGGAATTGTCCGGGCAGCAGGCGAAGGTGGCTTCGTCGAAGGTCACGGTGTCGGCGGTCTGCTCGCTGCGTTCCAGGGTCAACAGGCAGGTGTCGTAGATGTCCGGATCGTGTTTTTTCAGCTCTTCGAGGAAGCGGCTGGCGCGGAACAGGAACATGCCGCTGTTCCAGAAGTAACCGCCGCTTTTGACAAACTCGACGGCGCGTTTTTCATTGGGTTTTTCGACGAACTGTTCAACGCGGCTCACGCCTTCGGGCAGCAGCGAATCGTTGGTGGACTTGATGTAGCCATAACCGGTTTCCGGACGGGTGGCCGGTACGCCGAACAGCACCATCTCGCCACGCTCGGCGGCCACGGTGGCCAGGGCCAGGGCGCGTTGCAGAGCTTTCTGGTCGTCGATCACGTGGTCGGCCGGCAGCACCAGCATCAGCTCGTCGCGGCCTTCGTTGACCAGCATCATCGCCGTCAGGGCCACGGCCGGCGCAGTGTTGCGACCGAACGGCTCCATCAGGATGCGCTGGCATTCGAGCTTACGCGTGCTCAGTTGCTCGTTGACGATGAAACGGTGGTCCTTGTTGCAGACCACGATAGGGGAGTCCATGCCTTCGAACACCAGACGCTCCAGGGTTTGCTGGAACAGGGTGTGCTCGCCGGTCAGGGCCAGGAATTGCTTAGGGAACTGTTTACGCGAAAGCGGCCAAAGACGTGAGCCGCTACCACCGGAAAGGATTACTGGAATCATGGGGGTTTCTCCTTGAATCAATGTGGGTCAGAGCCTGTGGGAGCGGGCTTGCTCGCGAAGGCATCACCTCGGTGTAACTGACAGACCGAGTCGTTTGCATCGCGGGCAAGCCCGGCGCCTACAAGGGGAGCGTCAATTTCAAAAGCTAATCAGCGGGTCGAAACTGGGCGTTTCACCCAGACTGGCGAAATGCTCGAACCGGAACCGGTGACATACAGCACCGCCGCTTCACCACGTTCCAACGCCACCGGCTTCACATCGCCGACTTTCTTGTCACCGTCATACAACGCCAGGCTCACCTTCACCGGGTTGATTTCGCGCTCGCCACGGCCCTTGGCGGCCACCGACTTGACCACATCGGTCTTGCCGTCGGCAGTTTTCAGGGTCAGGGCCTTGTCGCTGAGGTTCTGCACGCGTACCAGGGATTTCTGCTTGTTCTTGAACGGCGGTTCTTCGATCAGCTGGGGCTGGCCGCTGCCGCTGTTGACCAGGGTGTAGTAGTGGTCGGCGGCGAGTTTGACCGGCACGGTCTGGCTGCCGACCTTGGCGCTGTAGTCACCGCCGGGCATGAAGCTGAAATCGCTGCTGGCCAGTGGCGCAACGTCGCTCAGGTTGGTGGCGCCGACGGTGGCGCTGACTTCCTGGTTGCTGGCGTTGTACACACGTACAAAGCTTGAGCCTTTCGGCGCGGTTGGGCCGTAAAGGGCGGCGTCGCCCCCGGCGAAGGCGGACATCGATACGAAGCTCAAGCCGGCAGCAATGGCCAGGGTCTTGGCGAGACGACGCGGAGTAGTAGTGAAAGTCATGTGAGTTACCTCTCTTTCAGTTTTGCGCCCGGTCGGGCGTCTCGGATTTTTGGGTTTTAGCTGGGGTGTTCAGTGCCATGTTCTGTTGGCGCGAACCGGCTTGTTTAAGCTGCGCAACCCACTGCGGGTCGGCATCACCGATTTCGTTGTTGACGGGCAGATAACGTTCAGGGAACTCCCAGATCAGCACCTGTGGCGGGCTGTTCTTGAAATCGTCGCTTTTGAGGTAGCTGAGCATCGGCAGAATCGGGCCGTGGCCGTCTTCGGAGTAGTTGATGACGTCGCTGTGCAAGGCTTGCTTGAGGGCGCCGACGAAGTTCCAGTTAGGGTTGGCGCTGTAGCTGGTGCCGACCAGTGCCACCGGGGTTTCGCTGTCGCTGAACAGGCCATCGTCGCCTTTGTTTTCAGCCAGGTGGGTGACGCGTTTTTGCAGCGGCTCTTTGGGCGGCATCAGGTTTTCGAACAGCGGGTCCAGCGGCAGGAACAGACGCAGGTCGCCTTTATGCGGCTCGGTTTTTTCGGCTTCGGTGACAAAGCGCTGCGGCTCACCGCTGAGCGGGGCCTTTTCAGTGATCACCTTGGCCAGTTGCTTGGCGGCAATTTCGGCGCCGTCCGGGGTCCAGTGGGTGTCGGTGCGCAGGAACACTTGCGTGCCGCCCAGTTTGGCCTGTTGCAGCGGGCCAAGCAGGTCGGGCGCGATGATCTTGTCGGCGGCGACACGGGCGTGGAAGTCCTCATACAGGTTGGCGTGGATGCTCGCCGGTTTCACTACGCCCAGGTGTTCCGGGTACAGGCGCACCTTGGCCGGCACAATCGCCATGACCAACTCAATGCCCTGAGCCTTGAGCTTCTGGCGCACGCCTTCGACCAGCGCATAGTTGCCTTGCAGGTTCTGGTCTTCGTTGACGATCGGGTTGAATTCCTCGTCGCTGTACAACCAGTGATCGCGGCCCAGCACCACGCCAGGGCGGCCTTCGTTGAACAGCTTGTAGTCCAGCGCGGCCCACAGGTTGGTGCCGATGCGCTTGATCGGGAACTGGTCGTCGTAGTGTGTCTCGACGGCCTTGGTCCAGCGGCCGTTAAGCACGGTCGCGTCGGCGTTGGTGCTGAAGCCGAAGAAGCTGCGCATCGACCAGGCGCCGAGGGCCAGCAGCACCAGCAGGAACAGCGCGATATAGAGGACGCGGAATGAACGGGTCATGGTCGGCTCCCCTCAGAATTGGAAGTAAAGGAACGGCGAGAAACTCTGCGCCGACAGTTTCAGAATCGACGCCACGAACAGCAGCAGTACAGCGCCGCGCATGGCGTAGCGTGGCCAGTCAGCGGTCCAGTAGGCCGGCTGCACGGCGGCGTCCTGGCCGACGGTGAAACCTGGCTGGTGGATGCTGTCCGGGTTGTCGCCCGGCACGGCCTTGATCAGGCTCGGGTCGGCCGGCTTGGCTTTCTCGGCAGGGCGGTTGGTGTAGAAATCGCGCAGGCCGAAGAACGCCAACGTTGCGTACGCCACCACCAGGGTTGCCACTTGCAGGCCGGTGAGGCTGGCGCGGTTGAGTTCCGACAGCGACCATTCGCCAAAGCTGAACATTGCGCCGTACATACGGCCGGCGACGTGCAGGTTCTCGGAGCGGAAGATCACCCAGCCCATCACCACCAGCAGGAAGGTGAAGGCCCAGCGCACCACGTTGAAGCTGCGCGGCGCGGTGTTGAGGCCGATGGCTTTTTCAATCGCCAGCCACATGCCGTGCCAGGCACCCCACACGATGTAGGTGATGTTCGCACCGTGCCACAGACCACCGAGCAGCATGGTCAGGAACAGGTTGCGGTAGGTGATCAGCGTGCCTTTGCGGTTGCCGCCCAGGGTGATGTACAGGTAGTCACGCAGCCAGGTGGACAGGCTGATGTGCCAGCGCCGCCAGAACTCGGTGATCGACTGGCTGATGTACGGTTGCTTGAAGTTTTCCATGAAGCGAAAACCCATCATCAAGCCCAGGCCGATGGCCATGTCGCTGTAGCCGGAGAAGTCGAAGTACAGCTGCGCGGTGTACGCCAGCGCACCCAGCCAGGCATCGCCCGTGGTGGGGTTTTGCAGGGCGAAGCAATGGTCGGCGACCACCGCCAGGGTGTCGGCGATGAACACCTTCTTGATGAAACCCTGCATGAACCGCGTGCAGCCCTCGGAGAACTTGTCGAGGGTGTGCGTGCGGTTGTTGAACTGGTCGGCCAGGTCGCGAAAGCGCAACACGGGGCCGGCAATCAAGTGCGGGAAAATCGCCACGAACGCCGCAAAGTCGATGAGGTTGCGGGTGGCCGGGGTGTCGCCGCGGTACACGTCGATGATGTAGCTGATGGACTCGAAGATGTAGAACGAGATCCCGATCGGCAACAACACGTGGGTGAGAATGAACGGCTCCAGACCCACCGACTTCATCATCACGTTGATGCTGTCGACGCCGAAGTTGGCGTACTTGAAGTAGCCGAGGATGCACAGGTCGACCGCCACGCCCAACAGCAGCCAGCGCTGGGCCGGCTTGGTGCGCACGCCTGCTGCACCGACCTTGAGGCCGATCCAGTAATTCCACAGCGTTACAGCGGCGAACAGCGCCAGGAAGTCCACTCGCCACCAGGCGTAGAACACGTAGCTGGCAATCAGCAGCAGCAGGTTGCGATAGCGTTGCCCGCTCAAGTAGTACAAGCCGAGAAAGATCGGCAAGAACAGAAACAGGAACACATTGGACGAGAAAACCATCCCGATCTCTCCATGTTTAACAGACAGTCAAGGGCCAGAGCCCCCCCAAACCCCCCCACGATTTCGGGGGAGGCCGTACAACATTGCTACTGACGAAACCGGCTCAAACGGTGGGAGGGGACTTGCCCCCGATGGCGGTGTAACAGCCGCCATCTGTGTTCAATGACACACTGCTATCGGGGGCAAGCCCCCTCCCACATTTGTAACCGTGTTCCGTCAGATTCCTTTGTTGCCCTTTTCATGCGTCGGGTCGTAGACCTTGGTCAGGTCACCGCCGAGCCGGAAGGTCTTGAACGGCTGCATGCCATGCTTGCGTTCGAGCACATCCGGGGCGCAGGTGTAGAGGGTGCAGAAGGGTTCAAGCCAGGCAAATTTCATGTCTTCCTTGAGGTCCTTCATGTCCTGCTCTTTGCCGTTCTTCTTCTCGAAAATCTCCGGGTCTTTGACCCCGGCCAGCACTTTGTCGCCCAGGCGTTTGAGCGCGCCGTTGTTTTCCTGGCGCAAGTCCACGCCGTTGACCAAGGCAAAGCTTGCGATCATCGACAGCGGCGGCAATGCGTAGTTGTGATACGACAACGCCCGTTGCTGACGCTTCAATTCGTTAGGCAGGAAGCCTTGGTCATCGACCTGGTTGGCGCCGACCTTGTATTCCTTCACCGCCCAATCAAACAGGTCGCGACGGTTGACGGCGACGGACGTCGCCATCACCGACCAGGCGGCCCAGTAGGAGTGGTTGTTGGTTTTTTCCAGCGGCAGGTTGTCCCAATCGCTGACGACCTGGTCGGCCATTTTGCTGAACCAGGCTTCGATCACCTGCGACTCCTGCTGGTGGTTGGCCAACGGGTGGGAGTCGGAGAACTTCAGGCGCACATAGGCCGAGGCCATGCTGCCCAGCGCCCATTTGCGCATGGACTTGCCGGTGTGGTTGAAGTCCTTGGACATCAACGCATCTGCCTTGGCCCAGCTGGTCAGCCAGTTGAGCGTGCATTCGAGCTGCTGCGGACGGCCGTCGCGCATGAACTGCATCACGCGCTTGCTGGTGTCTTTTTCCAGCTTGGTGATGTCGGCAGTGCTGTCGCGAAAGGCTTTTTCGGATTGCACATTCAGCGTGGAACGGGCTTTGTCCGAACCCTCGTACTTGCTGCGAAATTGCAGCGAGCCGGTGTACGGCGCCGGCATGGCGTCGCAGTCATTCTTGAAGTCGCCGGTCTTGAACGCTTCCACCGGGGCGAAATAGCCCTGAGGTGGACGCAGTGGCGCGGCGGCGTTGACTACACCTGCGAACATCGCCAGGCCCAGCAGCGTTGGAATCAATAACTTCTGCATAGGTAACCTCATTGCCCGGCCGATGCGGTCTGTTGACCACCGGCAGGGAACACGTTGCGTGTGCAAATTTTCGCTTCGACTTTCTGCGCGGCAGCGCCCGCTTCGGGACCCTGCACTTCCACGGCCAGCAAGTTCTGCGAGGCCCAGTCTTCATCGGTGCGCAGTTCAAAGGCGAAACGCCCGTCTGTATCGGATGTTTCGGGTTTCTCGATCTTGATGTCCTCGTGGCGCCCGTTCATGTACCAGAGGGTGGCTTGCAGGGTTTTCACCGACGGGTCGGCGAAGCGGATGTCGACCTGGTGACTGCTGTTACGCAGGTCTTTGTTCGAACTGTTGACCAGCAATTCGTTCTTGCCGGGTTTGAGCGTGGTGCTGGCGCTCATCTGCGCGGTCTTGCCTTCGCAGCCGTTGTCGAGCAGCGACATCATCTGGCGGTAGATGGTCTCCTGGTCGAGGCGGTACAGCGGCGAAAATTCCCAGATCAGAATTTTCGGCGGGGTTTTCTGGAATTCGTCGCTGCCCAGGTACTGGATCATCGAGCCTTCGAGGCCACCGCCGGGGAAGGCGACGTTGAGGATGTCGGCGCCGATTTCCTGTTCCAGGAAGCCGGCGAAGTTGTAGTTCTTGCCGCTGTGGCTGGTGCCGACCAGGGTGATCTGCGGGTTGCCCGAATCGCTGAACAAGTCGCCGTCGCCCGCTTCGCCCTTGGGCTCGGTGGTGAATTGGTCCATGTACTGGATCGCGTAGCTGGTGCCGCACAGTTGCCCGGCCATGTTGTGCAGGGTGCCGGTCTTGCCCATGCGTCCGGAGCGCTTGGTTTCGAATTCGCGCTTGGGAATGTCCGCAAACTCAGGCATCGCACGCACTTTGGCACCGACGATTTTCGCGGTGCGCTGGGCACCGTAGGGCGTCCAGTGTTGGTCGCCGCGGAAATAGAAATCGTGGGCCGGCAGTTCATCCGGGAGTTGCTCGTTGGTCAGCGGCGACAGGTCCGGCACCACGTAACCCATCTTGGCGAAACGGCCCAGCATGGTTTTGTAGTTACCCAGTGCCTTGTCGAAATCGAACTTGGCTTTCTCTTCGGGGTTGAGCTTGTTGCGGTTCACCAGGCCACGGGTCGGCTGGTAAACCACCACCAGTTCCACGCCCTTGGCCTTGAACGCATCGTGCAGCTGTTGCATGCGTTTGTAGCCGGCGGGGCTGGTGTCAAATTCGGTGCGCAGGTCTTCCTGGGTACGGAACAGCCAATCGCCCTGGGCTTGCACCAGGGTGGTGAAGTTCTGCTGATAACGCGTGGTGTAGTTCTTCGCGTCATGGGCCGCAGGGCACAGGCTGCAGCACGGTTCGGCGGTAAAGGTCGGTGCTTTGACGTCATCGGCGCGCACGCCTTGGCTGGCCGCCAGCAGGCCGAGGGTCAGACCCGAGAGGCTCAGCAATTTGATCATGTGTGGGTGCATAAGGGTCATCCTCAGTCCTGCATTTCGGTCTGGCGTTCGACAGGGTCGATCAGCACGGCTTTCTGTTGGCGCACCAACAGGTCGAGAATTTCTTCCTGCCGATCACCCAGCACGCCGTTGAAGCTGATGCCGCTGGATTTGGTCGGCGCCAGCATCGACACGCGGTACAGCTCGACACTCAAGGGCGAGTCGATCGACAGCGGCCCGCTGCCGTTACCGGCCAGTTCACCGCCGACCACGATCAGCGAAACCTTGGCGTCGAACGGGTCGAGCGCGATGTCGCGGTCGGTGTCGGTCAAATCCTTGATGTGGCCGTACACGCCGGTCAGGCCGTTGGCCATCGAGGTGTTTTCGTACAGGCGAATGTTCACGCTGTTACGGATGCGAATGCCGTGGCGACGATTGCTGATCACCTTGTTGCCCCACAGCAGGTTGTCGCCGCTCTCATAGAGCGTGATGCCGTCGGTGTGGTTGCGGTAGATCTCGTTGTCGGCAATCAGGTTGTTCACGCTGTTACGGTCGATCACCAGGCCCGACAACTTGTTGTCGTAGCTGCGGTTGTTGAAGATGAAGCTGTCGTTCACTTCCCGGGAAATGATGATGCCGTGCTTCTTCTTGGTGCCGTAGACGGTGTTGTCCGCAATGATCAGGCCGTGGGAACGGTCGTGCGGGTCAATGCCGTAGACGATGTTGTCTTTGTAGGTGTTGCCCTTGAGCACGAAGCCTGTGGTCTCGTAGCAGTAGAAGCCGTACCACATGTCCGAGAACTCGGAATCGACGATCCAGCCGGTCGGCTCAGGACGCTTGAGCACCTTGGCCATGTTCGGCGTGTACTGGGAAATACTCACCCCGTACGACTTACTGTTGGCGTAGCCGAAGCTGGCCATTTTGCTGTTGGCGACGTAAGTCTCGGTGCCGCCCCAGGCCAGCAGGAACGGGCGAAACTCCTTGGGCGACTGAAACAGCGCCGGGCCATTGGTCTTTTCATTCCAGCCGGTGATATTTGTGTCACGCACAAACAACTGGCCGTCGTTGATCAGGAACGAACCGGCTTGCTGGGACAGGCGCAGCTCCTGGGTCTTCTTGTCGATTTCCAGAATGCCCTTGCGCCCGACCACGATCGGCAGCTTGGCCAGAAACACACCCGGTGAGGTTTCGCTCAGGTATTGCTTGGGCACTTTGCCGAGCAGGTCCTTGAGGTTCAGGTAGCCGTCGTCGACAAAGATCGCCTGAGGAATGCCGTGCTGGCGCACCACCCATTCGGCCATCTTGTTATCGCCGCCGATAAAGTCCTTCAGCGCGTCTTCCTGCATCATGCGGCGGATGCTGACCTTGCCGGGTTTGCTTCTGACGATCTTCTTTTCCATCGCCGCGGCGGTGTAGCCCGACAGGTCCGGCAGCGCAGGCTTGGCCATTTCCAACGGCGCGGTCGGCGGGCTGGAAATGGTGTAGGTCTTGGCCTGTTGCAGTTCTTTGGCGATGGTCGGCGCCTTGCCCTGCTGCGGGGTGTCGGCGAAGGCTGTGGCACTGGCCATCAGCATCGCGGCAACCAGCATTTTTTGAGGAATCATTGCGCAGGCTCCCATCAGAACTTCCAGATCACGTCGACAAAGGCGCGATGCATGTACGAGTCGACCTGGCTGCCATACGCGTCACCCGGCTTGAACACACCGGCACGCAAGCGCACCAGGGCCGACGGTTCGTCGATCGACTGGCTCAGCGCCGCCGGCAACAGGCCTTTCTTGAAGTACTTGGTGACCACCAGGTCCATCTCCTGGCCCAGGTCTTTCTTGCCGTCTTCAAGCGGCAGGGAAGTGCTGGACAGGATCGCGCCGGTCACGTCATCGGTGTTGTTCTGCACGGCATCGATGCCGTTGCTGCCCACCGGTTTGTTGCCGTCGACACGCCAGAACTTGTGGTACACCAGGCTGGCGTCGTAGTCCTCACGCAGCTGCCAGGAACCGAACAGGCTCATGGACTGCATGTTGTTCATCTCGCCACGAAACGCCTCGCCGAAGCGGTGCACGCGCGACTGGGTGCCGGTCCAGTTCGAACGGTTGCTTTGCAGGCCGTTCTGCTCGTAGTTGGCACTTGCGCGGGAGTAAGCCGCGCCGACTTGCCATTGCGGGTCCAGGCGCAGGCGCACGCCCAGGTCAGTCGCCCAGCCACTCACGTCATCGCTGCGCTTGGCCTGGGTGGGGCGGGTGCCGTCGGCGTTGAGTGCGTTGACCGTGTCGCGGTCACCTTTCATGCCGGTGACGCTGGCCCAGTAGTTGACGGTGTTGGTGTTGCGCCAGTTGTAGGCGTCGCTGTTGGCTTCGATGCCGAGCCAGGTCAGGTCGCCGTTTTCGCGCTTGTCCAACGGGTCGGTGGCCACGCCCGGTTCGGCGTAGTCGAGCTTGCCGTTATCATGGGTGTGATGACCGCGCAGGCCGATCCACTGCCCTGGCGTCCACTGGTAGGCGGCGTCAGCGTAGAAGTGCTGGCGGTCCTTGTCCTTGGGCGACAGTTCCTTGAGGTCGGTGCGGTATTCGCTGAAGCGTTCGGCAGCGCCGACGTTGGCCTTGAGCAAGGTGGTGTCGAAGGTCCAGTTCAGCGCCTCGATGTTGGTATCGCGCCATTGGCCGTCGTCATTGCGCAGGCGCTGGCGGCCGAACTTGAGGATCTCGCCAGGGTAGGGCGTAAAGCCGCTGTAGCCGACCCAGAACTCGCGCAGGGCCAGGTAGTTCTTTTTGGCTTTGCGGTCGTCGTTGCTCGATTGTTCGGTGGTGTCATCGGAGGACTGTTGCAGCGTGTCGGTCTCGATGATGTCGCTCGACACCACCGCCTGGCCCATGGCGTAGGCGCTCCACGCGCCGCTTTCGCCGTAGATCCATGGGCGCAGGTCAAGGCCGATGCCGTTGACGTCGCCGCCTTTCTGCGTGCCGAGGTCGCGGTCATCTTCCGATTGCGCGGTGGCTTTGACTTCCAGGCCGAAGTTCTTGGCTTCGGTCAGCGCGGCCAGGGTCGGGCACGACCACAGCAGGGCGAAGGTCAGGCCGATGCCGGCCTTGACGAATGGGTTGAGCTTCATAGGGATTCCTCGCCGTCTTCTTCTTGCAGGGCGTGCAGTTGCAGCGTGCTCTGGGCCAGGGTGCCGCGCGCGGCCAGTTCCTTTTGCACCAGGCGTTGGCCTTCGGCGCGTTGCTCTGGCGTGAGCGGGGCTTCGAGCTGCGTGGCCAAGTCATTGGCCTCTGGCGTGTCCTGGGCTTTAGCCAACTGGCTGAAGACGTAGGCGTTCAATGGGTCGGGCTTGGTGCCCTTGCCTTGGGAAAACAATTGCGCGATGGCGAAGTCGGCGCTGTTCTGGCCGTTGCGCGCAGCAGTGAGCAAATGGTCGAGGGCTTTTTGCGAATAGACCTTGCCCAGGTAGCCACGGCGGTAGATCTGGCCGAGGTAGTAATCGGCGGCCACTTCCTTGCCCACGGCTTTCTCGAAATGTGCTTCGGCGGCCTTGGCATCTGCCGGGACCCACTTGCCTTCGTAATAGAGCTTGCCCAGCAACAGCTCGGCGCGCGGCTGGTCGGCGGCGCGGCCGTTGTCCAGGTACTTCATCATTTGATCGACGTCGCCCAGTTCCGGGAAGTCATAGAGCAGTTGCGCCAGGCTGACCCAGGAAGCGGGGTAGCCGGGGGCGATTTTTTCCAGCAGGGCTTGCGCGGTTTTCTCGTCGGTCTTGCCCAGGGTTGCATCGCCCAACACGCGGGCCACGCTGTCGACACGCTGTGCGGTGACGGTGCCACGGCTGTAGCCGGCTTCCATTTGCTTGAGCAGCTCGGCCTGTTTTTCCGGCTCGGCTTTTTTCTGATAGACCGTGGCCAACTCGACGTAGCAGATGTCGGTGGTGTTCAGCGCGGCCTTGCAGATGCGCTCCACGTCATCCAGATGCTGGTCGTAGGTGTCCTGGGTGCGATACAGCAGCACCTGGGCCAGGCCTGCTTCCGGGTAACCCGCGGCCTGCCATTTGCTGATCTGCTGTTGGGCATTCACGTTGGGGAAGCTGTGCGGGTATTGCAGGTACAGCATCGCCAGCGGAATCAGGGTATTGCCTTCGCCATTGGCAAAGGCTTTTTTCAGCAGGCCTTCAGCCTCGTGCTGCTCGGCCTCGGTGGCACCGGGCTTGGCGACCAGCAGGCGACCCAGACGGGCCTGGGCGCGTGGCGAGGTATCGGCGGCCGCGCGGTAGGTGGCTTCGGCCTGGCGGATTTGCTCGGGGTCACGGGTGGTCACCTGGATATCGGCCAGGCCCACTTGGGCCTCGCTGTAACCCAGGTCTGCCAGCTGCTGGTAATTTTGCTGGGCGGTGACCGTGTCGCCACGCTTGAGGGCTTCGTTGGCCAGGCGCTGGTCGGGCAGGCCGGCGCAACCAGTCAAAGAGATCGCCAATGCCAGTGTGCACAGAGATCCAATGTGGGAGCGGGCTTGCTCGCGAAGCAGGCGACGCGGTACATCAGGCATACCGCGCTGATCCCTTCGCGAGCAAGCCCGCTCCCACAAGGATTGTGGAGTAGTCGGAATAGGAGTCGTCACAGGCATGTCCTCGCTTACAGACCGTGAGCCGTGGCTTTATCGATCAGCCAGTTCAGCGATGGGCCGCGGTCGCTGGTCACTTCTACCGGGCGACCGGCGTAGGTGCTGTCCAGCGGCGCATCCGGCTTGATCTGCACGCGGATGTCGGAAGACAGGTCGGCGCTGTTCAGGCTGGTGCTGCTGACGATGGTGCCGGTGCGGATCTGTTCTTCGTCGGCAACCTGGAAGCTCACCGGTGTGCCTGGGCGAACGTCGGCGAACTGGCGGTAGGTGAAGCGCGCTTCCACATTGGCCAGGCTGCCGCGTGGCACCAGTTGGAAGATCACATCGCCTTTGCTGGCGTACTGACCGTCGGCGACCAGTTGCTGGGCAACCACGCAATCGCAAGGCGAGGTCAGGGTGCCGGTCATTTGCTTGCCGAACAGCTCCTCAACCTTGGCCGGTTGCAGTTGGTCTTCGTCCAGATGGCCCTTGAGCACATCGAGCATGCTGGTGCTGAAGGTCGCCAGTGGCGCGCCTTTGGCGGCGACCGCGTCACCTTTGAGCAGGCTTTGCACGGTGCCGTCACGCGGCATGGTCACGTTCATGCCCGGCACGCTGACGAGGCCAGCCTGAGCGTGGCTGACGAAGTACATGCCGTACACCGATTTGAAGATGAAACCGAACGCTGCCAGGCCGACGATGAAGATACCTGCGCTGAACACCACGGCGCGCAGGCGGCCCGCGGCGCTCATGTTGCTGCCGCCGTCCTTGACCTTGCGCGCCTTGGTGAAGTTGTCGCGCTGCAGGGTCGCCAGCACGTCGCCCATGGTCACGATGTCACCGGACAAGTGCGAGGTGATCAGGTGGCGCAGGGTGGAAATATCCTGGGCGTCCAGGTTCTGGAACTGGCAACCGGTGCGGCCGGTCTGGCGGTCATAGGAGCGAATCTGCAGCTCTACGTCCATCGCCAGGCCGAGGTTATCGATGACAAATTGCAGGCGGCCCTTGTGCACTTCACCGACGGTCAACGGCTGAGTGGCGGTGAACGCCAGGCCGCCGGCGGACAGGTCGATCACCCGTGCTTCGGTCTGGGTGCGGTCGGTGTTGAAGAAGCGCAGCTTGGCCGGGATTTTCACCCGGGCATGTTGGCGCTGGGCTTCGGATTCGTGGACAACATTGGCGTTTACTTGGCTATTCATGGTGTGTAGTTCCTAGTTAATTCAGGCTTGGCAGGGTCAGACCATCATCAGCAACACGGCGACGAAAATGCTGCCGGCGGAGAAGGTCATGGTCCGAGACGACCAGGTGTTGAACCAACGTTGAAAGCTGGCCAAATCGCGGGTCAGTTTGGTGTCCTGGCGGGTCCAGGACTGTTGATCAAGGCGGAAGAACACGTAGATCTTCACCAGCGCGCCCATGATCTGGTTGTAATAGAGAATCACCGGGTAGGCCGGGCCGATCTTGTGGCCGGAGCACGACAGCAGCAGGGTCAGGATCAGGCGGGTGATGCCGATCCACAGCAGGTACGCGAGGATGAATGCGCCGCCGTATTTGAAGGTGGCGATAAAGGCCACCGTCAGGCCAAGCAGGGAGGTCCACATCGACACACGCTGGTCGAACAGCACCACGCTGGTGAACAGGCCGAGCCGGCGTACACCCAGGCCCAGGGCACGGGAGTTCTGGCGCAGGTTGTTGCCGTACCAGCGGAACATCAGCTTGCGGCTGGCTTTGATAAAGCTCTTTTCCGGCGGGTGTTCCACGGTGTTGATCGCGGCGTCCGGCACGTAGAACGTGTCGTAGCCCAGGCGCATCAGGCTGAACCAGCTGGACTTGTCATCGCCGGTCAAAAACTTGAAACGGCCCAGGCGCCAGTGTTGCAGCGAGTCGCTTTCAACGTCGGCGATAAAGCCCGGGTCGGTGACCACGCTGGCACGGAACACCGACATGCGCCCGGTCATGGTCAGCACGCGCTTGGACAGGGCCATGGAGCACATGTTGATGTGGCGTTGGGCGAAGCGCAGCTTGTGCCATTCGCTCATGATGTAGCCGCCGCGCACTTCGCAGAACTCGTTGGTGGTCAGGCCGCCGACATTGCCGAACAGCTGGAACCACGGCACGGTCTTGCGAACCACACCTTCGGCGAGCACGGTGTCGCCATCGATCACCGCAACCACGGCGCGGTCATCCGGCAAGTGGCGGGAGATGGCGCGAAAGCCAAAGGCCAGACCGTCGCGCTTGCCGGTGCCGGCGATGCGCACAAAATCAAGCTTCACGTGGTCCGGCGGGTTCATGCGTTCCCACAGGCTTTTCACCAGCAGCTCATCGCTCATTTCCACCAGCGAGCAGACCACGGTGGTCGGGAAGCCGCATTCGATGGCCTCGCGAATCACCGAGCTGTACACCTGGGCGGTGGTCAGCGCGTCGATACGAAAGCTTGTGACCATCAGGAATACATGGGAGGGGTCGGCGGCTTTGCCCAGCTTGCGCACTTTGCGGCGCAGGTGTGGGTAGACCACGTACAGGAACAGCATGCCGCGAAAGAAATGCGTAGCACCCATCGAGTAGCGCCAGATGCCGACGGCGCCAATCAGGAAAATAAAATTCTTCGACTCGGAGTCGAACGTACTCGCCGGTAACAGCAGGGCGAGTCCCATCAGCAGGCTCAAAAACAACAGCCAGCCGGCGGATTGGAGCAGTACGTGTTTTAACTTGGACATAAGCGTCATCCGAAGGTGAAGAAGGCTCCAGGCTGCAAGCGCTGGGGATTGGTACGCTTGCAGCCCGGAACTTGCTGTTGCTGTTACCAGCAAATGCCTTCGGTGCGGCCGCTCACGCTGGTGGCCTTGGACATGAAGCCCACCAGGTCGACCACTTGCTTGCCGTGTGGTGCGTTATGCGCCAGGGCACGGAATTTCTCGTCGCGGTTGCCAAGGATGATCACGTCGGAGTTGTTGATCACCGCGTCGAAGTCCGAATTGAGCAGGGACGACACGTGCGGGATCTTGCCTTCGATGTAGTCTTTGTTCGCGCCGTGAACACGGGCGTATTCGACGTTGCTGTCGTAGATGCTCAGGTCGTAGCCCTTGCCGATCAGCATTTCTGCCAGTTCCACCAGTGGGCTTTCACGCAGGTCATCGGTGCCGGCCTTGAAGCTCAGGCCCAGCAGGGCGACTTTGCGCTTGTCGTGGCTTTCGACGATGTCGAAGGCGTTCTGCACCTGGGATTCGTTGCTGCGCATCAGCGAGTTGAGCAGCGGTGCTTCCACGTCCAGGGAGCCTGCGCGGTAGGTCAGGGCGCGTACGTCCTTGGGCAGGCACGAACCGCCGAACGCGAAGCCTGGGCGCATGTAGTACTGGGACAGGTTGAGGGTTTTGTCCTGGCAGACCACTTCCATCACTTCGCGACCATCGACGCCGACGGCCTTGGCGATGTTGCCGATTTCGTTGGCGAAGGTCACCTTGGTGGCGTGCCACACGTTGCAGGTGTACTTGATCATTTCGGCAACGGCGATGTCCTTGCGGATGATCGGTGCGTCGAGTTCCTCGTACAGCGACTGCAGGACATCGCCGGAGGCTTTGTCGAACTCGCCGATGACGGTCATCGGTGGCAGGTCGTAGTCGGCGATGGCGGTGGATTCACGCAGGAATTCCGGGTTGACCGCAACACCGAAGTCGACGCCGGCTTTCTTGCCGGAGCAGTCTTCGAGGATCGGGATCACCACATTGGCCACGGTGCCCGGCAATACGGTGCTGCGGACCACGATGGTGTGGCGGGTGGTTTTGTCACGCAGGACAAAACCGATCTCGCGGCATACCGATTCGATGTAGTTGAGTTCCAGGTCGCCGTTTTTCTTGCTGGGCGTGCCCACGCAGATCATCGACAAGTCGGTATCGCGGATGGCCTCGGCGAAATTGGTCGTGCCGCGCAGCCGCCCGGTCTCGATACCCTGGCTCAGCAGTTCGCCCAGACCCGGTTCAACGATTGGCGATTTGCCCGCATTGATCAGGTCAATCTTTTCCTTGGAGATGTCCACGCCGACCACTTCGTGGCCACGGGCAGACAGGCAACCGGCACACACTGCGCCAACGTAACCCAAACCAAATATGCTGATGCGCATCGCATTTACCTCTTTGTCATTGAAGACGATATTAATCATGCCAATTAGATGGCCGGAGTTCATGTTTGCAAGCGTCACTGATGCCGCGAAAGTTGGGCGAATAGACGCCGACTTGCCGCGTACAGGCATGTTGAATAACGAGTGACTAACTATTGCACTCAAGTTGTGCGAAACGTGGCCTTGTTATTGGGGCTTGCCCTGTAATGCAGCCGGCCTTCCTGGGAGAAGGGCCTGGCGCCAGTGCCGCAGAGCCTTGATAGAGGCTGTAAGCCTTTAAGTATCAATGCCTTGGGTTGTCTCACTGACCCATTAGGGGAAGCTGAGCCTTGGCCTTATAGTGGGTGGCAATGCATCCTTATCGCCGCGCTTAACTAATCGGTTTGTAATATGACCCCTGAGTCAAAGTTAAATGTGACAACTTTGCTACTTCCGTTGGTCGCCATGTAAGTGATCTCTTACAGCAACAGAGAATTTCGTTACCGGTGGTATGAGCGGTGCTTTAGGGTGAAGTTCCTGGCCACTCATCCTGTTTTCGGAAATTTCTTGAAATATTAGAAAAGATGGCACTGGTACTATATTGATAGCACTTGCTATTTGGGCCAGTAGTTACAGGTAGTTGGCACGAAGGGATAGTTTTGTGCCACTAGTGATTTAAAAAAGTGGTGCCACTACGAAAAAAATTCAGAAATGTCGAGTGAAAGATTCGTTAGGAATGCGACAGGATATTTTTTGGCGCCAGATTAATGACGATTGTGGGCCTGAAATGCGCACAAAAAAATGTGGGAGCGGGCTTGCTCGCGAAGGCGGTCTGTCAGTAACCGATGTTCTGACTCGACCAGCCTTCGCGAGCAAGCCCGCTCCCACAGTTGGATTTCAGTGTTTTTTAGAGCGGGTACGGCTTTATTCCGGTGCGTGATCGCGCAAGAACACCAGGTTGTCCGGCTTGGACTGCTCGGCGTTGAAGCGATAGCCCTGCAGATCGAACTGCTTGAGCTTGGCCGGATCGTTGATGCGCTCTTGGATCACAAAGCGGCTCATCATGCCGCGGGCTTTTTTGGCATAGAAGCTGATGATCTTGTACTGGCCGTTTTTCAGGTCCTTGAACTCGGTGTTGATGATCCGCGCGTTCAGCGCCGTGCGTTTGACCGCCGAGAAGTACTCGTTGGAGGCCAGGTTGAGCAGCACGTCATCGCCTTGTTCGGCAAGCGCTTCGTTGAGCCACTCGCTGATGCGGGTGCCCCAGAAGGCGTAGAGGTCCTTGCCGCGGGCGTTGGCCAGCTTGGTGCCCATCTCGAGGCGGTACGGCATCATCAGGTCCAGCGGGCGCAGCAGGCCGTACAGGCCCGAGAGCATGCGCAGGTGGTCCTGGGCGTAGGTGAAATCGGCGTCGCTGAAGGTCTCGGCGTTGAGGCCGGTGTAGACGTCGCCCTTGAAGGCCAGCAAGGCCTGCTTGGCGTTTTCTGGCGTGAAGGCTGGGGTCCAGCTGCCGAAACGCGCGGCGTTGAGGCCGCCGATCTTGTCGGAGACGTGCATCAGGTCGCTGATTTGGGCAGGGCTCAGTTCACGCAGTTGTTCGATCAGCGCCTGGGAGTGGTCCAGGTATTGCGGCTGGGTGAAGCGCGGGGTGACCGGCTTGGACTCGAAGTCGAGGGTTTTGGCGGGGGAAATCACCATCAGCATGAAGTTGGCTCCTGTAATCGTGGGGGGGATTCTAGGGGGTCGCGGGGTTTGACTCCACCTATGATGGTGATAGGGGGCTGCTGTGGGGGTGTGTATATCCGTTGCCGCGGTAACGGCGGCTGGTGGTTGCGCGCTTACAGCGGGTCGCTTTTGGCAAACGCCCGGCATGCCGGCCCAGCCAAAAGTAACCACTCACCACTCGGCGCCTCGCCTGCGTTCGGCCAGCGTGGTTGACGGGGCCTGTCAGATCAAAAGCAGAGCACGGCGACTTGGTAGCCGACCTGAGTGGTAGAAGCGGATCAAGCGCACAGCAACACACCTCTACCTGATGCCCTGGGCTCCCACACGTTGACCGAGTTCAACTGCCAGCACCGCAGTGTTTGGCTTTTCTGTGGGAGCTGGCTTGCCTGCGATGCAGACAACTCGGTCAATCAGGTACACCGGGTTGATGCCCTCGCAGGCAAGCCCGCTCCCACATTCGATTGAGTTCGGCTTCCATCTCGGCCATCACCCATATAACGGATATACCCACCAACCCAATAACCCAGCCCAGGCGATCGGCTATAGTGCCCGACAACTCTGGAAAGGGAGACCCCGTGTGCGAATTGCGTTTTTACTGTCAGCTTGTTTGCTGTGCCTGGGCGCCCAGGCGGCGCCGGTTGACGTAGCCAGCCTGGACCGCACCACCTGGCCCGAAAAGCTCAGCAGCCCCGCGCTGTTCGATGTCGCTTCACGCGCCGAGATCCTGATGTTCGCCCACAGCTTAATCGCCAGCGAAGCCCAGGACGAAGCCGCGCTCAAACAACGCCTGGGCCTGAAGATCATCAACCTGGCCGCCATCGACGACCTGCGCCGCCAGCTCTGGCTGCGCCTGCTGGAAAACTACACCTTTGCCCAACAAAGCTGCGAAGAAGACGCCTCATTCTGCTACCTGGTCGACAGCATGGACGACCTGCGCGAGCAAGCCGGCAAATTCCAGGTCAGCGACAACTCCTTCTATATAGGCTGGGCCAACCCCAGCCACAATTTCCACGAACGCTACCTCGACGAACTGCTGCGCAAAGCCGCACTGTTCCCACAAATCAGCAGTGAAGTCCTGCGTTTCGGCGACCACGAACGCAATGGCGATGAACTCAACGACCGCCTGTTCCTGCTGACCTTCGACGGCGGCCCTGCGCCGGTCAGCGGCAATACCGACTGGCTCACCGACTACCTGCGCAAGCAAAAGTTGAACGCCACTTTCTTCGCCCTCGGCAGCAGCCTGCAAACCCGTATGGAGCGCAGTTCCGCCGCCGATGTGCAGGCGCTGTACCAAGGCCAGTGCGTAGGCACCCAGGGTTGGCAGTACCGGTCCCACAGCCATTGGGTCGACTGGCAAAGCTCGATCACCCGCAGTGCTGCGCTGGCGCAGAACCTGATGCCGGAAAACTACGTGCCGCTGTTTCGCCCGCCCTATGGCCAGCGTCGCGCCGACAGCCAGGGCTTTTTCCAGGCGCAAGGTTTACAGGTGGCGCTGTGGGACATCGATTCCCAGGACGAACCGGGCAAACTCAAGGCTGATGAGTCCGCGCAGCGGGTGCTGACATTGATGTTGCTGTGGCGCAAAGGCGTAATTGTGTTTCACGACACCCAGGACAAGGCACGGGTCGCGTTGCCGATGTTGCTGCAGGCAACGGCGCAAAGTGGGCTGGGTTGGCAGGACTGCCGGGAGGCGTTTCGCTGAAAAAGCGCAAGTGCCCGGCCCTGTTGGGGATGAGGCGTTTTTGGGGTGATTTTGTGCGACATTTCGATGCAGGCGGACTTCCGACTTTAACGGGGTGGCTGGCACTCGGCTAGTGCTATTCGTCATCCTGAAAAATAAACTTCAAAAAAGCGTCAAAGTGCTTTTTCCTGTCATCGCTTTTGCGGTATTACGAAGTCAGATCGCCGAAACCTGCAACACAGGTGGCGTCTTCCAAGACTCCTCATGTGGGCACTGCACTTGACGTCACTACGGTGCAGTCGGTGGTCGAATCGAGGCGCAGCACTGTTGTGGTATTGCGTCGACTGGCTCCCACAAAGGTGACCGAGTATGGATGATCATGGACGTAACCCTTCTTCCGACCAGCCAATCCTTTATGTGCTTGATACCAACGTATTGATTCACGATCCAAACGCACTGCTTAACTTCGAAGAACACCACGTCGCCATCCCCATGATCGTGCTTGAGGAGCTCGACAAACTCAAAAGTGGCCACCACAGCGTTGCCGCTGAATGCCGCCAAGCCATTCGCCTGATCGACAAGACCCTGGGCGAAGCCTCGCCCGAGGACGTTGAAGTTGGCGTGCCGATCCAGCGTGGCAAAAGCGGGCCCAAGGGCTTGTTGTCGATCCTGATGAACAAGCGCAGCGAGCCCAACAGCCTGCTGCCGGAAAACCTGAACGACAATAAAATCATCAACCAATTGATCGACCTGCACGCGCGTGACAAGGACTTGCGCCTGGTGCTGGTGACCAAAGACATCAATATGCGCCTCAAGGCACGAGCGTGTGGGATCGCTGCCGAGGACTACAGTACCGACCAACTCGTCGACGACGTGTCGATGTTGTCGCGCGGTTATCACACCATGACCGGCTCGTTCTGGGACCGCGTCAGCAAAGTTGAAACCCGTCAGGACCACGGCCGCACCTGGCACCAGGTACAGCTGACCGACAACCTGCCGGCCGTGCATATCAATGAATTCATCATCGACGAACAGGGGTTTGTGGGCTGGATCAAAGAAATCCAGGTCGACAAACTGCTGATTCTCGACCTGCATCAGGAACCCCTGTTGCACCAGGAAGCCTGGGGCCTGAAACCGCGTGACATTTACCAGAGCCTGGCGCTGTATGCGCTGCTCGACCCGGACATCCACCTGGTCAACCTGACCGGCGCCGCAGGTTCGGGGAAAACCATCCTCGCCCTGGCCGCCGCCATCGAGCAGACCATGGTGACCAAGCGCTATCGCCGCATCATCGCCACCCGCAGTGTGCAGGGCCTGGACCAGGAAATTGGCTTCCTGCCCGGCACCGAAGCAGAAAAAATGGAGCCGTGGCTGGGCGCGATCACCGACAACCTCGAAGCCTTGCACATGGATGACGAAAACACTCATGGCAGCGTCGATTACATCCTCAGCAAAGTGCCGTTGCAGTTCAAATCCCTCAACTACATACGAGGTCGCAGCTTCCAGCAAAGCCTGATTTTGATCGATGAATGCCAGAACCTTACGCCGCACCAGATGAAAACCATCATCACGCGCGCCGGCGCCGGTTCCAAAGTGGTGTGCCTGGGCAACCTGGCACAGATCGACACGCCTTACCTGTCCGCGACCAGCTCCGGGCTGACTTACCTGACGGAACGGTTCAAGGACTTCCCGAACGGTGTGCATATCGCGCTGCAAGGGGTGCCTCGTTCGATCCTGGCCGAGTACGCCGAGTCCCACCTGTAAAAACATGACCCTGTCGTAGTTGGTGGCTAAATGCCACGAACCACCCCGGATTTCTCACGAAATCCGGGGTTTTTGTTATGTGCGACATTTGCCTGCGATTTAGCGCCGTGGGTGCTTGTGGACTTTGTAATTATTTTGTTACATTTTTTCTCGCCGCAAAAACCATAAGAACATTGCGTGACCCCCGTCGGAAATCCACCTCATTGATTCGACGACGTTTCGAAGACCCGTGTGGGTTTTCTGCGTGACCCTGCCTATTACAAAAAGCCCGATACATCGCTCATTGACGACGCACATATCCAAAGGGAAAGGAACATGGAAGTAGCAGGTAATGGCTCCACTTTGTCTCAACGTAAGCGCGCCTCAGGTTTCAGGTCGATACCTCTCACGCCCATCGCACTCGGCCTGGCCTTATGGCTGGGTCAGGGCCCAATGGCCTGGGCAGATGACAGCAACCCCTACACCGCCCAGGTGTTGGAGTCGGCCTTCAGGAAAGCCGTGGCATCGTTTGGCCCCAACACCGATGTCTACAAGAACCTGCGCTTTGGTTACGCGGACATCGTCGATCTGGCCGCCAAGGACTTCGCCGCACAGTCCGGCAAGTTCGATTCAGCTCTCAAGCAAAACTACGAGCTGCAACCCGAAAACCTGACCATCGGCGCCATGCTCGGCGACACCAAGCGCCCGCTGGACTACGCCTCGCGGTTGGATTACTACCGCAGCCGGCTCTTCAGCAACAGCGGACGTTACACCACCAATATTCTCGATTTTTCCAAGGCCATCCTCGCCAACCTGCCGGCTGCCAAGCCCTACACCTATGTAGAGCCGGGCGTCAGCAGCAACCTCAGCGCGCAGCTGAACGCAGGCCAATCCTGGGCCGCCGCTACCCGTGACTGGAGCGCCAACGCGCAAACCTGGAAAACCCCCGAAGCCCTGGTCAACTCCGGCCTGGATCGCACCAACGCGTACTACGCCTATGCCTTGGGCATGACCGGCAAAGGTGTGAACGTGGGCGTGCTGGACTCGGGCATTCTCACCGAGCACTTCGAGTTCCAGGGCAAGAATGCCCAGGGCCAGGACCGCGTGCAGGCGGTGACGTCCACCGGCGATTACTACGCCACCCACCCGCGCTATCTCCACGACACCCCGGACGGCGAGTTTCAAAAAGGCGAGCACTTCAGTATTTCCGGTGAGTACGACCCCACCATCAACGACGGCCACGGTACGGAAATGTCCGGTGTACTCGGCGCCAGCCGCAATGGCACCGGCATGCACGGCATCGCGTTTGACGCGAATATTTTTGTCGCCAATACCGGCGGCACCGACGACAACCGCTTCCAGGGCTCCAACGATCTGGACTACAACGCGTTCATGGCCAGCTACAACGCGCTGGCCGCGAAGAATGTGTCGATCGTCAACCAGAGCTGGGGGCAGAACTCGCGCAACGACGTAGAAAACCACTTCGGCGATGTCGGCGACAGTGCGGCGGACAATTTGCGCGACATGAAGGCTGCCTATCGCCCGTTCTGGGACAAGGCCCACGCCGGGCAGAAAACCTGGATGGACGCCATGGCCGACGCGGCGCGGCAAAACACCTTTATCCAGATCATCTCGGCGGGTAACGACAGCCACGGCGCCAACCCGGACACCAACGCCAACCTGCCGTTTTTCAAGCCGGACATCGAAGGAAAATTCCTCTCGATCACCGGTTACGACGAGACCAGCGCGCAGGTCTACAACCGTTGCGGCACCTCCAAGTGGTGGTGCGTGATGGGCGTCTCGGGGATTCCGTCCACCGGGCCAGAAGGTGAAATCATCCCGAATGCCAACGGTACATCGGCCGCAGCACCGAGCGTCTCCGGGGCGTTGGCGCTGGTGATCCAGCGCTTCCCTTACATGACCGCCAGCCAGGCCCGTGATGTGTTGCTGACCACCTCCAGCCTGCAAGCGCCGGACGGTCCGGACACGCCCGTGGGCACCCTGACTGGCGGTCGCACCTACGACAACCTGCAACCGGTGCACGATGCCGCGCCAGGCACCCCGCAAGTGCCCGGCGTGGTCAGCGGTTGGGGCTTGCCCAACCTGCAAAAAGCCATGCAGGGGCCGGGGCAGTTCCTGGGGTCGGTGGCGGTGGCATTGCCTACCGGCACACGCGATATCTGGGCTAACCCGATTTCCGATGAAGCCATTCGCGCCCGCCGTGTAGAGGACGCCACCGAGCAGGCGACCTGGGCGGCCACCCAGCAACAAAAAGGTTGGCTCAACGGTTTGCCGGCGAATGCCTCTGACGATGATCAGTTTGAATACGAAATCGGCCATGCGCGCGAACAGGCAACGCTGGCCCGTGGCAAAGACTTGCTCACCGGCACCACCTATGTCGGCAGTCTGGCCAAGTCCGGCGACGGCGAACTGGTGCTGGAAGGCCAGAACACCTACTCCGGCAGCACGTGGGTGCGCGGCGGCAAGCTGTCGGTGGACGGTTCATTGACGTCCGCCGTAACCGTGGATGGCAGCGCTGTGGGCACGCGCAATGCCGATAACGGCGTGATGACCACGCTGGGCGGCACACTGGCCGGTAACGGCACGGTGGGTGCCTTGACCGTCAACAGCGGTGGCCGTGTGGCACCGGGTCACTCGATTGGCACGCTGCACACGGGCGACGTGACCTTCAACCCGGGCTCGGTGTATGCCGTCGAAGTCGGCCCCAACGGGCGAAGCGACCAGATCCAGAGCAGCGGCGTCGCCACCCTCAATGGCGGTGTTGTGACCGTGTCTCTGGAGAACAGCCCTAACCTGTTGTCCGCCACCGAGGCGCGTAGCCTGTTGGGCCAGCCGTTCAACATCCTCACCGCCACCCAGGGTATCAACGGACAGTTTGCGGCGATCTCGCCTAATTATCTGTTCATCGGGACTCAACTCAATTACCAGCCTAACGCGCTGACCCTGGCCGTAGAACGCAACCAGACGACCTTTGCCAGCGTTGCGCAAACCCGTAACGAGCGCGCCGTGGCGACGGCGGCCGAGGCATTGGGCGCGGGTAGCCCAGTGTATGAAAGCCTGCTCGCTTCAGACTCGGCAGCCCAGGCGCAGGCGGCGTTCAAGCAGCTGTCAGGGCAACTGCATTCGGATGTGGCGGCAGCGCAAATGGCTGACAGCCGCTACCTTCGTGAGGCGGTCAACGGCCGGCTGCAACAGGCTCAGTCATTGGACTCCAGCGCGCAGATCGACGCTCGCGACAATGGCGGCTGGGTGCAACTGTTGGGTGGTCGTAACAACGTCAGCGGCGACAACAATGCCAGCGGTTATTCCTCGTCCACCAGTGGTGTGCTGCTGGGGCTGGACACCGAGGTTGGCGACGGCTGGCGTGTGGGCGCTGCGACCGGCTACACCCAGAGCCATCTCAATGGTGAGTCGGCTTCGGCGGACAGCGACAACTATCACCTGTCGGTCTATGGCGGCAAACGCTTCGAGGCGATTGCCCTGCGCTTGGGCGGCGCCACCACCTGGCATCGCCTGGACACTTCGCGCCGCGTGGCTTACGCCAACCAGTCGGACTACGACAAGGCTGACTACAACGCACGGACCGACCAGGTGTTTGCCGAGATCGGCTACACCCAATGGAACCTGTTCGAACCCTTCGCCAACCTGACGTACCTGAACTACCAGAGTGATTCGTTCAAGGAGAAGGGCGGCGCCGCCGCTTTGCATGCCAGCAAGCAAAGCCAGGACGCCACGCTGTCCACCCTGGGCCTGCGCGCGCATACCCAATTGCCGGTCAGCTCGACCTCGGCCGTCACCTTGCGCGGCGAGCTGGGTTGGGAGCATCAGTTTGGCGACACCGATCGTGACGCCTCGCTGAAGTTTGCCGGCAGCGACACCGCCTTCGCTGTCAACAGCGTACCCGTGGCGCGTGATGGCGCGGTGATCAAGGCCAGCGCGGAAATGGCCTTGACCAAGGACACGCTGGTGTCCTTGAACTACAGCGGTTTGCTGTCCAACCGCGGTAACAACAACGGGATCAATGCCGGATTCACCTTCCGCTTCTAACCTGGTGTTGTCCTGCATAAAGGGGCGCATTGCGCCCCTTTATTCATGGGATAAACAGCCCTGCGCAAATTTGACTCACGGGTTTACAATTGCCGCTCCTGATCAGGAGTATCCCTGTGCTGACTCATCTCGATTCCCAAGGTCGCGCCCACATGGTCGACGTCACTGACAAAGCCGTGACGTTCCGCGAGGCCGTGGCCGAAGCGCGGGTGCGCATGCTGCCCGACACCCTGAAAATGATTGTCGACGGCGCCCACCCCAAGGGCGACGTGTTTGCCGTGGCCCGTATTGCCGGGATCCAGGCGGCGAAAAAAACCAGTGATCTGATTCCGCTGTGCCACCCGCTGATGTTGACCGGTGTAAAGGTTGAGCTGCGCGCCGACGGCGTAGACGCCGTGCATATCCTTGCGCGCTGCAAGCTCAGCGGCCAGACCGGCGTGGAGATGGAGGCGCTGACCGCCGCCAGCGTCGCGGCGCTGACGATCTACGACATGTGCAAGGCCGTGGACCGCGGCATGACCATCGAAAGTATTCGCCTGCTGGAAAAGCTTGGCGGCAAAAGCGGGCATTTCAAGGCGGACCAGGCATGAGCATCAACGTATTGTTTTTTGCCCGCTACGCCGAAGCGGTGGGCTTTGATTCGCTGGAGATGGAAGGCGATTTCGCCACCGTCGATGCGGTGCGCCTCGCGTTGGCCAATGACCCGGAGTTTGCCGTGCTCAATGAGTCCAGCTTGATGTGCGCGCGTAACGAAGAACTGTGCGGCCTTGATGAGCCGGTACAGGCCGGCGACGAAGTGGCGTTTTTCCCGCCCGTGACGGGAGGCTGAGCATGGCCATTCGCGTACAGGCCGAGGCGTTTGATCCGGGCTTCGAAGTCAATGCGATGCACGCAGCCAATGTCGGCGTCGGCGCGGTGGTGAGTTTTGTCGGCTATGTGCGCGACTTCAATGATGGTCGCGACGTGTCGGGGATGTTTCTTGAGCACTATCCGGGCATGACCGAAAAAGCCTTGGCCAAGATAACGGTCGAGGCCGAACAGCGTTGGCCATTGCTCAAGCTGGAAGTGCTGCACCGGATCGGCGCGCTTGAACCGGGCGAGCCGATTGTGTTTGTGGCTGCCGCCAGCGCGCATCGCCAGGCCGCGTTTGAGGCCTGTGCGTTTGTGATGGACTACCTGAAGACGCGGGCGCCGTTCTGGAAAAAGGAAAACACGCCTGAAGGGCCGCGCTGGGTGGAAGGGCGGGGCAGTGATCACGCGGCGGCGGATCGCTGGAAATAGATGGAGATCCAAATGTGGGAGCGGGCTTGCTCGCGAATGCGGTGTATCAGTCAGTACATCTTTAACTGACAGACCGCATTCGCGAGCAAGCCCGCTCCCACATTTTTAACCGCGTTTCAGGCTTGAGGGCGTTTACGTTCCACAGCGCGCAGCAAATGCGTTGGCGGCGTCTCGCAGCTGATCTTGCGGCCCAGCAACGTCTCGATCGAAGGCAACTGATACGAGTCATCCTCGCCTGCAAAGCTGATCGACACGCCCGCAGCCCCGGCACGCCCGGTACGGCCAATGCGGTGGACGTAGTCGTCCGGCACTTCCGGCAGAGTGAAGTTGATCACGTGGCTGATGCCGTCGATGTGAATCCCGCGCCCGGCCACGTCGGTGGCCACCAGCACGCGAATCTTGCCTTCGCGAAAGCCTTCCAGGGTCTTGATGCGCTTGTGCTGCGGCACGTCGCCCGACAGTTGCGCGGCGTTGACGCCATCGCGTACCAGGCGTTCTTCGATGCGGCGCACTTCGTCCTTGCGGTTGGCAAACACCATCACGCGCTCCCAACCGTTGTCATTGATCAGGTTGTAAAGCAGCTTGTACTTGTCGGCGCCGGCCACGGCGTAGATGTGCTGTTCGACGTTTTCGCTGGCAACGTTCAGTGCCTCGATCTCGACGATGGACGGGTCGGTGGTCCACTGCTTGGCGAGGTTCATCACGTCTTCGGTGAAGGTCGCGGAGAACAGCAGCGTCTGGCGCTCGTTTTTCGGCGGGGTCTGGCGAATGATCTGACGCACTTGCGGGATGAAGCCCATGTCGAGCATGCGGTCGGCTTCGTCCAGCACCATCACTTCGACCATGTCCAGGTGCACATCGCCACGCTGGTTGAAGTCGAGCAGGCGGCCCGGGGTGGCAACCAGGATGTCGCAATGGCGAGCTTCGAGGTGCTTGAGCTGCTTGTCGAAGTCCATGCCGCCCACGAACGTCATGACGTTGAGGCCGGTGTACTTGGTCAGGTCGGCGGCGTCCTTGGCGATCTGTACCACCAGCTCGCGGGTCGGCGCGATGATCAGTGCGCGCGGTTCACCCATGTAGCGTTCTTTGGGCGGCGGCGTTTGCAGCAGCTGGGTGATGATCGAGATCAGGAACGCGGCGGTCTTGCCGGTGCCGGTCTGCGCGCGGCCGATGGCGTCTTTGCCGGCGAGGGTGAAACCCAGCACCTGCGCCTGGATCGGCGTGCAGTACGGGAACCCCAGGTCCTGAATGGCGTGCATCAGTTCCGGCGCCAGTTTGAAATCGTGGAAGCGGGTTTTGCCTTCCTGTGGCTCGACGACGAAGTCTTCAAGTTTCCACGCAATCACGGGCGCTTTGGGCGCGCGTTCGCGGCGGGGTGCCTTGGGCGCAGGTGCAGGCTCGGCCTCGGCGGATTTTGCCGGTTCAGGCGCGATCACCGGTGGCTTCTTCGGTGAGGCAACAGGTGCGGTCCGGTCTGGCTGTTTACCGTCATTGCGGCTGCCGGATGAGGGGACAGGAGCACTGGGAACAGGCGCGAGCGGCTCAGCCTCGCTTTTGCCGAACATCTTCTTAAGTGCTTTGAGCACGGTCATCTCATTAATTGGTTAAGGAATGTACGCCGGCCAGTGTAATGCAAGAATCGGGCGCGGCGTAGTGCGTTGGTCACACGGCTACATAATGTGCGGTTTTCAGCCCAGGCGAGCGGTCAGCCAGGTTCCGATGTCGTGTATCTCCTGGGGTAACACTTCGTGCCCCATTGGGTATTCCTGCCATGTCACGGTGACACCACGGCTCTTCAAATGCTCGTAGGCGCTGCGGCCCATGGCGTTCTGCACCACATCATCGTACTGGCCGTGCAGGCACAGCGCGGGAATGCGTTGTTGGCTGGCGGACAATTGCAGCTCATCGCCAAAGGTGGGCGCGTAGGTGGAGAGGGCAATGACGCCGCCCAGCGGGCCCTGCCATTTCAGGAAAGCGGTATGGAATACCACGGCGCCACCCTGGGAAAAACCGGCAAGGAAAATACGCGAGGCGTCTATTCCGGTTCTCTTCTGCTCCTCGATCAAGTCCGTGACCATGGTGGTGGAGGCTTCCAGCTCTTCCAGGCTGATCGAACGGGCCGGGCTCATGGCCTTGATGTCGTACCAACTGGGCATCTCGTAGCCGCCATTGATGGTCACCGCACGCGTCGGCGCCTGAGGCAACACAAAGCGGGTGGTCAACAATTTTTCCTGCAGCGCCTCGGCCACCGGCAGGAAGTCGTAGCGATCGGCACCCAGGCCATGCAACCAGATTACGCAGGCGTCTGCGGGCTTGGCGGGCTGAAGAATCAAGGGTTCGGTCATGTCTGCTCCATTAATGTGCGTGCGCTCCGATTGGGTGCGTCGGAACGGTGCGTGACGGGTTGATCTGTTAAGAGAATGTCGCAAGGTTGAATCTTTTCCTATTGACCATGGGCTGAAACGACTCAGCCACCACTCTGGTACGGGCCTTGCTATGTGTAGGTCGATGTCAGGACTAACTCACGACGGTAACACTATCAGTGACTGCCGCTTGGGGGATAGCAACTGGAATTACTGCGACAACTTCATGCCGCTTGACCCTAAAAAAAGCCAACACGGGTCGATATCGCCTCATAAGGGTGCGCTGAGGTTCGAGCTCCGACACAACAAGAGCAAAACTGGAGGTTTGAATGAAGGTATTGAAATCCACCCTGGCCATCGTGTGCGCGGCCGCCGTATTGGGTGTCAGTGGTTTCGCCCAAGCCGGCGCAACCCTGGACGCTGTGCAGAAGAAAGGCTTCGTGCAATGTGGCGTGAGTGACGGCCTGCCGGGTTTCTCGGTGCCGGATGCCAGCGGCAAGATCCTGGGGATCGACGCTGACGTTTGCCGCGCTGTGGCCGCTGCCGTTTTCGGTGATGCGACCAAGGTCAAATTCAGCCAGTTGAACGCCAAGGAGCGTTTCACCGCGCTTCAATCCGGCGAAGTCGACATCCTGTCGCGCAACACCACCATGACCAGCTCTCGCGATGCCGGCATGGGCCTGAAATTCCCGGGCTTCATCACCTACTACGACGGTGTTGGCTTCCTGGTTAACAACAAGCTCGGCGTGAAAAGTGCCAAGGAACTGGACGGTGCAACCATCTGCATCCAGGCCGGTACCACCACTGAGCTGAACGTGTCGGACTACTTCCGCGCCAACAACCTCAAATACACCCCGATCACCTTCGACACCTCCGATGAAAGCGCCAAGTCGCTGGAATCCGGTCGTTGCGACGTGCTGACCTCCGACAAGTCCCAGCTCTACGCACAGCGCAGCAAGCTGGCCTCGCCGAAAGACTACGTGGTGCTGCCGGAAACCATTTCCAAAGAGCCACTGGGCCCGGTCGTGCGTAACGGCGACGACGAGTGGCTGGCCATCGTGCGCTGGGTTGGCTACGCCATGCTCAACGCTGAAGAAGCCGGTATCACTTCGAAAAACGTCGAAGCTGAAGCCAAGTCCACCAAGAACCCGGACGTTGCGCGTCTGCTGGGTGCTGACGGCGAATACGGCAAAGACCTGAAAGTGAAGAAAGATTGGGTTGTCCAGATCGTCAAGCAGGTCGGTAACTACGGTGAAGTGTTCGAGAAAAACCTCGGCAAAAGCACACCACTGGAAATCGACCGTGGCTTGAACGCACTGTGGACCAACGGTGGCATTCAATACGCACCCCCTGTGCGCTGATCGCTGATGGTTCTATCACCCGGTGGGCCAACCACCGGGTGATGTTCTGTTCCATTATTTGCGGGGCACTTCATGCAAAATCAAATCGGCGCACCCAAGCAGAAGCTCAGCTTCAGCGATCCCAAAGTGCGTGCGTGGCTCTTCCAGATCATCACGATTGTGGCGGTCGTCGCGCTGGGCTGGTACCTCTTCAACAATACACAGACCAACCTTCAACACCGGGGCATTACCTCGGGGTTCGACTTTCTTGAGCGCAGTGCCGGCTTCGGCATCGCTCAGCACTTGATCGACTACACCGAATCGGACAGCTATGCCCGCGTCTTTGTGATCGGTCTGCTCAACACCTTGCTGGTGACCGTGATCGGTGTGGTCCTGGCGACCCTGCTCGGCTTCATCATCGGCGTGGCGCGTTTGTCGCCCAACTGGATGATCAACAAACTGGCGACGGTGTATGTGGAAGTCTTCCGCAACATCCCACCGCTGTTGCAGATCCTGTTCTGGTACTTCGCGGTGTTCCTGACCATGCCGGGGCCGCGCAACAGCCATAACTTTGGTGACACGTTCTTTGTCAGCAGCCGTGGCCTGAACATGCCGGCAGCGATTGCCGCCGACGGTTTCTGGCCGTTTGTGGTCAGCGTCGTGGTCGCCATCGTGGCAATCGTGCTGATGGCTCGCTGGGCCAACAAGCGCTTTGAAGCCACCGGCGTACCCTTCCATAAGTTCTGGGCGGGTCTGGCGTTGTTCATTCTGATCCCGGCGCTGTGCGCCCTGATCTTCGGCGCGCCACTGCATTGGGAAATGCCCAAGCTGCAAGGCTTCAACTTCGTGGGCGGCTGGGTACTGATCCCCGAACTGCTGGCATTGACCCTGGCGCTTACCGTCTACACGGCGGCGTTTATTGCCGAGATCGTGCGTTCGGGCATCAAGTCCGTCAGCCACGGCCAGACCGAAGCCGCGCGCTCCCTGGGCCTGCGCCCTGGGCCGACGCTGCGCAAGGTCATCATTCCGCAAGCCCTGCGGGTGATCATTCCGCCGCTGACCAGCCAATACCTGAACCTGGCGAAGAACTCGTCGTTGGCCGCCGGTATCGGCTACCCGGAAATGGTGTCGCTGTTTGCCGGTACGGTGCTCAACCAGACCGGCCAGGCCATCGAGGTTATTGCCATCACCATGAGCGTGTACCTGGCGATCAGCATCAGCATTTCCCTGCTGATGAACTGGTACAACAAGCGCATTGCGCTGATCGAGCGGTGAGGAAACGCACATGACTTCGCATACTTTCAAACCTGATATGCCGCCGCCGAACAAAGTCTTCGGGCCGATGGCATGGATGCGCGCCAATCTGTTTTCCAGCTGGCTGAACACCTTGCTGACCTTGTTGGCGTTTTACCTGATCTACCTGATCGTGCCGCCAATCCTGCACTGGGCGATTCTGGACGCGAACTGGGTCGGGACCACGCGCGCAGACTGCACCAAAGAGGGCGCCTGCTGGGTGTTTATCCAACAGCGTTTTGGGCAGTTCATGTACGGCTACTACCCCGGCGACCTGCGCTGGCGTGTGGACCTGACCGTGTGGCTGGCCATCGTCGGCGTGGCGCCGTTGTTCATCTCGCGTTTTCAACGCAAGGCGGTCTACGGCCTGAGCTTTCTGGTGCTGTACCCGATCATTGCGTACTTCCTGCTGCACGGTGGCATCTTTGGCCTGACCAACGTAGCCACCAGCCAGTGGGGCGGCCTGATGCTGACCCTGGTCATTGCCACCGTCGGTATTGCCGGCGCGTTGCCGCTGGGCATTGTGCTGGCGTTGGGGCGGCGTTCGAACATGCCGGCGATTCGAGTGGTGTGCGTGACCTTCATCGAGTTCTGGCGCGGCGTGCCGTTGATCACCGTGCTGTTCATGTCCTCGGTGATGCTGCCGCTGTTCCTGCCCGAAGGCATGGGCATCGACAAACTGCTGCGGGCGCTGATCGGCGTGATCCTGTTCCAGTCGGCCTACGTGGCGGAAGTGGTGCGTGGTGGTTTGCAGGCGATTCCCAAGGGGCAGTACGAAGCCGCTGCGGCGATGGGCCTGGGTTACTGGCGCAGCATGGGCCTGGTGATTCTGCCGCAAGCCCTGAAGCTGGTGATTCCCGGCATCGTCAACACGTTTATCGCGCTGTTCAAGGACACCAGTCTGGTGATCATCATTGGCCTGTTCGACCTGCTCAACAGCGTCAAGCAAGCCGCCGCCGACCCGAAATGGTTGGGCATGGCCACTGAAGGCTACGTGTTCGCCGCCCTGGTGTTCTGGATTTTCTGTTTTGGTATGTCGCGCTATTCCATTCATTTGGAACACAAGCTCGACACAGGCCACAAGCGTTAGGAGTTGTTGTTATGAGCGAAGCGATCAAACAGCCTGTGAGCCCTGAAGGCATTATCCAGATGCAGGGCGTCAACAAGTGGTACGGCCAGTTCCACGTGTTGAAAGACATCAACCTCAACGTCAAGCAGGGCGAGCGTATCGTGCTGTGCGGCCCGTCGGGTTCGGGCAAGTCCACCACCATCCGCTGCCTCAACCGTCTGGAAGAGCATCAGCAAGGCCGCATCGTGGTCGATGGCGTGGAACTGACCAACGACCTCAAGCAGATCGAAGCGATCCGCCGCGAAGTCGGCATGGTGTTCCAGCACTTCAACCTGTTCCCGCACCTGACCATCCTGCAGAACTGCACGCTGGCGCCGATGTGGGTGCGCAAGATGCCCAAGCGCAAGGCTGAAGAAATTGCCATGCATTACCTGGAGCGCGTGCGTATTCCGGAGCAGGCCCACAAGTTTCCAGGCCAACTCTCCGGCGGCCAGCAACAGCGCGTGGCGATTGCCCGTGCGCTGTGCATGAAGCCCAAGATCATGCTGTTCGATGAGCCGACGTCGGCACTCGATCCGGAAATGGTGAAAGAGGTGCTGGACACCATGATCGGTCTGGCCGAAGACGGCATGACCATGTTGTGCGTGACCCACGAAATGGGCTTTGCCCGCACCGTGGCCAACCGCGTGATCTTCATGGACAAGGGCGAGATCGTCGAACAGGCGGCGCCGAATGACTTCTTCGACAACCCGCAGAATGATCGGACCAAGTTGTTCTTGAGCCAGATTTTGCATTGATCGATGTTTGAAACGATAAACCCGGCCTGGTGCCGGGTTTATTTTTGCCTGCTGGTTTTATGCTGAGGCTTTGTTTGCGAGCTGTTGCGCGTCTTGTGCAATAAGCAATTGGTTCAGGTCTTCGCCGACATTGAGGGTTTCTATCTCGGCCAGCAGGTGCGGATGTTTATCCAGCAGGCGCATCAGTGTGAGCAGCGGCTCGGGCGGAAAAATCTCAGCCCTTTCATAGCGGGAAAATGCATTGTGCCCGCGGCCGATCAATGTTTTCACCGCTTCCTTTTGCGTCAGGTGCAGTTTTCGGCGGATCCGCTTCATTTCGGCGGCAATGATTTTCCTCGCGTCGATCAACAATTGGTCACTGGCGTCGGAATAACGCTCTGCGCTGTCGTCGTCGTGATCGAATTCGATTTCCTTGCAGGCCTGGCATTCCCAGCCCGCAATGCCTGGAATATCGCGGGTCATGCCGCGAGTGTTGATCGTGAAGGTACGTCCTTCGAAATGCTGCATTGCGTCATGAGATCCGCAGCTCATACATTGCTGGGTTTTCATAAGGTGTTCTCCTTAAAGGAGATTACGGGAGCCCCACCGCTAGGGCGGTAAGTCACTTTGATGTAAATCTCCGTACCGTAAATTTTGATCAAATAGACGTCCTGCCACACCCGGTGGTCTGAATAGGTCGTCATCGATTTGTACAACATACGATGCTCAAGGGCGCAGATCACAAGCCGCATCTGGCCGATGCTCAATTCAAGTTGTCGTGCCCCCTCGCGCGCGCTGGCCGTAAATGCTCTCTCGCCCAACCTGATGACATCCGCTTTTATCACCGCCAGATCGTAATGAGGTGTGTACTTTTCCATAAGACACCCAAGTCCAATAATTACCCTCTAAGGGTAATTTTACCAATCGAAAATTCAGTTCCTTCTGCTGCCTCAAAACCCTAGTGCGTTGCCTTTGTAGGCAAGTCCGAATAGGCTGTAGGAAAATTCATCCTATGATTGGACGAAAGCGCAAAATCCATGACAGACATCGCCCCCTTGATCAAACGCTCGCTGGTCGATCAGGCCCTGGAGCAGTTGCGTCGGCGCATCACTGAAGGCAAATGGGCCATCGGCGAGCGCCTGCCCACCGAGCCCGAGCTGTCTGCCGAGCTGGGCATCAGCCGCAATACCGTGCGCGAGGCCATGCGCGTATTGGCGTTTTCCGGCTTGATCGACATTCGTCAGGGCGACGGCAGTTATTTGCGCTCGATGACCGATCCGCTGGGCGCAATGCGGGCGTTGTCCCATTGCACCCTGGAGCAGGCGCAGGAGACCCGGCAGATTCTCGAAGTGGAGGCCATCGGGCTTGCGGCGGTGCGCCGTACCGAGGCTGATCTGAGTGCGATGCGTGACGCACTCAAGGCCAGCGCCGAGCTGTATCACGGCGACCTGGAGGCTTATATCAGCGCCGACCTGGTGTTCCACAAGCACTTGGTGGACGCGGCGCACAACCCGGCCTTGAGCGAGCTGTACCAGTACTTCTCTGCCGTCGTCGCCGCCCAGTTGCGCCAGACCCTGAACATTTCACCGCGTCGCCAGGCCGTGTTTGATCTGCACATCGCCCTGCTCGACGCCGTGGAACAGCAAGATCCGGAACGCGCCAAATCCCTCTGCCGGCAGTTGATCAATGAACCTTGAAACCAAACGACTCACTGAACTCGAAGAGTTATTAATCGACGCCGAAGCCGATGACGACCTGGTGCAGCACACCCCGCCGGTCGTTGCGCGGCCGTGGCTGTTACTGCTGGGCCTGATTCTGGTGGCGCTGAACCTGCGCCCGGCATTGTCGAGCATGTCGCCGTTGCTGGCTGAAGTCTCCCAGAGCCTGGGGTTGTCGGCAGCCAAGGCCGGTTTGCTGACCACCTTGCCGGTGCTGTGCCTGGGCCTGTTCGCACCGATGGCGCCGATCCTGGCGCGGCGCTTCGGTGCTGAGCGCGTGGTGCTGGGGATTCTGTTGACGTTGGCTGCCGGGATCATTTTGCGCAGTGCCTTCGGCGAGGTCGGGCTGTTCGCCGGTAGCCTGATTGCCGGTGCAAGTATCGGCATCATCGGCGTGTTGTTGCCGGGCATCGTCAAGCGTGATTTCGCCAAACAGGCCGGCACCATGACCGGCGTGTACACCATGGCGCTGTGCCTGGGCGCCGCCTTGGCTGCCGGCTCGACGGTGCCACTGAGCAAGCATTTCGGTGACAGCTGGAGCATCGGCCTGGGCTTCTGGATTCTGCCAGCGCTGGTGGCGGCGGCGTTCTGGTTGCCACAGGTGGGGCAAAAACACGGCGCCCATCAAGTTGCGTATCGCGTGAAGGGGTTGCTGCGTGATCCGCTGGCCTGGCAGGTAACGCTGTACATGGGCCTGCAATCGTCGCTGGCCTATATCGTGTTCGGTTGGTTGCCGTCGATTCTGATCGGTCGCGGCCTTACGGCGACCCAGGCGGGCCTGGTGCTTTCCGGCTCGGTCATCGTGCAGTTGGCCAGTTCCCTCGCCGCACCTTGGCTGGCCACGCGCGGCAAGGACCAGCGGCTGGCGATTGTGGTGGTGATGGTGTTGACCCTCGGCGGCCTGTTCGGCTGCCTGTACGCGCCCATTGATGGTCTATGGGGCTGGGCGATCCTGCTGGGCCTAGGCCAGGGCGGCACTTTCAGCCTGGCGCTGACCTTGATCGTGCTGCGCTCGCGCGACTCACATGTCGCGGCCAACCTGTCGAGCATGGCCCAGGGCTTTGGCTACACCCTGGCATCCCTCGGGCCGTTCGCGGTCGGGCTGGTGCATGACTGGACGGGCGGCTGGACGGCCGTAGGCTGGATTTTTGCCGTGATCGGCGTGGGCGCCATCGTCGCCGGGTTGGGCGCGGGCCGTGCGGTGTACGTGGGCGTGCGCAGCGAGAAGGTTCAGCGAGATGGCAGGTGAGGAGCCGTAAACCTGCTCCCGTGCCAGGCAGGCTTGGGCGCCACCCCAAGCCCTGCGCTTTTCAGGCGTTACAGGTAGCGCATTTCCAGAGTGGCCGAACCGTCGATGAGCACTTCGTTACTCAGGTCCATCCCGTCTGTGCGGTCGATGATGGTTTGCACTTCCAGGTCGGCGACCAGGTCCTTGGTCGGCAGCGGTTGGCTGGCGTCGTTCATGGCGGCGATGGACATGTACAGGCCCGGATCGAGGAACTTTTCCTTGTTCCACGAGCTTCCCTGGTCAGTAGAGCCAATGGTCTGCACCGGCACATTGTCGGCGAGCGGGTTACTCAGCGTCAAAATGTAACGCCCAAGCTTCTGATCGCCATTGATCAACCCCAGGCCGTAGTCGCTGGAGTTGCTGGTCGAGCCGACGCGGTTATCCACGCCATACAGGGCGAATGCCGTTGCGGCCTCACAGGTGACGGTCAGGCTCAGCGTATGGTTGCCGATGATGGTGTATTGGGCCGGGTTCAGGTCCTTGGCGGAAATCTTGCCGTGGTCGATCACCCCACCATTGGACAGGCTCGGCGTACACGCGCTGGGCGTGATCAGGCCCTTGACGGTCAGCTCGGCAGTGGATGCCGCCGAAGCGCCAGTGGCGGTGGCCAGTAATAGCGCAGTGGTCAAGACAGGGAAAAGCTTGTTCATTTAGCGGTTACTCCTTGGGTTGGAAAACGTCGGTGCTACAGATAAGTCACTTCCAGGGTGGCGGAGCCATCCATGCGAATGTCGGTGCTCAAGTCCAGGTTCTGCTTGGCGTTGATCACCGCTTCCAGGGTCAGTGTGCTGTTCAGGGTCTGGATGCCGGAGGGGCCCGCGGTGCTACCTTCCAGGTCGGTAAAGCCCAGCAGGCTGTTGGCGCCGATGTCGATCGGGTTGCGGTTGGAGGTGCGCCAGGCCACGCCGCCGGTGGTGGACTCGGTGCCGTAGATGTACGGCACGGCATCGGCCACGGTCTGCTTGGGGTCGAACTTGACCGAATACACGCCGACCTTGTTGCCGCTGCCGTCCAGGCCCAACCCGTAGTAAATCTCGCTGTTGACGTGGGCCGTGCCATCGCGGTTGTCGCGCATGCGCAAGGCGTAGCGGGCGGCGCCGTTGCACGTGACGGTCAGGTTCAGGGACTTGAGCGGCAGCCGTGTGCCGGTTGTGAGGTTAAGGTCTTGCTGGGAGATTTTGCCGAAGTCGACCAACCCTGCGGCTGACAGGGTTGGCGTGCAGGCCATCGGCGTAATCAGCCCATCGACCCTCAGCTCTACGCTGGAAGCGGCGAGGCTCAGCGGGTTGAAGAAGATAAAGGGCGCGAGAATCAGATATCGAAAGGTCATGGGGGCTCCGGGAGCGCTTACAGGTAGGTGATTTCGAGCGTGGCCGAACCGTCGAGCCGAACCTCAGTGCTCAGGTCCAGGCTGTCGAGTGGTGCAATAAATGCCTTCAGGCTCAGTAAAGCGCTCAGGTTTTGCAGGGCCTCGGGGCCCTGGGTGCTGCCGGCCGCCGGGGTAAACCCCAGAAGGCTGCGCGCGCCAACGTCGATGGGACTGCTGTTGGCAATGCTCCAGGCCGAGCCGCCCGTGGTGGAGTCGGTGCGATACACCTGGGAGAAGTTGTCGGCGCTGATCTGGGCAGGGTCGACCGTCAGGTAGTAGCGCCCGATTTTCTGCCCGCGTGCATCCACGCCCAAGCCATAGGCGGTTTCATCCAGGCCGCCGGTGGCGGAGCCGTCGCGGTTGTCCTTCATGACCAGGGCAAACGGCGTCGGCCCGTCACAGGCCACCGTGAGCGTCAGCGGCCGGGCCGGCAGGCGTGTGTCCTGATCGTGGCTCAAGTCGTTGATCGACAGCTTGCCAAAGCTCACCGTCCCCCCGTTGGACAGCCCGGGCGTGCAGGCCGCCGGCGCAAAGTGCGCTTGAAGGCGCAGCGCCCGCGAGCGCCCGGAGCCGGCAGCCTCGATTCGCCCGGTGGTGTCCCAGGTAACGGCATCGCGCACAGGCGTGGCGCGCTCCTCGGCATAGGCACTGACTGCCAGCTGCAGGGAGAAACTGCGGCCTTGCGCCGGCAGGCCGTTGAGCATCGGTACGATGCCATGCTCGGGGCGCCAGTCCAGGGCCTGGGCGCTGGCAATCGGCGGCTGGCCGCTGGCCGCCAGCAACCCCAGCGCTACCGCGCGGCCGTCCAGCAGGCCACCGTGTACGTGCACGCGGTAGCTGCCGCCCTGGGTGAAGCGCAAACGCTCGGCGCTGGCGGCCAGGCCGCGGTAGAACACGCTCAGGTCGCTGCTCTGCGGGCAGTCCAGGGTCATGCTCAGGCGCCGTTCACCCAGCAGTCGTTCCGGGCCGTGTGCCGGGTCAATGGCGCGGCGGATCGAGCCGAAATCCAGCAGCGACTCACTCACGTCCAGTCGGCAATCGTCCTGGGCCTGGGCGGTGCCCGTCAGTAGCAGGGCGGCGAGGCAGTAATGACGTTTCAAGAGAGTCCTCACAGGGTCAGGCAACGGGCGGGGGCGGCTTCGAAATACACGTCGGGGTCGGCCTTTTGCGGCAGGTCAAAACGCAGGGCGCAACGCGGCTGCCCAGGGCCCTTGATCCATAGCGGCCGAGGGTTGAGCACATCGGGCAGGAATACCTGGTTGCCCTCTTGCACCAGCGTGACGAACTCGCCGTCGTCGGTGGTGACCGTCGCGCCGCGCGGCACCGGCCGGTCAAGGGTCAGCAAGGCCCGACGTGTGAGGGCGACGCCGAACGCCAGCCGGTCGACGGCGCCGCGCCCTGCCGAAACCACGGCCAGGCCATTGCTGATGTCGGCATTGCGCGGCAACGAGCGCGTCTGCACTTCCACCGGGCTACGGCCATAGGCGTTGACCTGCGGCACCACGGCCTGGCCTTGCCAGTCGGTCCACACCGGGCCGCTTGGCGTACTGACCTTGACGCCGGGCATCTGGCCCACCGACAGCAGCGCAAAGGTGTCGCGCACCGGGTAGGGCGACAAGGTCACACCGTCGCCATGCACCACCACACCGCCGCGCGCGCCGCCCTGGTAGCTGGAACGCGCGTCGCTGGAGCGGCTGTAGTTGAAGTCCAGCTGACTGTAGAACGGCAGGGCCGAAACCCCGAGGGATGACTCCACCTCGCGGTCGCGGCTGTCATGTTCAACGCCCACCCGATAGGCCAGTTGATCGTTGAGCGGTTCGTTGACGCCGATGCCGATGCGGTGCTCGCCCCCGGAGTTTCGCACCCAGGCGCGGCCTCGACGGTTTTCGCCCAAGGGCAGGCTGAGGTTCAGGTACAGGCTGTCATCGTTGTAACGGCGGCCGCCCATTTGCCATTCGGCGGTGGCGGACAGCGATACGCCGCCCACTTGCGTGCCCCACGACGCCAGTGCGCGACTGCTGCTGTCGCCGGCAAAGGAGGCGGCGCGCGACACGCCGGCGCTGAAGGCTCCCAGCCATGGATGCGCCCAGGAGACCGTGGCGCTTTGCTGGTCGCGGTAGCGTGAGCGCTGCTGCTCGCGGGTATGGGCGGCGTAGGTCGATTCGGTGAGGTCGCGATAGCCTTCGCTGCGCCACGTGTTGGCGGCGCTGATGGCCCAGCGTTCACCTATTTGCTGGGACCACGAGAGGTCCACCTGCACGCCGCGCGCTTGCGCCTGGCGAGTTGCCTCGGCGGCGACCACAGCCCATTGCAATTGGCTGTCCTGCCAGGGCAGCACACCCAGGTTGGCCCCGACCGAGCGATAGTCTTGGGCCACCAGCAGGCCGCTGCCCAGGGTGATCAGTGGGTGGACTGCAGCCGTCCCCCCGGCGCTGACCACCCAGGGGTCGGCGCCATTGCTGTCGCCGATGTTGCGCACTGTGCCGGCGGTCACGGCGTAACCCGGTGCCGGCAGACCCAGCCCGAGCATTGCCGCCGGCACGCTGAAGCGCCGTTCTTCGCCGGACGCTTCCTTGACCGTCACTTCCACATCGGAGCGCCCGTTCAAGCGCGGCACTTGGCTGAGGGAAAACGGCCCCGCGGGGACCACTGTGGAGTGAACCAACGCACCGTTTTGCCGCACCTCCACCTGGGCCGGGCCGTTGGCGATGCCATTGATCGTCGCGCCCTGATCCTGGTCTTGCAGCGACTGCTCGGTGAGCACTTGCACGCCGGTGATCGGGGCTCCCGGGCTCCCGCCAGCACCGGGTTGTAGAGGTTGATCTGCCCGGCCTGCAACACCGCCTGCTGGCTGGCAAAGGTCCGTTGGGCGTAGGCATCCAAGTGGTTGCTGCGCGAGACGCCGTCCTGCCAGGTCTGTACCTGGCGGCTGCGCACGATCCAGTCGCCGGCATTAAAGCCGACTTCGGTGTTGGCCGAGCCGAACCGGCTGCTGCTGTCGCCGTATTCGTTGTGCAGGCCGGTCACATCGTAGTTGAGCAAGGCTGCGAAACCGCCGGTGGTGTAGCCGGAAACGTCCTGCGGCGCAATGCGCAGCGCCTGTGTAGGCACTACCAGTGACAGGGCCAGGCTGGCCGGGTCGGGTTCGATCACCGTTTGCGGGTAGTGCTCGACAAAGGCGTGGCAGGCGTCGACGCGGCGTGGCGGTGGGACCAGCTGACCGGCTTGCAATAAAGCAGCGTCAAAGCACACCGCGCCGTGGTCATCGAAGCTGACATCGACCCGACCGCGCCGTTGGCCATTGACCTCCAGGTTGACGGCGTGGCGGCCGCGGGTAAAGCGTGGCGTTTCCAGCAGCAGGCTGGCCAATTGCGGGTCGATGCCACGCTGGTGCAGGGTCTGGTGGTCGAACGAACCGGTTGACGGCGCGTCGTCTGCCCAGGCCTTTTCGGCCAGCAGCAGATGGCTGAGCGCCCAGGCGATGCCGCCCAGTTGCACGAGTGACGGGCGCGGCATAACGCCGGACAGGGCTTCGCCGTCACGGTAATTCATGACTGTGTTCACACAATTACACTCTTTTGAGGGAAGCCCGAGGCAAGGTTTGCGGACGCGCCAGGCGGCCTTCCCGGTGACCTTCGCAGGGGTCACTTCGTTTTATAGAGGCGTCGGCAGGGTTCGACGCGGTTGGATCAAGGCGTGATGGGAGCCTCGTAGGGCGCGACAGCAAAGCCATACACCGTGGCCGGCTGCAGGCGCACTGACGTCGCCCCCGTCCCCTGGGCCGCGACCGTCAGGGTTTCTCCCGGCAACACATACGTGCGCGGCAGCAAGGTCGAGCCGTTGCCGGGCAACAGCCGCAACGCCTGCGCAAGGCGCACCACGTACGGTGTGGGGTTGCGCACGCTGAGCCGGTCGCCGTCCAGGTGCCAGGTCAGGCCCAGCCACGGCTCACGGTTGGGTGCCAGACCCTTGGGGTGCAGGATCACCGGCAGGTTCTGGCGCACCGTGACGCCCACTTGGGCACGCCCGGCTTCGGCGCCGGTGCGTTGCTGGGGCATGCCTTCGAAGACCACCCGTTTGAGCCGCTGGGTTTTAAGCGGCTCGTCCGATTGCAGGATGAACCGCACCAGCTGACGCTTGCCGGGCTCCACCCGTGACAGCGGCGGAGTGACGAACAGCAAGGTGGCCCGGTCTTCGGGAACGTCTTCGAGGGTCACGTGCAACAGGGCCAGCTTGCTGTCGGTATTGGTCACAGACACGGCCGCTTCGCCGTCCGCCTCGTGCACGATCACCACCGAGGTGTCTGGCACCATTCCATCGGCCAGCGCCGCGGCGGAGCACCATACAGCGAGGCCGGCACAACCGGCGCGTATCCAGGAAACATGCATCGTCATCTGAGGACTCATTCACTAAGGGTTACAGGTACTTGAGGTCCAGGGTGATCGAACCTTGCAAAGGCACTTCTTGTTTCAGCGTCAGGCTATTGGCCGGGCTGATGGCGGTGTCCACCCGCAGGCTGGCAACCAGTTGCCTGATGGGAATGGGCAGCAGCGTGTCGAGCCGGGCGAAACCCATGTAGTGCCTGGGATGTGCATTGGGCTCTGGGTGCCAGGTGCTTCCGCCGTCCGCGGAGCTGATCACCTGCAGGGCGCTGCCGTCGCCCACCGGCCCGCGCAATGACAAACCTACCGAGCCCAGGCGTTCGCTCGGCGCGTGAATGTTCATGCCCAAGCCGTACAGAACCTCGGGGTTCACAGAGGAATCCGGCTGATTGTCGATACCCACCAGTGCAAACAGCGTCGGCCCTTCACAGTTGATGCCCAGGCCCATTTGCCGGCTGGGCAGTGGCGTGAACTCACTCGGTCTCAAAGTGCGCGCCGGGATCTTGCCGTAATCGATCAGGCCGCTGTCGGACAGCGACACAGTGCAGGCCTGGGGCGTGATCCGGCCGGTAACGCTCAGGTCCACGGTTGACGCGGCGAAGGCCGGCGTCAGGTGCAAGGCGAACAGCGTGAGCGCCCGGGTGATGGTCGATGGGTTCATTGCGTCGTTATCACCGTGGGGGTTGGGTGGCGCCAGTTACAGGTACAGCACTTCAACGGTGGCATTGCCATCGATGACCACTTCGCGGGTTAACGTCATGCTGCTGGTGGGCGCAATGACGCCGCCCACTTGCAGTTCAGTGGCGAAGTGCTTGACGGCGATCGGCACGCTGAAATCGGCGGCAGCGCTGGGGGCATACAGGCCACGCGTATCCAGGTTGATGGCCCTGATCCAGCTGCTGCCATTGGTAAGCGAAACGCTCACGTCGGCGGGGGTGCCGTCGGCCACCGGGTTCTGGAAGTAAAGCCAGGCAGAGCCGATCTTTTCCCCCGCGTCCGTCAGGCCAAGCCCCATGTTGGCGCCGATGGTATGGGTGCCAGGGCGGTTATCGATGAGTTTGAAGGCCATTGGCGTGGTGGCTTCGCAGGCAATCTGCAGGTTGAGGGTGACCTGCGGCAGGTCAGTGCTGTAGGTCGGGTGCAGATCGTTGACCGAGAGTTTTCCGTAATCGACGGTTCCTCCGGCCGACAGAGTGGGTGTGCAGGCGCTGGGGGTGATCAGGCCCTTGACCGTCAGGTCGATTGTGGAGGCGGCGAAGGTACTGGTGCTGGTGCCCAGCAGCAGGGCGGTAGCAAGGGCATTGCGCAGGTTGTTCATCGTGCGGGCCACTCCTGATTTGGCAGGTAAAAGAGCAAGGTCGGGCTTACCAGTACTTCACTTGCAGCGTGGCATGACCATCGATGGGCATTTCGTCCACCAGGGTCAGGTCGGTGGCTTTTACCAGGGTGGTGAAGGCGCTGAGTCGGGCGGTCAACACCTTCACCGCAATCGGGACGTTGAGGTTGTCGGCGGCGGCGAAAGCGGTCAGCCCGGCATGGCCCAGGTACGTCGAAGGACGCCAGTCGGCACCGCCGTTGCTGGATAAGAGGGTGCGCACCGGCACATTGTCGGCAACCGCATCCAGTACGTTGAACGCCACGCTGCCCAGCATCTGGTCGTCATTGACCCGGCCCAGGCCATGGCTCGCCGAGTGGATGGCCGAGGTGCCGGAGCGGTTGTCGACGGTGGTCAGGGTGAACAGGGTTTCTGCCTCGCAGGTGACCTCCAATTGCAGGTTGACGGTCTCCAGGCGGGTAGGCAGTTGGGGATCGAGGTCCTTCACCGTCAACTTGCCATGATCGACCACACCGCCACTGGACAGGTTGGGCATGCAGGCGCTGGGCGTGATCAGGCCGGTGATCCTAAGGTCAGTGGCGCTGGAGGCAAATGCCTGGGGAATGACGGCCATCAGCGCCATGAACACTGGGGCGAGGGTGCGATGGATCATGTAAAACCTCCAAGTAGGGCGATACGCGCGAGGCTGATCCGATGCGTTGTGGCACCGGGTCAGCGAGCCTTGTTTACAGGTACTTCACTTCGATCGTGGCGGAGCCGTCGAGGGACACTTCATTGCTCAGGTTCAAGTCTTGCGCAGGCGCGATCTGGGTCATCACGGCCAAGTCAGTGGTCAGGTCCTGAATCGGCACGGGTACATACAGGCCACCGGAAACACCGCCGAAACCGGCCAGGTTGCCGCTGTACCAATATTCACCATCAATCGCGCTCCAGGTTTGCCCGCCGTTGTTGGACTCCAGGGGTATGACGGCGACGTTGTCCGCAACCGGGTTCACAAGCTCAAGGTGGTAGGTGCCGATTTTCTGCGTGTTATCGATCAAGCCCAGCCCATAGCCCGTCGCGACGATGGCTGAGGACGCCCGGTTGTCGTTGCCGTTCAAGCCAAACAAGGTCTGGGCATCGCAGTTCACATTCATCTGCAAGGTCACGGCTGGCAGATCAGTGGGGGTGCCTTGATTGAGGTCCTTGGCGGAAAGCTTGCCGTGATCGACGATGCCGTTGGCGGACAAGGTCGGTGTGCAGGCACTCGGGGTGATCAGGCCTTTGACGATCAACTCCACCGAGCTTGCGGCAACAGCCTGGCCTTGATGAGCGGCCACTAAAAAGAGGGCGAGTGCTGCTAGGGACTTATTCATGTCGTGAGGTTCCGGTGCAAGGATTGCTGACTGTGCCTTGGGGCAAACAGCCATGTGTGTTGCGACCCATGGAGAGGACAGGCCGCGCCCCTTGTTGGGGTGCGGCGAATTTATAGAGGGGGGCGAGTTGGGGAAATACAACAAATACGAGAGTAAGCGGATAGGGCAAAGGCGTATTCGCTCATGTCAGAACCGGCTTTTGTTTACGTGGAATTGTGAAGTTTCGTAGTTTTTGTATCGTCCAGGCGCAGTCATTCGAATACGTTTTGCGCCACTGAACCGTCATAAAACATCAAAAAGATGCTTCAGAATGCCGCGCCCGATCGGCCAGAGCGCGGCCGTTTCCTGCACGCATGGCGTGCCATCATCGTCCGTCGATACGGTAAGTTGAGGTAGTCATGTCATCAGGCACTCCCCCAGGCAGCATGGGTGGGGATGAGCCGCGGGCGTTGACCGCCGCGCCTGCCTGCTGGCAACGGCTCAAGGTGTTGGTGGTTGACGACCATCCGGCCTACTGCCTGCTGATGAGCGGAATTCTCGACCGCCTCGGCCTGGGCCACAAAGCGTGCAGGGATGGGCGTGCCGCACTGGCTGCGATGGACGTGCAGCACTTTGATCTGATCCTGACCGACTGCCAGATGCCGCTCATGGACGGCTATGCCATGACGCGCGAAATCCGCCGCCGCGAACGTGAGGCGCTGTCGACGCGACTGCCCATCATCGGCCTGACCTCAAACCTGGGCCCTGACGAAGTCCGCCTATGCCTGGAAGCCGGCATGGACGCGTGGCTGATCAAACCGCTAACTTTTTTGCAGCTGCACCACGTCCTGGTTTATTGGCTGGACCAAGCCCACGTGGGCGCATTCGAGCAGGGCACAAAGGCACAGGCATTGGTCGGGCAAAAAGGCTGGCCAACCCGTACGACGCTGGTGCAGATGTTTGGCCGCAGCGAAGTGGTGGACAGCATGCTTGGCAGCCTGATCCATGAAGCCCGGCAAGACCTGCGCGCGCTCTCGGGCGCGGTGGTGCGCCTCGATGGCGCCGACACCGTTCAACACCTGCACCGGTTGATTGGCAGCGTGGCCTTTCTGGGCGTCACCTCGCTGGAGAAACGCGGCCTGCAACTGATGACACGGGTAAGTGGCGACGGCGTAGCCACGCATGCCCGCGACTTGATCCGGTTGCGCCAGGACCTGATGCGTTACCTGGCGTACTTGTCGGCACTGTGAAGACGCAGGCTTTCATCCGGGGTGAAGGAAGATTTCGCCCTGAGCTGTAGCTCCTTTCTGACGGCCTGCTCTGTTTGTTTTGTAGGTATAAATCTCGGTAGCCAAGAATGCTGCACGGGCCGCCCTGGCTGCTTTTCTTGGCGGTTGTTGCCGGCCACATCCGGCGCTATTTTGCGTAGGTCAAGTTGCCATCATGGTGGGTCTCATGCTTCGCGTAATAATTGCTGACGATCATCCGATTGTGCGTATCGGCCAAAAAGTCGTGATCGAGGCCAGTGGAAAGTGCAAGGTGGTCGGCGAGGCCGACGGCCCCGATCAACTGCTGGCGGTGCTCGACAGCACGCCGTGTGACCTGCTGGTGACCGACTTTGCCATGCCGGGCAATCAGCAGGCTGATGGGTACGGCCTGTTGAGCCTGATGCAACGTCAATACCCGCGATTGCCTGTGATTCTGGTGACCATGTTCGCCAACATCGCCACGCTGCGCGCTTCCTTCGCACAGGGCGCGCGGGCCATCGTGGCCAAGAGTGCCTCGGCCAGAGAGTTGCCGCAGGCCATCAAGGCGGTGAGCGAAGGCCATACCTTCGTCAGTGAAAGCCTGCGGGTGCAGTTGGTGGAAGCTGGCCCCGGCGACCAGCAAGCCGTGCCGCAGTTGTCCGGCAAAGAACGCGAGGTGGTGCGCATGCTCGCCAGCGGTATGACCGTCAGCCAGATTGCCGCCCGGGTCAATCGCAGCATCTCGACCATCAGCAAACAAAAAAGCACGGCCATGAGCCGGTTGTGCATCTCCACCGACGTGGATTTGTTCGCCTATGCCCGCAGCAGTGGCATGGTGCCGTAAGCGTGGTCATTTGCGCGGCGAATGTCGGTAGCCTTACCGGCGCTGGCGGCTTATCGTGCGCCTACCTTTTCGACGCCTGCGGAGCCTGCCCATGAGTGATGCCCACAACGCCCTGATCACCGAGTTCTACAGTGCCTTCCAGCGCCTGGATGCCGAAGCCATGGCCGCCTGCTACACCGACGATGTGGTGTTCAGCGACCCCGCGTTCGGCGAGCTGCGCGGGCGTGACGCAGGTGACATGTGGCGCATGCTCACCACCCGCGCGAAGAATTTTTCCCTGACCTTCGACCATGTGCGCAGCGATGAAACCACCGGCAGCGCGCATTGGGTGGCGACGTACCTGTTCAGCGCCACCGGCAACACGGTAGTCAACGACATTGGCGCGCGGTTTGTGTTTCGCGATGGCAGGATCTGCGAGCACCACGATCACTTCGACCTGTGGCGCTGGTCGCGCCAGGCACTGGGCCTCAAGGGGTTGTTGCTGGGTTGGTCGCCTGCGTTGAAAAACGCCGTGCGCGCCCAGGCGCTTAAAGGCCTGAAGGCATTTCAGGCCGGTCGTTGATAAGATTGGCACTCCTCTGGTTTGCCGAAACGACCTGTGACTGATCTTCCTGAACCCAAACCCTGGTTTGTCTACCTGGTGCGCGCCGCCAATGGCTCGCTGTATTGCGGCATCAGCAATGACCCGGTGCGCCGCTTTGCTTCTCACCAAAGCGGCAAGGGCGCGCGGTTCTTTTTGTCCAGCCCCGCGGTGGCTTTGGTGTACACCGAGCAATGCGCGAGCAAGGGCGAGGCGCTGCGCCAGGAGCGGCTGATCAAAAAGCTCAAAAAGAGTGCCAAGGAGTGCCTGGCGGCGAGCGGTTCATTGATTTGACTGATGGGTTCCCATCGCCCGCACGTGGGGTGTTGCAGGCTAAGCTAGCGGCTCACTTACTTGAGCGGAGCCTGGCATGTCTGAGTTGATCCTGCACCACTACCCGCAATCCCCCTTTGCTGAAAAAGCCCGCCTGATGCTGGGCTTCAAGGGCTTGTCCTGGCGCTCGGTGTTTATCTCGCCGGTGATGCCCAAGCCTGACCTCACGGCCCTCACCGGCGGTTATCGCAAGACGCCGGTGCTGCAAGTCGGCGCCGATATCTACTGCGACACTGCCTTGATCGCTCACCGCCTGGAGCAGGAAAAGTCCGCGCCGGCGCTGTTTCCCCAAGGCCTGGAGCTGGTCACGCAAAGCTTCGCCGCGTGGGCCGATTCGTTGGTGTTCTCGCATGCCGTTGCGCTGGTGTTCCAGCCCGAATCCCTGGCCGTCAAGTTCGCCAAGGTGCCGCCGCAGATGCTTGACGTGCTGGTGGCGGACCGCGCCAAACTGTTCAGCGGCGGCACTGCGACCCGCGTGCAATTGGATCGGGCCAAGCACCAATGGCCGACGATCATCAGCCGCATCGATCAGCAATTGCAGCACCAGGCAGGGGATTTCCTGTTCGGCGAGCCGTCGATTGCCGACTTCGCCCTGGCGCATCCGTTGTGGTTCCTCAAGGGCTCCACGGTGACGGCGCCGCTGGTGGATGCCTATCCCGCCGTCGCTGCCTGGCTGGACCGTGTACTGAGCTTTGGCCATGGCACCGCCAGCGAGATAAGCGCCGAACAGGCCTTGGACGTGGCGCGTAACGCGACACCTGCGGCCTTGCCGGATGAACTGTTCGAGGACTTGAACGGCTTCAAGCCTGGCCAGCAGGTGACCATTTGCGCCACCGATTACGGCACCGACCTGGTGGCCGGCGAGTTGCTGTTCGCCGGGCGTGAGGAATTGATCCTGCGGCGTACCGACGAACGCGGCGGCACCGTGCATGTGCATTTCCCACGGTTGGGGTTTCGCATTCAGGCGCAGTAACTCAAATTATTTTCAAAACAACGTGAGGTAAATCCACCGCCCATCCGTGTAGTGCTTGAAACTGCGATCTATTCGCATTAACAGCGTTTTCTACACGGGTTCTCAGAGCATGAAATCGACGGCGGGCGGTTGGGTAAAACGGTGGCTGGGAGCCTCGGTACTGGCGGTGTCGGGGCTGGCGTTGCTGCCCCTGGCCGTTGCGCAGGCGCAGGAGCAGCAAAGCGCCCAGTTCAATTTTGCGCTGGCAGCCAAGCCACTGCCTCAGGCCCTGAGTGATTTCAGCCGCGTCACCGGAATCAGCGTGATCTATACCGATGAAGCGCCCTACGGTCTCAGCGCCCCTGCCGTCAGCGGGCAGATGAGCGCGACCCAGGCCCTGCAACGCCTGCTCGGCCACTCAGGCTTTACCTTCCGCCAGATCGACGCCCGCACCTTGGCCCTTGAACCTGTGCCCACCGACGGCGCGGTCAACCTCGGCGCCACCACCATCAGCGGCGCCGGCCAGGCCCAGGACAGCACCAGTTACCAGCCGCCGCCCACCAGTTCGGTGATGCGCTCCCATGGCCTGTTGCTGGAAACCCCGCAAACCGTCAACGTGGTGCCCGCCCAGGTGCTGCGCGACCAGACCCCGCGTAACCTGGACGACGCTCTGGCCAATATCAGCGGCATCACCCAGGCCAACACCTTGGCCAGTACCCAGGACGCGGTGATGCTGCGCGGGTTTGGCGATAACCGTAATGGCTCGATCATGCAAGACGGCATGCCCGTGGTGCAGGGGCGTGCGCTGAACTCCACCGCTGAGCGCGTTGAAGTGCTCAAGGGGCCGTCTTCATTGTTGTACGGTATTCAGGACCCGGGCGGCGTGGTCAATATCGTCAGCAAAAAGCCGGAACTGACCCAATCCACCTCCCTGACCGCCCGTGGCTCGACCTTCGGCGACGGCAAGAACGGCAGTGGCGGTAACCTCGATACCACCGGCCCGATTGGCGACAGCGGCCTGGCGTACCGACTGATCGTCGACCGTGAAGACGAAGATTACTGGCGCAATTTCGGCACCCACCGCGAGACGCTGGTAGCGCCGTCCCTGGCCTGGTACGGCGACACCACCAAAGTGGTCTTTGCCTACGAGCACCGCGAATTCCTCTCGCCGTTCGACCGGGGCACCGCCATCGACCCCAAGACCAATCACCCGCTGAACATCCCCACGACCCGTCGCCTGGATGAGCCGTTCAACACTATGGAAGGCCGCTCCGACCTGTATCGCCTGGAAGTCGACCACGACTTGAACGACGACTGGAAGGCGCACTTCGGCTACAGCTGGAACCGCGAGACCTATGATGCCAGCCAGGTGCGCACGGTTTCGGTCAATCCCAATGGCACCCTGACCCGCAGCATGGACGGCACGCGGGGTGCGCTGACCACCGATCGCTTCGCCACGATGAGCCTGGAAGGCAGCGTCAACGTCGGTGGCATGCAGCATGACCTGGTGTTCGGCCTGGACGATGAGTACCGCAAGATCTACCGCGCCGACTTGATCCGCCAGGCGCAACGCAGCGCCTTCAGCTACCTCGATCCGGTCTACGGCAAGGACGTGCAAGGCACCACCGTCAGTGCCAAGGATAGCGCCCAGACGGACCTGCTGCGCAGCGACTCACTGTTTTTCCAGGACGCCATTCACCTGACCGATCAGTGGATCCTGGTGGGCGGTGTGCGCTATCAGATGTACGATCAGTACGCCGGTAAGGGTGTGCCGTTCACGGCCAACACCAACGGCAATGGCCAGGCGTGGGTGCCGCGCGCCGGCCTGGTGTACCGCTACACGGATGAGTTGTCGTTCTACGGCAGCTACACCGAGTCGTTCAAACCCAACTCCACCATCGCCGCCTTGGCTGACGGCAGCACCTTGACCGGCGACCTCACGCCTGAGGAATCCAAGTCGTGGGAACTGGGGGCCAAGCTCGACATCCCGGGGCGTATCACCGCCAGCGCGGCGTTGTTCAATATCGATAAACGCAACGTGCTGGTCTCGGTGGGATCAGGGGCCAACACCGTTTACAGCATTGCCGGTCAGGTGCGCTCCCGTGGCCTGGAACTGGACGCCACCGGCCAGTTGACCGACCAATGGAGCGTGATCGGCAGCTACGCCTACACCGATGCACTCGACACCAAGGACAAAGACCCGACGCTTGAGGGCAACCGCCTGCAAAACGTGGCCAAGCACACGGGCTCGCTGTCGGCGGTCTACGATTTCGGCGCTATTTTTGGTGGTGATCAGCTGCGGTTGGGCGCAGGTGCCCGCTATGTCGGCGAGCGCGCAGGCGATGCCGCCAACGATTTCAACCTGCCGGGCTACACCGTTGCCGACGCGTTTGCCACCTACGACACCAAGATCGAAGGCCAGAAGGTCAAGTTCCAGTTCAATGTGAAGAACCTGTTCGACCGCACGTACTACACCTCGGCCGCGAGCCGGGTGTTTGTGTCGCTCGGCGATGCGCGGCAGGTGTCGGTGTCCAGCACGCTTCAGTTTTAACGTGCCAGGCGGGCATTCAGTCGCGGGCGGGCTGCTGTGGCGAGCGGGCTTGCCCCGCGTAGGGCTGCGAAGCAGCCCCAAAACCAAGCACTGCAGTGTGCCAGGAAATACGCGGTGGCCTTGCCAGGGGCCGCTTCGCGGCCCAGCGCGGGGCAAGCCCGCTCGCCACAACAAACCCGGTGGCCGCCGCAAGCCCACTGGCCACGACAGCCCCGCTCGCCACAACGGCATTGAGCTGGTAGCGTTGCCGCCACTGAAGACTTCGCGGGAAAACGCTACTGATGCACTTGGGCAGATGGATACACACCAGCGCGATGCTGGTTGGCTTGAGCTTCTTGCTGGGCGGCTGCGCGAGCGTGTCGCAGACCTCCACCCAGGCGACCCTGAACCAACTGCTGGCCGACCCGGCGCTGCACGGCGCCACGGTTTCGCTGACGGTGCGTGACGCGCGCAGTGGCGCCACGCTTTATCAGCACAACCCGCGCACGCGTCTGGTCCCCGCGTCCAATCTCAAGCTGCTGACCACGGCGGCGGCGATGGACGTGCTGGGCCCGCAATACCGGTTCTCCACGCAACTGCTGAGCAACGGCATACGCCAGGGCGATCGCCTGACTGGCAATCTGTACCTGCGTGGCCTCGGCGACCCGACGATCCAATTCGCCGACTACCAGGCCCTGGCCGCGCAGTTGGCCAGCCAGGGCGTGCGTCAGGTCCAGGGCGATCTGGTGTTTGACGACACCTGGTTCGACGCCGAGCGGCTCGGTGTCGATTGGTCCCACGATGATGAGACCACCTACTATGGCGCGCAGATTTCGGCGCTGACCGTGTCACCCAACGCGGATTTTGATGCGGGCAGCGTGCTGGTCACGGCCAAGGCGCCGGCGCGTGTCGGCCAACCGGTGAGTATCGAGATCTTTCCGCCCACCGACTACCTGCAATTGAGCAACCGCGCCGTCAGTGGGCCGGGCAATACGTATGGCATCAACCGCCGCCATGGCACCAATCTTCTGCAGCTCAGCGGCGCGGTGGCGCCGGGCAGGCAGAGCCCGCAGCTGGTCAGTGTCTGGGAGCCGACGCAACTGGTGGCCAACCTGTTTGAACACGCATTGGCGCAGCAGGGCATCACGGTGCTCGGGCGGCGGGTGATGGGCGGTGCAAGCCCGGTTGCGGCGACCGTGCTGGCCGAGCATCAATCGGCGCCGTTACAGGAATTGATCACGCCGCTGCTCAAACTCTCGAACAACAACATGTCCGAAGCCTTGCTCAAGGCCATGGGCCGTCAGACCGCCAATAGCGGCACGGCGGCGGCGGGTGTGGTGGCCGTCGCCGGTTTCCTCAAGCGCCAGGGCCTGGACACCACGGCGCTGCGCCAGGTCGACGGCTCCGGGCTGTCGCGGCAGAACCTGGTGTCGTCGCAAACCCTCACCGACCTGCTGCTGGCCGCGCGCAAACAGCCGTGGTTCAACGCCTGGTACAACGCGCTGCCGATTGCCGGCAACACTGACCGCATGACCGGCGGCAGCCTGAGCTATCGCCTGCGCGGCACGCCGGCTGAAAACAACCTGCATGCCAAAACCGGCTCCATGGGCGGCGTCTCGTCATTAAGCGGCTACATCAACGACGCCCATGGGCGCACGTTGGTGTTCTCGATGCTGAGCAATAACTACGTGGTGGCCGGCGCGCAGGTCAAGGCGCTGGAGAACCGCGTGGCCGTGGCCCTGTCTCGCTGGGACGATTGATTCAGGGCTGATAGCCCATCCGCCAACTCACGGCCCGGGTCGCCGCCAGCAAGCGCTGCGCCGCCGGGCCATCCTCATCGGCGTGGAACAGTGAGGTCGGGCCGACCACGGTCATCACCGCCGCCACCTGGCCGACCGCGTTGAACACCGGTGCCGACAACGCGTCGACGCCGGGCATCAGCAAACCGTGCACAAAGTGCAGGCCACGGCTGCGGATCTGCTCGCACGCGGTGGCGTAAGCCTGATCGTCCGCCAACGCATGGGCGATACCCGCCTGGATCTCGCGCTCGCGCAATTCCACGGTTTCCCGCGATGGCAGGTAAGCGCTGAACACCAGCCCGGTGGACGAGCTGAGCAGTGGCAACACCGAACCCAACTGCGTCACCACCGTGATCGCGCGCACCGCCGGCTCGATGTGCACCACGGTCGCGCCCTGGTTGCCCCACACCGCCAGAAAGCAGGTTTCATTCAACTCATCGCGCAGTTCCGCCAGGGGCAGGGCGCCGACTTTCAGCACATCCATGCTGCCCAGCGCGGCCAGCCCCACACGCAACGCCTCGCGACCCAGGCCGTAATGGTTGGTGGCGGTGTTCTGTTCAGCAAAACCCGAGGCGATCAGCGCCTGTAAATAACGGTGAACCTTGCTCGCCGGCATCTGCACATGCTCGGCCAGGCGCGACAGCGACGTGGCCGGCGACAGTTCGGCGAGAGCCTTGAGAATATCGGTGCCCACTTCGGCCGAGCGGACTTTCTGTTTACCGGTGTCGCGGGGCTTTTCCATGGAGGAGCGAGAATCCGAGAGGGGGAATGGGCGTCTTTATAGCTTGACGGTCGACAGTGATCAAATTACGTTATGCGTAACTGGATTACGATAAAAACAACTTCCGCTCAGAGGATGCTCCATGAACCTCGAATACATATCGGGCTTTGGCAATCAATTCGCCAGCGAAGCCCTGCCTGGCGCGCTGCCCATTGGCCAGAACTCCCCGCAAAAAGCCCCGTACGGCCTGTACACCGAACTGTTCTCCGGCACAGCCTTTACCATGGCGCGCAGCGAAGCCCGCCGCACCTGGCTGTACCGCATTCAGCCGTCGGCCAATCACCCGGCGTTCGTCAAGCTTGAGCGGCAGTTGGCCGGTGGGCCGTTGGGCACAGTGACGCCCAACCGCTTGCGCTGGAACCCTCTGGATATTCCGAGTGAGCCCACCGATTTCATCGACGGCCTGGTGGGCATGGTCGCCAACGCCGGGTCGCAACAGCCGTCTGGCATCAGCATCTACACCTACCGCGCCAATCGCTCGATGGAGCGCGTGTTCTTCAACGCCGACGGTGAACTGTTGATCGTCCCCGAGCAGGGTCGCCTGCGCATCGCCACCGAGTTGGGCGTGCTGGACGTGGAGCCGCTGGAAATTGTCGTACTGCCGCGGGGCCTGAAATTTCGCGTCGAACTGCTGGACGCGCAAGCACGCGGCTACATCGCGGAAAACCACGGCGCGCCGCTGCGCCTGCCCGACCTTGGCCCGATTGGCAGCAACGGCCTGGCCAACCCGCGTGACTTCCTCACACCGGTTGCCCACTACGAAGACCTCAAAAAGCCGACAACGCTGGTGCAGAAATTTCTCGGCGAGCTGTGGGGCTGCGAACTCGATCACTCACCGCTCAACGTGGTCGCCTGGCACGGCAATAACGTGCCGTACAAATACGACCTGCGCCGTTTCAACACCATGGGTACCGTGAGCTTCGATCATCCGGACCCGTCGATTTTTACCGTATTGACCTCGCCCACCAGCGTGCACGGCCTGGCCAACCTCGACTTCGTCATCTTCCCGCCGCGCTGGATGGTGGCCGAGAACACCTTCCGGCCGCCGTGGTTCCACCGCAACCTGATGAACGAATACATGGGCCTGATCCAGGGCGCCTACGACGCCAAGGCCGAAGGCTTCCTGCCCGGCGGCGCCTCGCTGCACAGCTGCATGAGCGCGCACGGCCCGGACGGTGAAACCTGCACCAAGGCGATCAATGTCGAGCTGGCGCCGCACAAGATTGATAACACCATGGCCTTCATGTTCGAGACCAGCCAAGTGCTGCGCCCCACACAGTTCGCCCTGGAATGCCCGCAACTGCAACCCGCTTACGACGCGTGCTGGGCCTCACTGCCTGCCACCTTCAACCCGAACCGGAGATAACCCATGACTCAACCAACCCTAGCCCGCAGTTGGGTGGCCTCCGCCAACGGTCACCAGGACTTTCCCCTGCAGAACCTGCCGCTGGGCGTGTTCAGTATCAATGGCTCGGCACCGCGCAGCGGCGTGGCGATTGGCGACTGCATTCTCGACCTGCACGCGGCCCTGGATGAGTTTGACGGCGAAGCCCGCCGCGCGGTCGAGGCGACTGTCGGCGGCCAGTTGAATGCGTTCTTCGAGCTTGGCCGTGGCCCGCGTTTGGCCTTGCGCGAACGCCTGCTGGAGCTGCTTGCCGAAGGCAGCAAACTGCAAACCCGTGAGGCGCAGGTGCTGCACTTCGCCGCTGATTGCCAGATGCACTTGCCGGCAAAAATCAATGATTACACCGACTTTTACGTCGGCATCGAACACGCGCAGAACGTCGGCAAATTGTTCCGTCCCGACAACCCTCTGCTGCCCAACTACAAATACGTGCCGATCGGTTATCACGGCCGTGCCTCCACCATCCGCCCGTCGGGCACCGAGGTGCGTCGGCCTAAAGGCCAGACGCTGCCGGCCGGCCAAACCGAGCCAACGTTTGGCCCTTGCGCGCGCCTGGATTACGAACTGGAACTGGGCATCTGGATCGGCCAGGGCAATGCCATGGGCGACGCGATCGCGATTGGCGATGCGGCTGAGCACATCGCTGGTTTCTGCCTGCTCAATGACTGGTCGGCGCGCGATATCCAGGCCTGGGAATACCAGCCGCTGGGGCCTTTCCTGTCGAAAAGTTTCATCACCAGCATTTCGCCCTGGGTGGTGACGGCCGAAGCCTTGGAGCCGTTCCGCAAAGCCCAACCGGCACGCCCCGAGGGCGATCCGCAACCGCTGCCGTACCTGCTGGATAAGCGTGACCAGGCCGCAGGCGGTTTCGACATCGAACTGGAAGTGCTGCTGACCACCGCCGCGATGCGCGAGCAAAACCTGCCGGCCCATCGCCTGACCCTGAGCAACACCCAGCACATGTACTGGACTGTGGCGCAAATGGTTGCGCACCACAGCGTCAACGGCTGCCAATTGCAGGCCGGTGATCTGTTTGGTTCGGGCACCTTGTCTGGGCCGCAGCCGGGGCAGTTCGGCAGCCTGCTGGAGATTACCGAAGGCGGTAAAAAGCCGATTGAACTGGCCTCGGGCGAGGTCCGTAAGTTTCTCGAAGACGGCGACGAAATCATCCTGCGCGCGCGTTGCAGCCGCGAAGGGTTTGCCTCCATCGGGTTCGGCGAGTGCCGTGGCATCGTCGTCGCGGCGCGTTAAGAGGGCAGGGCGATGGAACTCTACACTTACTACCGCTCCACCTCGTCATACCGCGTGCGTATCGCCCTGGCGCTCAAGGGGCTGGACGTCACCGCGGTGCCGGTCAATTTGCTGGTGCCGCCGGGCGGTGCCAATCGCCAGCCGGACTACCTGGCGATCAACCCGCAGGGCCGCGTGCCGGCGTTGCGCACGGACGAAGGCGAACTGTTGATTCAGTCGCCGGCAATCATCGAGTACCTGGAGGAGCGTTATCCACAGGCGCCGCTGCTTTCCAGGGACTTGGCGACCCGTGCCCATGAGCGTGCAGTAGCGTCGATCATCGGCTGCGATATTCATCCGCTGCACAACTCCAGCACCCAGAACCTGCTGCGCAAGTGGGGGCATGACGAGGCGCAATTGCTGGAGTGGATCGGCCATTGGATCAGCCAGGGCTTGGGCGCGGTCGAGCAGTTGATTGGCGATAAAGGTTTTTGCTTTGGCGAGCAGCCGGGGATGGCGGATGCGTTTCTGATTCCGCAGCTGTACGCGGCGGAGCGCTTCAAGGTGGCGTTGACCGCCTACCCGCGTATCGGGCGCGTGGCGGCACTGGCGGCGCAGCATCCGGCATTTGTGCAGGCGCACCCAGCCAACCAACCCGATACCCCAGATACACCCTAAATCATTGTGGGAGCTGGCTTGCCTGCGATAGCGGTCTGTCAGTTGATTATTCTCTGACTGACACTCCGGCATCGCAGGCAAGCCAGCTCCCACAGTTGTTCGGCGTCATTCTTATAAAAATAATAGGTACCTTGCGATGCACAATCAGATTGCCAGCTTTCGTGCGGCACTCGACGCCCGTCCGGTGTCGCGCTATCAGTGGTTGATTCTTCTGTTGCTGGCGCTGCTGCTGGTGACCGATGGCTACGATGCCCAAGTGCTGGGCTATGTGGTGCCGGCCTTGGCCAAGGATTGGAGCCTGGAAAAAGCCGCCTTCGGTCCCGTGTTCAGCGCCAACCTGCTTGGGCTGACGTTGGGTTCGTTGCTGGTGACGCCGCTGGCCGACCGCTTTGGCGTGCGCCGCATCTTGCTCGGCTGTGTGCTGATTTATGCCAGCCTCACGGTGCTGATGGTGTTCGCCAACTCCCTGACCACGCTGATGGCTGCGCGGTTTATCTGCGGCATCGGTATGGGCGGAGCGATGCCGAGTGCCATGGCGTTGATGTCGGAATATTCGCCGCCACGTATGCGCACTTTGATGGTGACCTTGGCCGCCTGTGGCTTCTCGTTCGGCGGCGCAGCAGGCGGGTTTGTGGCGGCAGGCTTTATCGAAGGCTACGGGTGGCAGGCGGTCTTCCTGGCGGGTGGTGTGACGCCATTGCTGCTGTTCCCGTTCCTTGTGTGGCTGCTGCCGGAATCGCTGCCACGTTTATTGCGTGATGCACCGCCGTACGCACGCCTGCAAAAGGTCACGGCGCGCATGCTGCCCGACTGGCAAGCGCCGCGTTCGAATGAAGCAGAAAATCGCCAGGAGCAAGGCAGCAAGCTCACGGTGGTGGAGTTGTTCCGTAACGGCTACGCACGCCCGACCGTGCTGATCTGGGCGACCTTTTTTGTCAGCCTGATCCTGCTGTATTTCATGATCAGCTGGTTGCCATCGCTGTTGCTGGAAAGCGGCCTCGCGTTGAAAGAAGCCAACCTGGTGACCTCGATGTTCCTGTTCGCCGGCACCTTGGGCGCAATCGGCATGGCCTGGTTCGCAGACCGCCTGAAAAGCAAAGTGCGGCTGTTGTCCGGCGTGTTGGCCGCCGCTGCGGTGTGCACCATTCTGCTCGGCTTGAATCACGATAACCCGCGTTATCTGGTGGCCTGTGTGTTTGCGGCCGGGTTCTGCATCATCGGTGGGCAACTGACCCTCAATGCCTTCGCCAGCAATTTCTACCCGGCGCATGTGCGCGCCACGGGCACCGGCTGGGCTTTGGGCGTGGGGCGATTCGGGTCAATCCTGGGACCGCTATTTGGCAGCATGCTGTTGGCGATGCATATCCCGGTGCAGCAGATTTTCTTCTTCTGCGCGATTCCGGCGGTGATTGCAGCGCTGTTGATCATTCAAGTGCGTTCGCCTGGATCAGTTGCGGCGAAGGGGCCGTTCCACAGCGATATTCTCAAAGCACCGGCCAAGCACTGATGGTGTTGGCTGGGTAGATGTTGTGATGGCGTGTTGTGGCAAGCCCGCTCGCCACGACCAGCCATATAAGCCGCAATCACCAGTTCAATGCACCACTGAATTGGGCGGCAAGTGCCCCAGCCGCTCGGTCAGGCGCAGGCGCTGGATCGGGTCTTCGCTGAGCAACAACGCGTGCTCCAGGTCGAAGCGCTCGGCGCTGGGGCAATCCAGGCGCTGGTACAGGCTGGCCCGAGCCAAATAATCGGCGGCGCTGGCGTTGCCCAATTCCAGCACGCGCTCGGCGTCGATCAAGGCGGCCAGCGGGTTGTCGTTGGAGAGGTGCAGTTGGCGCAGGTTGCGTGACAACCGTTGCAGGATCGAGCGCGGCTCGGCGGAGAGCAAGTGGTCGGCCTGTAACTTGAGGTTCGGGCCGTACTGGCGGTGCAGCAACTCACGGCAATCATTGGGGTACAGACGCCGCCCGCCGCAGGGGTCCAGCAGGTGATCGGCACCGGGCACGCGCAGCAGGAAATGCCCCGGAAAATTCACACCGACCATCGGAATGTCCAGGCGCCGGGCCATCTCCAGCGCAATCAGGCCCATCGCCAACGGCTGCCCGCGTTTACGTTGCAGCACCTTGTCGAGAAGGGCCGCGGCGGGGCGCAGTGGGGTGAAGTCATCCTGAGCGAAGCCCAGGTCATTCAGGCGCCGCAGCAGCGGTTGGCCGAGTTCATCCGCCGGCAACAGGGGCATGCCCACGCTGACCTGTTGTTGCAGCACGGTCAGCTCTTGCAGGATCAACAGCGGCTGTACGGCCGGGTCGTGTTCGGCAGCAATCCACAGCGCGGCTTCAAACAGCGCTGGGGGTGAACGGTCCAGGCAGGCGAAAAAGGCTGTGCGGGGATTCATTGCGTTCTCCGGCGGATGCCCCCGTTTTAGCCTTGCTGTGAATTTTCGTCCAGTGATTAAGAAATATCCGGCCTGCTTATGTCGCGGGGTCTGTGAATTGGCTCGGCTTATTCCAGCGCACTTCGGCAGTTTCCTACCGTCAGCCTATACTTGGGCCTCTACCAGAAGTGATTCGGGAGCTTGACGATGTTTGCTCTCATGCACAGCACCCGCCTTGAATCGCTGCACCTGAGCGTCGATCCGGTGACCGGGCTGAAGGCGGTCATAGCCATTCACAACAGCCGCCTGGGCCCCGCCTTGGGCGGTTGTCGCTACCTTTCATACCCCGACGATGAAAGTGCCGTGGCTGATGCCGCGCGCCTGGCTCAAGGCATGAGCTACAAGGCTGCCCTGGCCGGTTTGCCGGTGGGCGGCGGCACGGCGGTCATCATCCGCCCCGTACACGTGGAAAGCCGCGCAGCGCTGTTCGAAGCGTTTGGCCGTTGCATCGAAAAGCTCGACGGCCGCTTCATCACCTCCATCGACAGCGGCACCTCGGTGGCAGACATGGATTGCATCGCCCAGCACACCCGCTTCGTCACCAGCACCACTGCCGCGGGCGATCCGGCGCCGCATGCGGCCATGGGCGTGTTCACCGGCATCCGCGCTGCCGCCATGGCCCGGCTGGGCAGCGACAACCTTGAAGGATTGCGCGTGGCCGTCCAGGGCCTGGGCAATGTGGGTTATGCACTGGCCGAGCAACTGCACGCGGCCGGCGCCGAACTGCTGGTCAGCGACATCGATAATGGCAAGGTGCAACTGGCCATGGAGCAGCTCGGCGCGCACCCCATCGCCAATGACGCCTTGCTCAGCACGCCGTGCGACATTCTTGCGCCTTGCGGCGTCGGCGCCGTGTTCAATCGACACAGCGTTGGCCAGTTACGCTGCGCCGCCGTGGCGGGTTCGGCCAGCGCGCAACTCACCACCCTGGACATCGCCGACCAGTTGGAAGGGCGCGGCATCCTTTACGCGCCGGACTATGTGATCAATTCCGGCGGCCTGATCTACGTCGCCCTTAAACATAGCGGCGCCGAGCTGCCGAGCATCACCGCGCACCTGGCGAACATCGGCACGCGCCTGACGGAAATCTTCGCCCACGCCCAAGCCGAAAAACGCTCGCCCGCCCGGGTGGCAGATGAGCTGGCCGAACGCTTGCTCTACCCATAATCGGGCATTAAAAAGGCCCTGAATCAATGATTCAGGGCCTGTTCAATTCGGGCTTTATTCCGCCGTTGGGTTCAGCAACTCGGACAATGCGTCCGGTTGGCTCTTGAACGCCTTGGCAAATACATCGCGATTCTTCGCCATATAGATCCCGGCTTCTTCCACCTGCTGCTCGCTCAGGGACGGCACGGCTTTTTGCAACACTTCTGCCAGCAACTCAGCGAGTTCAAGCATTTTGTCATGACGGTCAGCTTCGGCTTTATCCATGAACAAACGCTCCAGATCTCGGCTGCTGCGGTATACCACTTCGACGGCCATTCACCACCTCACATGCCTTCACGATAGTTGTCTTTTGCGACTACTGTATTTATATACAGCGAAAAGGGTAAGCCAAACCACGGGGTTTGGGTAGCAGTTTTTTAATGTAGTCGGGAAATAGGCATTGAGCACTGCCGCGAGGCGCCCGTAGTCGAGGCTGGCGCCTTACCTGTGACGACCTTGTGTCTCATATCACGCGGCCACCATCTCAACTTCTACTGTCTGGCCTTTTTTCTGCATGCAGAACAACCGTCACGTCCAAACCGCATTATCCGGTCGAGCCGACCTAAGGAAGCATCATCGTGAAAATCAACTGGGCCGAAAAACTGCGCCAGAACGTCCATGGGCTGGCTGAGTCGCTGGGTAATTTGTTTGTCGAGACATTCCACTACCTGGCGCTGTTCGCCATTGGTGCGGTGACCGCTTGGGCGGCGGTGATGGAGTTTCTGGGGATGCTGGAAACCGGGCACATCAAGATCGATGACATTTTGCTGCTGTTCATCTACCTGGAATTAGGTGCCATGGTCGGGATTTATTTCAAGACCAACCACATGCCGGTGCGCTTCCTGATCTACGTGGCAATCACCGCGCTCACGCGCCTGCTGATCTCCAACGTTTCCCACCACAACCCGCCGGACATCGGCATCATCTACCTGTGCGGCGGGATTCTGCTGTTGGCGTTCTCGATTCTGGTGGTGCGCTACGCCTCGTCGGCATTTCCTTCGGTGAAAGTCGAAGGCCCGCGTCGCAAAGGCGAGGCGAGCCTGGAAACCGAGAAGGGCGAGCTTTAAAGCCCGACGCTGAAGGGCAGGGCGCGAGCGGGCGGTTGCTGCAGCAGTTTATGGTCGCCGTCCGTCATCACCGTCAGAATCTCCATGGCGCTGTGGCCCTGTTCGATGGCGATGCCGAATTGAATGCTTTGCACCAGCCGTTTGAGCCGTTGCGGATCGTTGCGCTGTTCGGCGCTGATCATGCGTTTGGCGACCACACCATCCTCGTTCGAGAGGGTGAGCATGATGCTGCCATCCAGCCGTTGGATGCTCAGGTTGACGCGGTATTTGGGCGTAAAGGTGTCGGTGATGATCTGAAAAGGATTGTCCATGGTGCGTTACCGCCTGATAAGAACATGCAGTCATTGACGACCGGTGTCTGGATTAGTTCGCGTTGCCTGACCACCGGCCACTCCGTCGCTGAGGTTTTCACAAGGTCCGTTTTCCTCAAGAGCTGTACAGCAAGGGCCGTGCCGTATAGCGCCCAGAGCCAGTGAAATCTCAATGTGGGAGCGGGCTTGCTCGCGAATGCGGTCCTCCAGCCAAGTATCTATTGGCTGATACGCCGCATTCGCGAGCAAGCCCGCTCCCACATTTGTTTTGTGTGGTTCTTGAGGTCAGTGCTTTGTTTCAGGGCAACACAGAGAAAACGATCGCAGACAGCGCAATCAGCCCGATCACCACCACAAACACATTCGACACTTGGCCCGAATACTGGCGCAGAGCAGGCACGCGGCGGATCGCATACATCGGCATCAGGAACAGCAGGCACGCGATGATTGGCCCGCCCAGGGTTTCGATCATGCCCAAAATGCTCGGGTTGAACGTGGCCACGGCCCAGCAGGTGAGCACCATGAACAGCGCGGTGCAGCGTTCCAGCCCTTTGGACGACAGCGTACGGTTACGCCCGCGCAGGGATTTGACGATCAAGCCCTGGAAGCCTTCGCTGGCACCGATGTAATGGCCGAGGAATGATTTGGTGATCGCCACCAGCGCGATCAACGGCGCGGCGTAGGCGATCACCGGCGTCTGGAAATGGTTTGCCAGGTACGACAGGATCGAGATGTTCTGCGCTTTGGCAGCCGCCAGGTCAGCCGGCGACAAGGCCAGCACGCAACTGAAGCAGAAAAACATTACGGTCAGCACCATCATGCCGTGCGCAGTGGCGAGGATGCCGCTGCTCTTGCGCTCGGCCTGGGCGCCGTACACACGTTTCTGGTCGACAGCGAAGGCGGAAATGATCGGCGAATGGTTGAAGGAAAACACCATCACCGGGATCGCCAGCCATAGGGTCTTAAAGAATATCGGCAGCGGCATGCCTTCGCTGGCGGAGGCGAAGAATGCGCCGTTCCAGTTGGGGATCAGGCTCACGGCCAGCAACAGCAGGGCAGCGACGAACGGGTACACCAGCACGCTCATGGCTTTGACGATCACGCCTTGGCCGCAGCGCACAATGGCCATCAGGCCGAGGATCAGCACCAGCGAGAGGATCGCCCGAGGCGGCGGGGCCATGTGCAGCTGGTGTTCCATGAAGCTGCTCAGGGTGTTGGTCAGCGCCACGCTGTACACCAGCAAAATCGGGAAGATGGCGAAGAAGTACAGCAAGGTGATCAGCTTGCCGGCGCCGACGCCGAAGTGTTCCTCGACTACGTCGGTGATGTCGCCGGATTTGCCTGACAGCACAAAGCGCGTCAGCCCACGGTGAGCGAAGAAGGTCATCGGGAAAGCCAGCAGCGCCAGCACGATCAGCGGCCAGAAGCCGCCGACGCCAGCATTGATCGGCAGAAACAAGGTGCCCGCGCCGATGGCGGTGCCGTAGAGACCCAGCATCCAGGTGGTGTCGTGTTTGGTCCAGCCTCTGGTAGCGGTGGTCTCTATTGCGACAGCGGGATTTTCAGCAGCAGGTGTACGTACATCGGTCATCGATATTGCCTCGTTATTATTTTTGCGCGGGCTCACGTTTAGGACGGGTTGCAGTGCTCCGATCAGCACTCCACCCAGCTGACCGCCAGGCCGCCCCGTGAAGTTTCTTTGTATTTGTCATGCATGTCGGCGCCGGTGTCGCGCATGGTGCGGATCACCCGGTCGAGGGAAATGAAGTGTTTGCCGTCACCGCGCAGGGCCATTTGCGTGGCATTGATTGCCGTGACCGCGGCGATGGCGTTGCGCTCGATGCACGGCACTTGCACCAGGCCGCCGACCGGGTCGCAGGTCAGGCCGAGGTTGTGTTCCAGGCCGATTTCGGCGGCGTTTTCCAGCTGCTCCGGGGTGGCGCCGAGGATATCGGCCAAACCTGCAGCGGCCATCGCGCAGGCGGAACCCACTTCGCCCTGGCAGCCGACTTCGGCGCCGGAGATCGAAGCGTTTTTCTTGCAGAGGATGCCGACGGCGGCGGCAGCCAGGAAGAAATTGACTACATCGTCATCAGACGCGTCGGCGTTGAACTTCATGTAGTAATGCAGCACCGCCGGGATGATCCCCGCCGCGCCATTGGTTGGCGCAGTGACCATGCGCCCGCCAGCGGCGTTTTCTTCGTTGACGGCGAGGGCAAACAGGTTGACCCATTCCATTGCCGACAATGTTGAAGTGATGACATTCGGCTTGCCGATTTCCAACAGGCTGCGGTGCAATTTCGCCGCGCGGCGTGGCACGTCCAGGCCACCCGGCAAGATGCCTTCATCGCGCAGGCCTTGCTCCACGCATTCGCGCATGACTGACCAGATGTGCAGCAGGCCGCTGCGGATGTCCTCATCGCTGCGCCACGCGCGTTCGTTGGCCATCATCAGTTCGGAAACCCGCAGACCGTGCTTGTTGCACAAGGCCAGCAGTTCGACGGCGCTGGAAAAGTCGTAGGGCAATTCAACATCGCTGGTCGGCGCAATGCCGGAAGCGGCTTCGGCCGCTTCGATGATGAAACCACCGCCCACCGAGTAATAGGTCTGTTCGCTCAGTGGGCCGTTGTCGCCATAGGCGTGCAGGGACATGGCGTTGGGGTGGTACGGCAGGCTTTCTTCCAGCAGCAGGAGGTCGGTGTGCCAGTTGAAGGCAATGGCCTGCTTACCTGCGAGCAGCAGTTGGCCGGTTTCGCGCAGTTGCTGGATACGTGCATTGATCGAGGTGGGATCGACTTTGTCTGGCCATTCGCCCATCAGCCCCATCACGCAGGCGCGGTCGGTGGCGTGGCCGACACCGGTGGCAGACAGCGAACCGTACAGGCGCACCTCGACACGGCGTGTTTGGCTCACCAATTGTTGGTCGGTGAGGGCCTGGGCAAAGGTCGCCGCCGCCCGCATCGGGCCGACGGTATGAGAGCTGGACGGGCCGATGCCCACCTTGAATAGATCGAAAACGCTGATAGCCATGCTAAAGCCTTACAAGCAATGGAGTAGGAATCGCTGCCATGTTTTGTAGGACGAGCGGAATTGGCGCGATACTGAGCCTCTGGAACGGCACTGACCAACGAATTATCCTAAGACACCCTTTAGCAGGACTAAACCCTATGACTCGGCCCCTTCATGGCCAGACGTATGTCTGGTTGCACGTTTTTTCCTGTGCGGCGCGGCATTTGTCGTTCACCCGATGCGCCGAAGAACTGCACATCACACCGGGGGCGGTGAGCCAACAGATCCGCCAGTTGGAAGAGCGTTTGGGGTTTCGTCTGTTTCACCGACGCGCGCGCGGCGTAGAGCTGAGCGCCGAGGGGCAGCGGCTGGCGGCGACGGTGGGCGAGGCCTACGGCAGCATTGATGCCGAGTTGCAGCGGCTGGACGCGGGAATGATCAGCGGCACCTTGCGCTTGCGTTCCATTCCGTCGTTTCTCGGTAAGTGGCTGACCCCGCGTTTGCCGCGTCTGCAGCAACGGTTTCCGGATATTCAACTGCGCATGGTCGCGGAAGACAGCAGCGTCGCCCTGCATGAGGGCGATTTCGACTTGGCCATCGACTTGAACGACGGCAGCTATCCCGGGCTGTTATCCACAGCCTTGCTCGATGAGCAGATTTTCCCGGTGTGCGCGCCCAGCTTGCTGCGTGGGCGTCCGCCACTGCATGGCCCGGCCGACCTGGTGCATTTTCCGCTGTTGCACGACATCACCGCCTGGCGTGGGAGTTATGAATACGCTGAGTGGGAGTTTTACTTGAATGCCATCGGCTACCACCACGCCGATGTACGGCGTGGGCACACGTTCAACCGCAATCACCTGACCATCGAGGCCGCCATTGCCGGCATGGGCGTGGCGATTGCACGGCGAACCTTGCTCAATGACGAACTGGAGCGTGGCACTTTGATCGTGCCGTTCGGCGTCGCGGTGCCAAACCACAAACGCTACGTGCTGCTGTACGCGCCGGGCGCGCTGAGCCATCCGGGCGTACGCGCGGTGCATGACTGGCTGGTGGAGGAAGCGGGGATTTTTCGCGGATTGCACCCGTTGGGAGAGGGGCAATTATAAGGTTGGCTAAGCGTAAGAAGATGTAACTAACTCCCCACCCTAACAGCGTTTTTGCTCGTCGTCAGGCTTAATTCGTAATATGGAATTTATCTTTGCAAAGGGGTTGAATTGTTCTTCTGAGTGCTCAATTGTGTAAACAAGAGGTCATGGTTTCACCACCCCGGTGTTGCAGTTTGTGACCTCCTGCGAGCTAGCTGAAATAAGGGAAGAACTATGCAAATCCAAGTCAATAGCGATAACCATATTGAAAGCAGCATCCGACTGGAGGAGTGGGTACGTACTACCATTGAGAGCACGCTCGAACGTTACGAAGAAGACCTGACCCGCGTCGAGGTCTACCTGAAAGACGAGAATGGCGATAAGCCTGGTCCCCACGATTTGAGTTGCCGCCTGGAAGCACGGCCAAAGGGCCATCAACCACTGTCGGTATTGCACAAGGCGGACACCCTGGAACAGGCAATTGATGGCGCAGCCACCAAGCTTGAGCATGCGCTGGAGCATCTGTACGGAAAGTTACGCGGCAAACCACGCGCCGCTGGGCAAGCTCTGCCTGATACCAAGGCCGATGAGGCCGAACTCGAAGAGGAATTTCTGGAAAACGAACAGGCTGCGCTTAACGGCTGATAGCTGAGTGTTTTTTCAATCCAATCAAACGGGCCTGCATCTGCAGGCCCGTTTTTGTTTAGCTGCCGCGTCGGAAGAAATACCTGCTCAACAACGCCAATCCACAAGCGCCTATGCCGGCAAAAAGCATCGCCCAACCGGCGCCATGGCGCAGGGCCGCCTGGGCATCTGCGGGTGCGAGCATCGGCGTGTCCAACTTGCCTGCAGCGATGTTCTGGCTGATCGCGGGCCAATCCAGGGCCGTGGTATGGGGCAACAGGCCAGAGAGGTGATGACCGATGCCGAGCAACAGCACCAGGCCCATCAGCGCGATGTTAAGTGCCAGCGTGATCAGTCGCGCACTCAGGTCAATGCCCGAGGCCATGCCCGCGCGGTCGGCCGAGACGGAGCCGGTGGTGGTGTTGGTGGTCGGTGAGTTGGTCAGTGCCAGCCCCACGCCAGCCGTCACGCAGCTGAAAAGCACGAGTACGACGCTCGGATGTTCGGCGCCATTGGCCGCCGCCATGGCCATAAAACCCGCACCCATCATGCCCAGGCCCAACGGGATGATGCGGTCGGCGCCATAGCGCAGGGCCAGGCGTTCAGCCAGCGGCGGCACCAGCAAGGTGGGCAAGGTATAGGCGAGCAGGGCGCCGCCGGTGGTCATGGTGTCGTAGCCCAGGCCCGCCTGGAAGTAGAGCGGCAGGTAGATCATGAACGGCCAGAAGCTGAAGTTCATGCCAACCGAACCCATCAAGGCGCCGTTGAAGCGCTGAATACGAAACACCGAGAAATCGAACATCGGGTGAGCGCTGCGGCGCTCGACAGCGATGAACAGCAGCAGCGCCATCAGCGACAAGCCCGCCCAGCCCAGCATGGCCGGTGAGCCGAAACCATGCTCGCTGCCCTGAGTGATGAAGTAGACCAGGGCGAACACCGACAGTGTCAGGGTCAGCATGCCCGCAATATCCAGACGATGGCCGGCCGGGTCGCGCGACTCCTGCACGCTGATACGCAGCAGTACCAAGGTCAACAATGTCAGCGGCGCGTGTACCAGGAACACCCAGCGCCAGTCCGCGATTGCCAGAATCAACGCCCCTACCATCGGTCCGAAGCCAAGTCCCACGCCCGCGATCACGCCCTGAACAAAACGCGCTGCGATCAGCGTGGAAGCATTGTTTGCCATGCCACATGCCAGCGAGGCCAGGCCAAACACCCATAAGCACAGCACCAGCATGCGTCGCCGGCCAAAGCGATCAGCCAGTGTGCCGGCTGCCATCAACACGCTGGTGCAGGCCAGGGTGTAAGCATTCATGATCCATTGGGCATCCTGAAAACCTGTGCCCAGTTGCTGTTCCAGGGTGGGAAGGATGACCGGCACGCTGGAGATTTCCAGGCCGAACATCAGGGCGACGAGGCAGACGGCGGTGAGGGCAAGGCTATCTCTGGCGGTGCGCGGAGCGCTGACGGCCGATACAGCGGCGGCGGGCGGCATGGGGGTGTTCCTTACGGTTGAGTGAAACCCTATTCTCGCGGGAACAGATTTCCTTATTCGTGATAAGTTTTCCTTTGATAAGGGAATCAAGAGCGACAATAGAATCATGGCCACTCCGCGTTTTGATGGCGTTGAACTCTTTCTGCAGATCGTCGAAAGCGGCAACCTGACCGAGGCCGCCGAACGGCTCAACCTCACGCGCTCTGCGGTGGGTAAAGGCTTGGCGCGACTGGAAGCCCGCCTGGGCACCTGCCTGTTGCAGCGTTCCACCCGCCGCCAGCGTCTGACCGAAGACGGGCAGGCGTACTACGAGCATTGCTTGCGCGCACTGGCCGAGTTGGAAGCCGCCGAGTCGGTGCTGGAGAGTGGCCGGCAACAGCCGCGTGGGCGGTTAAGGGCGAGCCTGCCGCTGGCGTTTGGTCACCACTACGCGGCGCCTGCTTTGTGGGGCTTGATGGACCGTTATCCACAATTAGAGATCGAGATCTCGTTCTCTGACCGGCTGATAGACCTGGCACAGGAAGGCTTCGACGTGGCCGTGCGCATTGGCCCGCTGCCGGACACCGACCGCCTGAGCGCACGCCGTTTGGGCGAGCAGTCCGTGGGGTTGGCCGCCTCACCGGCGTACTTGCAACGTGTGGGGCCAATTGAGTGTATTGATGACCTCGCCAGCCACCGAGGCATTGCCTACCGTTGCAACAATTTGTATCGCTCGGGGATGACATCGCCGTTGGTGCTGGACGACCTCCAGGCCGTGGCCGATGCCGCTATCGCCGGCGTGGGCCTGGCCTGGTTGCCGAGTTGGTTGATTGCGCACTATGTGCTGCGCGGCCAACTGCAAGCGGTCCTGCCGAGCCACCGCGACCAGCCTGCGCCGATCCATGTGATTTGGCCCACGGCCGCACACATGCCGGCGAAGACGCGTTGCGCAATCGATGCCCTGGTCGCCGGCACCCCAAGTTGCCTGGCGGGTAGCTGACCCTGACCAACAACCCCGATCCCCTGTGGGAGCCGTCGAGCTTCAGCGAGGCTGCGAAAGCGGTGGGTCAGGCACCTTGGATATCGCCAGTACCGCCGCCTTCGCAGCCTCGCCGGGGCTCGACAGCTCCCACAGTTAATCTCTATTGCGGGCGAGATTTGTACTTGTCGC
>NZ_CAWNZA010000002.1:0-106176 GCF_963878885.1 Pseudomonas sp. R9.37 | reverse complement strand
AGCGAGGCTGCGAAAGCGGTGGGTCAGGCACCTTGGATATCGCCAGTACCGCCGCCTTCGCAGCCTCGCCGGGGCTCGACAGCTCCCACAGTTAATCTCTATTGCGGGCGAGATTTGTACTTGTCGCGATGCTGTTGTGAGCCGAGGTTTGACTGACAAAAACAAATCCCCTGTGGGAGCTGTCGAGCTTTAGCGGGCTGCGAAAGCGGTGGGTCAGGCGCCTTGGATAGCGCCTGTGCCGCCGCCTTCGCAGCCTCGCCGGGGCTCGACAGCTCCCACAGGGGGTTGCGTGTTTTGTAAGATCCCAGTCCTTGGCCGGTGCTTTTATGACTCAGGCAATCAGAACGCGATGGACGTCTGCACATACACCGTGCGCGGCTCACCGACGTATTTGCCTTTGTTGTTATCGTCGAACGAGCGGGTGTAGTACTGCTTGTTGAGGATATTTTTCACACCGACTGCCACGTTCAAATCCGACAGCTGTGGGCCGAAGTCGTACGCCGCGCGGCTGCTGAACAGCATGTAGCCTGGGATGCGTCCGGTACTGCCGTCGGCACTTTCCGCCTGGGTGTTGGCGTTGTCGGCGAACTGGCTGCTCTGGTAGCTGCTGTCCAGGTTGAGTTTCCAGCGACCTTCGGTGTAACCGACGCCCACGGTGCCTTTGTGCTTGGAGGAGAAGGGCACGCGATTACCCTTGTTCGGGCCGTCTTCGCGGATGGTCGCGTCGACGTAGGCGTAGGTGGCATACACGTCAAAACCGGCCAGCGCCGGGCTTAGCCCGTCGAGGGCGTAGTTGAGGCTCGACTCGATGCCTTGATGGCGCGTTTCGCCGCGGGCGATCACCGAGTCGTTGGTCTGGTTGCTGTCGTACTGGTTGTCGAAGTTGATCAGGAACGCGCCGATTTCCGCACGCAGGGTGCCGTTGTCATAACGCGTGCCGAGTTCCCAGGTGCGGGCTTTTTCCGGTTTCACTTCGCCGCTGGTCACGCGGTTCGGCATCTGGCTGTACTGCACGCTGCCGAACGAGCCTTCAGTGTTGGCGTAGAGGTTCCAGTCTTCGGTCAGGTGGTAAAGCACGTTCAACGCCGGCAGCGCGGTGTTGTAGTCGCCTTTGTACTTGACGTTGGTCAGGTTGTTGGTCTGCTGGGACTCGATCATCTCGTAGCGGATACCTGGGGTGATGGTCCACTTGCCGATATCGATGCGGTCATCGACGAAAAACGCGTTGGCCTCGGTGGCGCCACGCGTGTCGCGGTCGTTGCGGCTGTTGGTGTCGGGCAGTTGCTGGTTGGCGCTGATCGGCGTGCGGTAGCGCAACTCGTGCCCGGCTTCGTTGATGTAGCGGTAGCCGATGCCCATTTCGTGGCTGGTGGGGCCAAGGTCGAAGCCTTGGGCGAAGCGGGTTTCGAGGCCGCGTACCCAGTACTCGCGCGGCGACAGCGAAAGGAAGTTGCCCTGATCCAGATAGCCATTACGCAACGTGGTGGTGAAGAAGGTGTTGGCGGTGAATTCGCGGCGATCTTCCTGGTAGCGGTAACCGGCGTTGAACATCGTGCGGCGGCCCCAGAATTTGTCGTAGGGGCGGGTGGACTGGTATGGGTCGGCCTTGTAGTCCTTGACGCTCAAACCCCCGGGCATATCGGCCTGGCCTTCGTAGTACTGCGCCATGGCGTTGAAGCTGTTGGCGTCGTCCAACTGGTATTTGCCTTTGAGGATCAAGTCGTCAATGCGCGTGTTGCTGTTTTCGCGCCAGTCGCCGCCACGGGTGCCGGAATACAAAATGGCGCCGCCCAGGCCATTGTCAGCCGTCCCGCCTGCCAGCAGGTTGCCGGTGGTCTTGAAGCCATCATGGCTGGAGGACGGGCTGGTCTCGGTCTGCAAGCCGCCTTTGACGGTGGGGGCGTCAGGGATTGCGCGGGTCACGAAGTTGACGATGCCACCGACGTTTTGCGGGCCATAACGTACCGCGCCGCCGCCGCGTACCACGTCCACGGCGTCCATGTTGCCCATGCTGATTGGGGCAAAGGACAGCTGCGGTTGGCCATACGGCGCGAAGGGCACCGGGATGCCATCCATCAAGACGGTGGAGCGCGAGGCGAGGCGTGGGTTGAGCCCACGGATGCCGAAGTTCAGCGCCATGTCGTGGCTGCCGGTGCCGTTGTTTTCCGGGGCGTTGACGCCGGGAATGCGGTTGAGCACGTCACGCGCCTGGGTGGCACCCTGGCGCTCGAACTCGTCGCGGCGGATCACATCACGCGCGCCAGGGTGTTCGAACACGTTGGTTTGCGCCGCATCGCCGAGCCAGTCGCCGACCACGTTTGACGTTTGCAATTGGACAGTGGCCGGGGCGCTGGCCGGTTGCAGGCTGTAGGCGTTATCGCCCTCGGCGCGCGCTTGCAGGCCGGTGCCTTCCAAGAGTTTTTGCAAGCCTTCGTCGGCGCTGAAATTGCCCGACAAACCCCGACTCTGCATACCCGCTGTGACCTGGGAGCCGAACGAAATCAGCACGCCGGCCTCGCGACCAAATTGGTTCAGCGCGGCTTCCAGGGTTGCTGGGGCGATGTGGTAAGGCTTGGCATCCGCGGCCATTACAGAGGGCAGTGCGGTAAAACTCAGGCTGGCGCCCAGTAGGAGTTGGCGCAAGGTGCGGGCAAGAAGCGTCGGTTGCTGGGGCATGAAGGGCGGTCCTGAGAAGGTAGGATCAAGGTGGCTTTCCTTCTCTGTCACGCGAGGTGTGGAAAACGGCTCATATTTTTTAAAATAATTTACGCGCGTGCCTGGACGGTCACCCAGTAGCGGGTAAAACGCCGTACTTTCACCGGCAGGCTGACCTCCAACAGGTCGAGGATGCGTTCGCTGTCATCCAGCGGGTAACTGCCGGACAGCAGCAGGTTGGCCACTTGCGGGTCGCAATTGATCTGGCCTCGGCGATAGCGACCCAACTCGGCGAGGAAATCGTCCAGGCGCATGTGCGCGGCCACCAGCATGCCGTCGGCCCAGGCGCCGCTGTTGGCGTCGGTCGGGCGCGGGGTGTCCCAGCCTTTGCGGGTGAAATTGACTTGGCGCGAGGCCTCGATGTTCAGCGGCAGGCCGCTGTAGTGGTTGGGCATTACCTCTACATGGCCATCGAAAACTGCCAGTTGCGTATGGTCGTTGAACTGACGCACGTTCAGCCGCGCCGCCTGGCTGCTGAGCAGGCCTTGGCCGGTCAGCACGTGCAGCGGCGTATCGCCGGGGCGTGCGGTCAGCAAGATCTCGCCTTCGAGCAAGCGCACCAACCGTTGACTGCTGTCAAAATGCACATCCACAGCGCTGCCGGTGTTGAGCTGCAACTGGCTGCCATCGGCCAGCTGCACGTTGCGTCGTTGGCCCACGGGGCTGCGGTAGTCGGCGCTCAGCGGCGGCAGAATATGTTGCTGGCGCAGGCTCCAGGCCGCGGCCGAACCGGCACCGAGGATCAGCAGCAGTTTGAGGGCCTGGCGCCGGCTGCTGGTTTTCGGCGCGTTCAAGGCGGCGTGCGCCAAGGGTGAGGGCATGCCGCGCAGGCGTTGGTTGACGCGCTGGATATGGTCCCACGCGCGCTGATGTTCGCTGTGGGCGTCCAGCCATTGCTGCCAGGCCGCTTGCTGGCGCGGGTTGAGTGCGCCTTGCTGCATTTCCATCAGCCAGTGCACGGCTTGTTCGGCGACTTGCGTGGAGAAGTTCATAGGGCGAAGTAGCAGCGCATGGCGGCTTTATTCAGGTGGCGCTTGACGGTGGCGATGGAGATACCCAGCTCGGCGCCGATTTGCGCGTAGGTCAGGCCGTCGAGCTGGGCCAGCAGGAAGGCGCGTTTGACCTGAACGGGCAGGCCGTCGAGCAGTTGGTCGAGCTCCAGCAAGGTCTGCAGGATGATTGCGCGTTCTTCTTCCGACGGCGCTACGTGTTCGGGCATCTGCGCCAGTGCGTCGAGGTAGGCGCGTTCCAGGTCCTGACGGCGATAGAAGTTGAACAGCACGCGCTTGGCCACGGTGGTGAGGAACGCGCGGGGTTCGATCAGCGTTGGCGCGTCCCGCGCGGTAAGCACACGGATGAAAGTGTCCTGGGCCAGGTCGGCCGCGCTTTCCGGGCAGCCGAGTTTGCGTCGCAACCAGCCGGTAAGCCAGTGGTGATGGTCGTTGTACAGAACTTCAACGAGGGTGGACGGCTGCAACGCAATCACTCCGTAAGCATCGGCGTGCTTTAGAGAACAAGAATTGTTCGCATTGTAGGGCGCGTGACGAGGTTCGGCAATCCGCCAGGACCGGTGATTCATCCGTTCTCTTTTGCTTATGAGAATATTTATCATTAATATTGCGCGCTGATGACCCTGGCGCCTCCCGCATGAAAAGCAAACCCTCACTTCCCGTTGTCTATCGCCTCGCCGTAACTTCGCGCGTGCTGGCTGCCGTGGTCGGCGGTTACCTGATGGCGTCCCTGGCAGCCGTCTGCCTGGCGTTGTGGATGCCCACGTCCCGCGCCGACGCGGTGATCACCGGGATGATGAGTTCGTTTGTGTTCTACCTGTTGGCGGTAATCTGGTGTTTTGCCTGCCGCACGGCAGGGCGAGCCTGGTTTGGCGTGATGCTTCCGAGTGCGATGTTTGCCACGCTGGCGGGCATCGGTTTGTGGATGACGCGCACATGAAAGAGGGCTTTCGCCAGGCGATGGCCTGGTTGCACACCTGGGCTGGACTGATCTTTGGCTGGCTGCTGTTTGCGATTTTCCTGACAGGGACCTTGTCCTATTTCAAGGACGAAATTACCCATTGGATGCAGCCCGAAGTGCAGGCTTATCCGTTGGATGACGCGCGTAGTCTCGCCGCCGCCCAAACCTATCTGCAGCAACAGGCGCCCAATGCCGCGCGCTGGTTTATCACCCTGCCGGACAGCCGCGATCCCGGCCTGTCGGTGATGTGGCAAGACAAGGTCGACCCGGGCAAACGCGGCAACTTCATCCAGAAAGTTCTCGATCCCGTCACCAGCCAGCCCGTGCAGGCGCGTGAAAGCATGGGCGGCGAGTTCTTCTATCGCTTCCACTTTCAGCTGCAGATGCCTTACCCGTGGGGGCGCTGGCTGTCGACCATCGCCGCGATGGTGATGTTTGTCGCACTGATCACCGGCATCATCACCCACAAGAAAATCTTCAAGGACTTCTTCACCTTCCGCCCACGCAAAGGCCAGCGCTCCTGGCTCGACGGGCATAACGCGGTGGGCGTGCTGGTGCTGCCATTTCACTTGATGATCACCTACAGCAGTCTGGTGATCTTCATGAGCATGGTGATGCCCGCGCCGATCGTGGCTTCCTACGGCGACGACAGCCGTGCGTTTTTCAATGAAGTGTTCCCCAATACCAACAACGCGCCGGCGCTCGGCCAGCCGGGTGTATTGCTGCCGTTAGGGCCGATGTACGAGCAGGCGCGCCAGCAATGGGCGGGTGGGCATGTTGGTCGTTTGGTGGTCAACAACCCTGGCGATGTGAACGCCTCGGTCAATGTGGTCCGCGCAGGTGCCGACCGTGTGGTGCACGATTTCGGCAGCAGCGTGTCGTTCAACGGCACCACCGGCGAGTTGTTGCGGGTCAGCGGTGAACAGTCGTTGCCAGCGGCAATTGGCGGCAGTTTCTACGGCTTGCACATGGGCCATTTCGCCGGCCCGGTGCTGCGTTGGTTGTACTTTATCTGCGGGCTGGCGGGCACGGCGATGATCGGCACGGGCCTTGTGATTTGGCTCGGCAAGCGCCAGCTCAAGCACGCCAAAACTGCTGCTATGCCGTTTGAACTGCGGCTGGTTGAAGTGCTGAACATGGCCAGTATGGCCGGGCTGATGATCGCCATCGCGGCGTTTTTCTGGGCCAACCGGTTGTTGCCGGTGAGCTTCGCCGAGCGGTCCGACTGGGAGGTGCAAACCTTCTTTATTGCCTGGGGCCTGAGCCTGTTGCATGCCGTGCTGCGGCGAGGCCGCCAGGGCTGGGTTGAGCAACTGAGCCTTGGCGCCTTGCTGTTTGTGGCCATTCCACTGCTCAACGCATTGACCACGTCGCAGCACTTGGGCGTGTCACTGGTCAGCGGTGATTGGGCCATGGCCGGTTTCGACCTGACGTGCCTGGCCAGCGGCCTGTTCCTGACCTGGGCGGCCTGGAAGATGCAGCGCCGCGCGGCGCCGCAGCTCAAGGCCGAACGCGCACGTGGACTGACGCTCAAGCAGGAGGCGAACTGAATGCTGCTCGCCCTGTTGATGTGCTACGCCGGGTTTACCGCGCTGTGCCTGTCCACCGACCGCCATCACGGTGAATTGCTGCACAGCAAACCCTCACCACCCCGACGCCTCACGTTGCGTGTGGCCGGTTGGCTGCTGCTGGCGCTGTCGATGTCGCCGGCCGTGGCGGCCTCGAATTGGGCGCAGGGGTTGGTGGAGTGGTGCGCCGTTTTGATGCTCAGCGCACTGTTGCTGGTGTTGCTGTTGCCGTATCGGCCAAGGCTGGCCTTGATTCTGGCGGGCGTCGGCCTGCTGGCCAGCCCTGTTGCGGCGTTCGCCTTACTCTGAGCTTCCCATGATGATCACCCCCCCACCGGAATCCCAGGACAGCCAGCACACCGATGCGGCCGGTGGGCGTGCGCATTTCCTGCAGGTGTTTTTGTCGCAGCGCTCGCAGATGGAAGCGCTGGTCAGCCGACGCGTAGGCTGCCGGGCGACGGCGGCCGACCTGGTGCAGGACCTGTTCCTGCGCTTCTGGCGCCGGCCGTTGGTGCAGGTCGAAGAACTCAGCACCTACTTGTTGCGCTGCGCCGGCAACATCGCCATTGATCACTTGCGCAGCGAAGGCGCCCGGGTGCGCAGCAGTGAGGGCTGGTTGCCAGAGCAGCAAGACAACCAGGGTTCCGAGCCCCAGGCGGCGTTTGAAGCGGGCAATGACCTGCGCCATGTAGAAGCAGCCCTGCGCAGCCTGCCGGAGCGCACTCGGCAGATTTTCCTGCTCAACCGCATCCACGGCCGCAAATATGCGCAAATTGCCCAGGCCATGGGGCTGTCCCAAAGTGCCGTGGAAAAACATATGATGCGTGCCCTCGAAGCCTGCAAAGCCAGCCTTCGCGAACCCTCGTCCCCACGCACGCCAGGGAAAGCACCGTGAACGTCTCCCCCACGCCCGCCCAGGAGCAGGCCGCACTCGAATGGTTGAGCTTGTTGCATGACCAGCCCAGCAGCGGTGACCAGGCCACGTTCAGCCGCTGGTTGCGTGCCGACCCCGCGCATGTCGAGGCCTATGCTCAGGCCCAGGTGTTGTGGGAATTGAGCGAGGTGCCGGCACGCAAACTGGCGGACGAAGAGGCCTTGGCCTTGCAGGGCTACCTCAACGCGATGAACCCCTCGAAGCGCTCGCGTGCGGTGCGTTGGTCCGGCGCCCTGGCCGCGGCCGCGTGCCTGCTGGTGATGGTGTCGATGGGCGCCGGCTGGCAGCCGTCGCGCTGGGTCGATGACTTCGGTGCTGATTACGTGACGGCGCCGGGGCAAGTGCAGACCGTGACCCTGGCCGATCAATCCCAAGTCACTCTGGATGCCGACAGCGCCATTGCCGTCGACTTCAGCCACGGCGAGCGCCACATTCAGTTGCGCCGCGGGGCGGGGTTTTTCAGCGTGACCCACACCGGCCAGCCCTTTGTGGTGGCGGCTGGCAGTGGCGAAGCGCGAGTGCTCGGCACGCAGTTTGAAGTGCGCCTGCAACCGGCCGGCGCTCAGGTGACGGTGCTGTCCGGCCGCGTGGGTGTCACACCGTCACGCCAGGGCCAACAGCAAATTCTTACGGCAGGCCAGCAAGTGGCCTACGCCGACGGTGTGGCCGATCCCCTGCACGCGGTCGACAGCGAATCACGTCTGGCATGGCGCGATGGCTGGCTCAACTACTACAAGGTGCCGTTGGCGGATGTGGTCAGGGACCTTGGCCGTTACTACCCGGGTCGGATACTTCTGCTCAACGACGAGATGGGCGCCAAGCGCGTCAGTGGCAGTTTCCCAAGCAAGGATCCCTTGGCAGTTTTGAGTGCCTTGCAGGCCGTTCTGGGTTTTGAGCAACACGCTGTGCTGGGTCGCATGATTGTATTGCGCTAGACACGAATGCTTCGATCGTCACTTTCAACGTGACGATTTTTTCAAAAAATTCCTCTTGCCGGTTTTTTACAGGGCGCTGTAGGCCAGGTATTCCGGTGCCTGTAGATCGTTCATTTAACCTTCATCCCAATTGCCAAAACTTGTCACCAAACCGTTACACGGGCCGAGGATGATCCCCGGATTCCTGAGCAGGTGGTCAGGAAGATTGGCGTCGCCGTTCACCCGGTTCTGACAGCCAGTACCTCCCTCCATAACAACAGATAGATGCACGTAAGGGATCTACTCGTGACGATCAACACACTCTCTGCCCTGCTTTTAGCATCGGGCCTAGGTAGCTTTGCGCCGCTGGTTTTGGCAGACACCACTCAGGATGTCGGTTCGGTGAATGTTGCCGGCAAACAAACCCTGGGCAATGGGCACATGATTCGCGAAGAAAGTGCCAAGGCGCGGTCGACGGTAACCAAGGAAGCCATGGACGAAATGTCCGCGACCGCCAACGCCATCGACAAGCTTAAATACACGCCGGGCATCAACGTATCCAGCGACGACGCCAGCGGCACCAGCGGCACCAACTTCACCATGCGGGGCATGAGCTCGGACCAGGTCGGGGTGTCCGTTGACGGCGTGCCGATCAACGACTCGGGCAACTACAGCGTGTATTCAAACCAACTCGGCGACCCGGAAAACCTCGCCGAAGTATTTGCCACCCAGGGCTCTTCCGAGGCAGATGGCCCGCATATCGGCTCCAGTGGCGGCAACATCGGCATGATCACGATTCGCCCGACCAAAGAGTCCGGGCTGTTCGCCAAACAGATCGTCGGTGCCAATGACCTGCGCAAGACGTTCGTGCGGGTGAACACGGGCGATTTTGGCGGCCTCAAGAGCTGGGTGTCGGCCTCTCACCTGGAGGGTGACAAGTGGCGCGGCAAAGGCACGCTGCGCAGTGACAAAGTCGAGTGGAGCAGCCTGTTCGAAGACGGCAATGGCAACTCGACCCTGGCGACAGTGAAGTACAACAACCAGGAAAACTACAACTACAACACCTTGAGCAAGTCGCAGTTCGAGACTGACGGACGCCGCAAGGACTACTCGCAAACGCCGGTGTACAAGTCGGGCTTGCTGTCGTCGTCCTACAAGCTCAATCGCAACCCGTTCGAAAGCGTCAACGCCACGCTCACCCAGCGCTGGCAGTTGCAGGACAACCTGGCGCTGACGGTCACGCCCTATTACTACTGGGCCAACGGTGGCAGCTTCAGCGGCCAGACCGCATCGAACCTGGGGCCGAAGTCTGATAAAGCCGGCAACTACAACCTGAGCAACCTGCAATCGGCCAACTATTACCGGCCATCGTGGACCGAAACCTGGCGCCCTGGCGTCACCGCGAAAATGAAATGGGACATCAACGAAGAACACAGCCTGGACTATGGCTACTGGTATGAACGCGCACGCCAGCGCCAGACCCAGCCATTTATCGGCATCAACCGCGAAGGCGCGCCCGATGACGTGTGGGGCGATTATAACAGCGGCGGGCAGGTCGTCGACAAGAACGGCGCGACTGTCCAGGGCCGCCACTATTACACCGTCACCCCGTCGCAGAAACTCTGGGTGCAGGACAGCTGGCAGGCCACGCCGGACCTGAGTTTTGTCGGCGGCGTGGCATACCAATACGTCGAGCGTGACGGTAACAACTTGGGCAGCCTGTACGACAAGCCAGAAAAACGTAACACCCGCTATCACCAGTTCCTGCCGAGTTTCAGCGCCAAGTACCAGGTCGACGAAAGCAACCAGACCTTCTACAACGTCACCCGCAACATGCGCACGCCGCCTAACTACGTGCTGTACAACAAGGGCGACTCGGTCAGCCTCAAGTCTGAGTTGAGCTGGAACCAGGAACTGGGCTGGCGCTACACCGAAGATGACATGGCGTTGAGCGCGACTCTGTTCTACATCAGCTTCAAGGATCGCCAGGTGTCGACCACCGACTCTGCCGGCGACTACATGGTGCTCAACGTCGGCAGCGTGGATAACAAAGGCCTGGAACTGGAGTGGAGCGGTTTGTTGCCGCATAACTTCAACTACTACGCCTCGTACACCTACACAAAGTCCGAGCAGCAAGACGATTTGCTCAGCAAGAATGTGCTGTTGCCGACCTCGGGCAAGCAATTGGCCAACGTGCCGGAAAACATGTTCAACCTGGTGTTCGGTTATGACGACTCGCGTTTCTACGCCAACGCGGCAGGCAAATACGTCGGCAGTTTTTATGGCGATTTGACCAACAAGGAAAAAATTGAAGGCCGCACCGTGTTTGACCTGAACGCCGGTATTTACTTGCCGGTGGACAAGAAAGTCATCAAGTCGGCGACCCTGCGGTTTTCGATGCTCAACGTATTCGACAAGGAATACCTGAGCTCGGCGCGCACTGTGGCGTTCAACTCGGTACCGGTTAACGGCCTGGCGCCGAGTACGGCGTTTTACAACGTGGGGGAAGAGCGCACGGCGATGGTGTCGCTGGAAGCCAACTTCTAACTCAGGCTGGCGCAGAGCAAAATGTGGGAGCAGGCTTGCTCGCGAAGGCGGTGGATCAGTCAATACAGGTAACAACTGACACTCCGCTTTCGCGAGCAAGCCCGTCCCCGACATTAGTTCTGCAGTGTTTTGCAGATCAGCTATTTCAACGCGGCCATGATCGCTTCAGGGTTGAACTCGCGAATCAGCGTGCCGTTCACGTCCACAAACGGAATCCCGCCACCGCCCAATGCCTCATAGGTTGTGCGCGCCTGGGCATCCTTCTCAATGTCCAGCGCCTGGTACGGAATGCCTTTCTGGTCCAGAAAACGTCGGATCTGCTTGCAGTAGCCACACCACTCGGTGGAATAGAGCACCACATGCGCCGATGTGCGCACTTGCTCCGAAACCACCTGCGAGGGGTTGAACAGCCGCTCGATCTTGCCCCAGTTCTGGATCACCACCACGACCAGCAACACCAACAGGACTTTCTTGAAGACCCCGCCGAGCATCAGTTACGGCGCTTGAGCTGGTCAGTCAGTTGGGTCGGCAGGCCTTTGATGATCAAAGTGCCGGCGGCTTCGTCGTACTCGATCTTGTCGCCCAACAGGTGCGCTTCAAAACTGATGGACAAGCCTTCGGCGCGACCGGTGAAGCGGCGGAACTGGTTGAGGGTGCGTTTGTCTGCCGGGATTTCCGGCGACAGGCCGTAATCCTTGTTGCGGATATGGTCGTAGAACGCTTTTGGCCGATCTTCATCGATCAATCCCGAAAGTTCTTCCAGGCCCATGGGCTCGCCGAGTTTGGCCTGGCTGCTGGCGTAGTCCACCAGGGTTTTGGTTTTTTCGCGGGCAGATTCGTCGGGCAGGTCTTCGCTCTCGACAAAGTCGCTGAACGCTTTGAGCAGGGTACGGGTTTCGCCCGGGCCGTCGACGCCTTCCTGGCAGCCGATAAAGTCGCGGAAGTATTCCGAGACCTTCTTGCCGTTTTTGCCCTTGATAAACGAGATGTACTGCTTGGATTGCTTGTTGTTCTGCCACTCGGAGACGTTGATCCGCGCCGCCAGGTGCAGTTGGCCCAGGTCCAGGTGGCGCGAGGGGGTCACGTCCAGCTCATCGGTCACCGCCACGCCTTCGCTGTGGTGCAGCAGGGCGATCGCCAGGTAGTCGGTCATGCCTTGCTGGTAGTGGGCAAACAACACGTGGCCGCCGGTAGACAGGTTGGACTCCTCCATCAGCTTTTGCAGGTGCTCGACCGCCGTGCGGCTGAAACGGGTGAAATCCTGACTGCCGTCGAAATATTCCTTCAACCAGCCGCTGAACGGGTGCGCGCCGGACTCGGCGTGGAAGAAACCCCAGGCCTTGCCTTGTTTGGCGTTGTAGCTCTCGTTGAGGTCGGCAAGCATGTTCTCGATGGCGGCCGACTCGGCAAGCTCCGAATCGCGGGCATGCAGAACTGCGGGTGTGCCGTCGGGTTTTTTGTCGATCAGGTGGACGATGCAGTGACGGATCGGCATAGGCTTCTCGGCTGGTTGAAGGGGAGCGGTAAGCCTCCCCAAAAAGTCGCCAGTGTACCGCACCCATTGGCCATGACGCGCTTGCAAGGCTGTTTTGGGCGACCTCCCACGGGCTATATGCCTTTTTTTCACGGTTTAGAGCGATAAAGCTGACCAAATGGGTATGTTGAGGCGGATATTTCCCCGTCTCTGTGCTAGTTTTGCCCCGTCTTACGCCAAGACTCGGCGTTAAGCGTGCATTCAGCATCTGTCAGGTCGAACCAATCCCCGTTTCAAGCATCTATAACCCCGATCCCGTGGTTATGGCCGGGGGTGCCAGGCCTTGACGGTCAGGCTCGACGGCTGACACTGCACTCTGCAATCCATATGAATTTGATAGGGAAGGAACACCACAATGGCTATTACTAAAGACCAACTGATCGCTGACCTGGCTGAAGCAGTAGACGCACCGAAAACTACCGTGCGCGCTCTGCTGGACCAACTGAGCCAAGTTGTTGCTGATCAGCTGGAAAACGGCGGCGAAATCACTCTGCCAGGCGTTGGCAAACTGAAAGTGACTGAGCGTCCAGCCCGTACTGGCCGTAACCCTTCGACTGGCGCTGCCATCGAAATCGCTGCCAAGAAAGTTATCAAGCTGGTTGTGGCCAAAGGCCTGACCGACGCTGTTAACAAGTAAGACGCAGCAAAAAAAACCGTGCTCCGGAGCAATCCGGGCACGGTTTTTTGTTGCCTGCGATTTGACTGCAGTGGCGGCTCAACCGGGGCGAGGGAACAAGCGCTCTCGCCACTGGTTCAGTCGCGCACCCAGCGCTGACGCCAGATCTGGTGCTCGTTCTTGGTCTGGAAGGTCCACGCCACGAAGCGGCTTTGCTTCTGGCCCTGGGACATTTCCACCACCTGGCTTTCAAGTACGCCGGCTTTTTTGAGGGCTGTCTGGATCGCGGGCAAGTTCGACGCTTTTGACACCAGGGTGCTGAACCACAGCACCTTGTGGGCAAAGTGCGCACTTTCGGCGATAAGCTGCGTGACGAAGCGCGCTTCACCGCCCTCACACCACAGCTCCGCCGACTGGCCACCGAAGTTCAGGACCGGCAACTTGCGCTTGGGGTCGGCCTTGCCCAGGGCGCGCCACTTACGCTCGCTGCCCTTGGTAGCCTCTTCCATGGACGCGTGGAACGGCGGGTTGCACATGGTCAGGTCAAAGCGTTCGCCCGGCTCCAGCAGGCCCAGCAGGATCTGCTTGGGGTTGGGTTGCTGACGCAGTTGGATAACTTTGCTCAGGTCATTGGACTGTACGATGGCCTTGGCGGCGGACACCGCAATAGGGTCGACTTCGGAGCCGAGGAAGTTCCAGCGGTACTCCATATACCCAATCAACGGGTAGACGCAGTTGGCGCCCATGCCGATGTCCAGCACCTTGACGATTGAACCGCGCGGGATCTTGCCGTCGTTGACGCTGGCCAGCAGGTCGGCCAGGAAGTGCACGTAGTCGGCGCGCCCCGGCACCGGCGGGCAAAGGTAATCCGCCGGGATGTCCCAATGCTGGATGCCATAGAACGCCTTCAACAGCGCCCGGTTGAACACCCGCACTGCGTCCGGGCTGGCAAAGTCGATGCTCTCTTTGCCGTACGGGTTGATGATCACAAATTGCGCCAGTTCCGGCGTGGTCTTGATCAGCGCCGGGAAGTCGTAACGGCCTGTGTGGCGGTTGCGCGGGTGCAGGGTTGCCTCTTTGCGCGGTGCCACGGGTTTGGCCGGGGCGGCGGATTTAGGCTTCTTGCGCGACGGTTTAGGTGTGCTGGGGGCGGTCATGTTGATTCTGGTGTTGGCTCAAAGTGGTGGGCATTGTCACACATCCTGAGACCCTCTCGGGCAAATGTGGGAGGGGGCTTGCCCCCGATTGCGGTGTGAGAGTCAAAAATATTCAGACTGATACACCGCCATCGGGGGCAAGCCCCCTCCCACATTGACTGGATCGCCAGCAAGGCTTGGAAAATTCCCGGCAAAAAAAGAGGCCCGAAGGCCTCTTTTTTACACGGGGTTCACCTTACAGGCTGGAAATCCGCGCATGTTGCTCGGCCAGCTTGCCCAAGGCCTGTTCAGCCTCGGCCAGCTTGGCGCGTTCTTTGTCGATCACTTCAGCCGGCGCCTTGTCGACGAACGCCGCGTTGGACAGCTTGCCGCCCACTCGCTGCACTTCGCCTTGCAGGCGGCCAATTTCCTTGTCGAGACGGGCCAGTTCCGCGCCCTTGTCGATCAGGCCAGCCATCGGCACCAGCACTTCCATGTCGCCGACCAACGCAGTCGCGGACAGCGGTGCTTCGGCGCCATCAGCCAATACGGTGATCGACTCCAGTTTTGCCAGCTTCTTGAGCAGCGCGTCGTTCTCGGTGAGGCGACGCTGATCTTCGGCGCTGGCATTCTTCACGAACACCGCCAATGGCTTGCCCGGCCCGATGTTCATCTCGGCGCGGATGTTGCGCGTGCCGAGCATCAAGGTCTTGAGCCATTCGATATCGCTTTCGGCCGCCTCATCAATGCGCGCTTCGTTGGCCACCGGCCAAGGCTGCAACATGATGGTCTTGCCTTCGATACCGGCCAGCGGCGCGAGGCGCTGCCAGATTTCTTCGGTGATGAACGGCATGAACGGGTGCGCCAGGCGCAGGGCCACTTCAAGCACGCGCACCAGGGTGCGGCGGGTGCCACGCTGGCGTTCGATCGGCGCGTTTTCGTCCCACAGCACAGGCTTGGACAGTTCCAGGTACCAGTCGCAATACTGGTTCCAGATGAACTCGTACAAGGCTTGTGCGGCCAGGTCGAAACGGAACTGGTCGAGTTGGCGGGTCACTTCGGCTTCAGTGCGCTGCAACTGCGAGATGATCCAGCGATCAGCCAGGCTCAGCTCATAGGCTTCGCCGTTCTGGCCGCAGTCTTCGCCTTTATCCAGCACGTAGCGCGCGGCGTTCCAGATCTTGTTGCAGAAGTTGCGATAGCCTTCGACGCGGCCCATGTCGAACTTGATGTCGCGACCGGTGGACGCCAGCGAGCAGAAGGTGAAGCGCAGGGCGTCAGTGCCATAGCTGGCAATGCCGTCGGCGAACTCGTCGCGGGTCTGCTTCTCGATCTTCTTCGCCAGTTTCGGCTGCATCAGGCCCGAGGTGCGTTTCTGCACCAGGGTTTCCAGGTCGATGCCGTCGATGATGTCCAGCGGGTCCAGGACGTTACCCTTGGACTTGGACATCTTCTGGCCCTGGCCATCACGCACCAGGCCGTGCACGTACACGGTCTTGAACGGCACTTGCGGCGTGCCGTCTTCGTTCTTCACCAAATGCATGGTGAGCATGATCATCCGGGCAACCCAGAAGAAAATGATGTCGAAGCCGGTGACCAGCACGTCGGTGGAGTGGAATTTTTTCAGGAACTCGGTCTGTTGCGGCCAGCCGAGTGTGGAGAATGTCCACAGGCCCGAGCTGAACCAGGTGTCCAGTACGTCGTTGTCCTGTTGCAGCGCCACGTCCGGGCCGAGGTTGTGCTTGGCGCGTACTTCGGCTTCGTCGCGGCCAACGTAGACCTTGCCCGACTCGTCGTACCAGGCCGGAATCCGGTGGCCCCACCACAGCTGACGGCTGATGCACCAATCCTGGATGTCACGCATCCACGAGAAGTACATGTTTTCGTACTGCTTGGGCACGAACTGGATACGGCCGTCTTCCACGGCGGCAATCGCAGGTTCAGCCAAAGGCTTGGTGGACACGTACCACTGGTCGGTCAGCCACGGCTCGATGACGGTGCCGGAGCGGTCGCCTTTCGGCACTTTCAGTGCGTGGTCGTCAACGCTCACCAGCAAACCGGCAGCGTCGAACGCAGCCACGATCTGCTTGCGCGCTTCAAAACGGTCGAGGCCGGCGTATTCGGCCGGGATCTTGCCGTCGATGCTCTCGTTCAGCGTGCCGTCGAGGTTGAATACCTGGCAGGCCGGCAGGACAGCGGCGTTTTTATCGAAGATGTTCAGCAGCGGCAGGTTGTGGCGCTTGCCGACTTCGTAGTCATTGAAATCGTGGGCCGGGGTGATTTTCACGCAGCCGGTGCCGAATTCAGGGTCGCAGTAATCATCCGCGATGATCGGGATGCGACGGCCCACCAGCGGCAGCTCAACGAACTTGCCGATCAGCGCCTGGTAGCGCTCGTCGTTCGGGTTAACCGCGACGGCGGCGTCGCCCAGCATGGTTTCCGGACGAGTGGTGGCGACGATCAGGTAGTCGTTGCCTTCGGCGGTCTTGGCGCCATCGGCCAGCGGGTACTTGAGGTTCCACAGGAAGCCTTTCTCGTCGTGGTTTTCCACTTCGAGGTCGGAAATCGCCGTGTGCAGCTTGGTGTCCCAGTTGACCAGACGCTTGCCGCGGTAGATCAGGCCGTCTTCGTGCAGGCGCACGAAGGCTTCTTTCACGGCTTCCGACAGGCCGTCGTCCATGGTGAAGCGCTCACGGCTCCAGTCTACGGACGAGCCCAGGCGACGGATCTGACGGCTGATGTTACCGCCGGACTGGTCTTTCCATTCCCAGATTTTTTCCAGGAATTTCTCGCGACCCAGGTCATGACGGTTCTGGCCGGTGGCTTCGAGTTGGCGTTCCACCAGCATCTGGGTGGCGATACCGGCGTGGTCGGTGCCCGGTTGCCACAGGGTGTTGCGGCCCTGCATGCGGCGGAAACGGATCAACGCATCCATGATCGCATTGTTGAAGCCATGGCCCATGTGCAGGCTGCCAGTGACGTTCGGTGGCGGAATCATGATGGTGTAGGAATCACCCGCGCCTTGCGGAGCGAAATAATTCTCGGACTCCCAGGTCTCGTACCAGGAAGTTTCAATAGCGTGCGGCTGGTAGGTCTTATCCATGCGCGGCGGGACCCTAGTTGGCATTAATTCAGGAAAGCCGGCAAGTATAACGGGGGATAGGGCGCAGGGCGAGGCGAAGACAGGCTTGAGGCGTACGCCAAGCAAATGTGAGAGGGGGCTTGCCCCGATAGCAGTGGGTCAGTGGCGGATAAGCTGGCTGACCCGGCGCTATCGGGGGCAAGCCCCCTGCCACAGTAGAGCCAGGTGTGGCTCAGGACTGATATTGGCTGAGCAACCGCTCCATGCGCGCATCCAGGCGGCGTTTGATCTCGGTTTCGATATGCGGAGCAAAGTCGTCGATCACATCCTGCATGATCAACTGCGCAGCGGCGCGCAACTCATTGTCCAGATGCAGCAGCAAGGCGTCGGGCGCTTTTTCTGCGGCGGGTGCGGGCTGTGCCACGGGAGCGGCAGCGACAGGCTCAGGCGCAACGGGCTTGCCGCTGACCATGTCGAACAACAGCGGAATCTGTACCTCGGCGTCGACCGTTTCGGTCAGCAGCGGCGGTTGCAAGCCATCATCACCGAGCAACTGACGGATCGACTCGAGGTCGTCCAGCAGGTGGTCGTCTTTTTTTATAGGGTTTGGCGTGTCCATCATGTACTCAAAGTCGTTGTAGCCGGTGATCCTGCAGAGAATAGCCCTGTTCGCGGTAGAAACGGAAACTCTCCCGCGCGGCCTGACGAATAGCCGGATCTTCCACCACCACTTCTGCCACACGGGCAAATGCCTTGGCAAAGGCGGGTACTTTCAGGTCCAGGTTGACCAACAGGTCTTTGTGATCGCCGCAGCTGTCACCCAGGCCCAGCACAACCAGGCCTTCGGGTTCGGACTCGGCAGGGCCGTGCGGCACGAAGCTTTCACCCTTGAAGCGCCATAAGCGGGCATCGAGGTCGTCACGTTGGGCGCCATCGCTGCAATGCAGGTAGATGCGGTGGCCCATGCGCCAGGCTTTTTCGGTGAGCTTGCAGGCAAAGTCCAGGCGCGCGGAAGGATCGGCGCTGGGCAATATATAGAAGTCGACTTGGGTCATTGCGGTTCCTGAGACCGGAGCGGCGTGAGGGCCGCCCCGGAATCTTCAGTTTCAGGCTTTGGCGCGGTCCAGCAGGTATTGGGTCAGCAGTGGCACCGGACGGCCAGTGGCGCCCTTGTCCTTGCCGCCGCTGGTCCAGGCCGTGCCGGCGATGTCCAGGTGAGCCCAGTTGAGGTTTTTGGCAAAGCGCGACAGGAAGCAGGCCGCGGTGATGGTGCCGGCTTTCGGGCCGCCGATATTGGCGATGTCGGCGAACGGGCTGTCCAGCTGCTCTTGATATTCATCGAACAGCGGCAATTGCCAGGCGCGGTCGTCGGCAGCCTTGCCGGCGCTGAGCAGTTGCTCGATCAACTCGTCGTTGTTGCCCAGCAGGCCCGAAGTGTGGGCGCCCAGGGCAACCACGCAGGCACCGGTCAGGGTAGCGATGTCGATCACGGCCTGGGGCTTGAAGCGTTCGGCGTAGGTCAGCGCATCGCACAGCACCAGACGGCCTTCGGCGTCGGTGTTGAGGATTTCGACGGTCTGGCCGCTCAGGGTGGTGACGATATCGCCAGGACGGGTCGCGCCGCCGCTCGGCATGTTCTCGGCACACGCCAGGATGCACACCAGGTTGATCGGCAGCTTGAGCTCGAGCACGGCACGCAGGGTGCCGAACACGCTGGCGGCGCCGCCCATGTCGTACTTCATCTCATCCATGCCTGCGCCCGGCTTGAGGCTGATGCCGCCGGTGTCGAAAGTGATGCCTTTGCCGACCAGCGCGTAAGGCTTCTCGGACTTCTTGCCGCCGTTGTATTGCATCACGATCAGGCGTGGCGGCTGGTCGCTGCCCTGGCCCACGGCATAGAAGGAGCCCATGCCCAGGTCCTTGATTTTTTTCTCGTCCAGCACCTCAACCTTCAGGCCCTTGAATTCTTTGCCCAGCGCCTTGGCTTGTTCGCCCAGGTAAGTCGGGTGGCAGATATTCGGCGGCAGGTTACCCAGGTCGCGGGTGAACGACATGCCGGCGGCGATGGCCTGGGCGTGGGTCACGGCGCGTTCGACTTCAGCCTGGGCGGCCTTGATGGTCAGCAGGGTGATTTTTTTCAGGGCGCGCGGTTCGGCTTTCTGGCTCTTGAACTGGTCGAAGACGTAGCTGCCATCCACCAGGCTTTCGGCCAGCAGGCGGGTCTTGCCGTAGCTGTCACGGCCTTTTACGACGATTTCATCCAGAGCCAGGGCTGCATCGCTGCCGCCCAGGCCCTTGAGGGTGTTGAGAATGCCGCTGATGATCTTGCGGAACGGACGGTCGCCCAGTTCGGCGTCCTTGCCCACGCCCACCAGCAATACGCGGTCGGCTTTAAGGTTGGGCAGGCTCTGCAGCAGCAGGCTTTGGCCGACTTTGCCGGCCAGGTCGCCGCGCTTGAGCACGGCGCTGATGGCGCCACCGCTGAGTTCATCCAGTTGCTTGGCGGCGACGCCGAGCTTGCGGCCTTCGCCGACAGCGACCACGAGGGTGGCGGTTTTCAACGTTTCGGGGCTAACGCTTTTTACAACCAATTCCATTTTCGGGTCCCTTATAAAGGTCTGTGAGCCTGAGTCTGTACTCAGGCTTTAAAGCGTGGCAGCTCTGTAAACCGCCAGCGACAAAGGCCGCAGTTTGAACCTCGCCGGCGGAGCCTGACAACCCTTGCCGCGTGCTTTGTGCACGCGTATGAGCAAGCACCGTGACAGGCGCGGTCAATCACAGGATAATGCGCCATCTTTTTAGCCGGCCTGTGCAAACGGGTCGACTCGGTATGCTTGCTTGTTTGGCCGCCTTAGCCTGACAACCCTGGAGTGTCTGGTTTGATCGTCTTCCGTTATCTGTCCCGCGAAGTCCTGTTGACCCTGAGTGCCGTGAGTGCGGTATTGCTGGTCATCACCATGAGTGGTCGTTTCGTCAAATTCCTGGCCCAGGCCGCTTCGGGTGCTCTGGATCCGGGCTCGCTGTTCCTGATCATGGGCTTTCGCCTGCCGGGCTTTTTGCAACTGATCCTGCCACTTGGCCTGTTTCTCGGCATTTTGCTGGCCTATGGCCGGCTGTACCTTGAGAGTGAAATGACTGTGCTGTCGGCCACCGGCATGAGCCAGCAGCGTCTGCTGGCCATGACCATGGTACCGGCCACCGGCGTTGCCCTGGTGGTGGCATGGCTGAGCATGAGCCTGGCGCCTCAGGGCGCCATGCAGTTCCAGCTGCTGCTGAACAAGCAGGATGCGATGACTGAGTTCGACACCCTTGAGCCTGGGCGCTTTCAAGCGCTGAACGATGGCACGCGGGTGACCTACACCGAGACCATGACGGATGACCGTGCCAACCTGGGCGGCGTGTTTATTTCGCAGAAAAATCTCGGGCAGAACCAGAAAGACCGTGGCATTTCGATTCTGGTGGCCAACAGCGGGCGCCAGGAAGTACGACCTGATGGCAGCCGTTACCTGATCCTGGAAAATGGCTACCGCTACGACGGCAGCCCTGGCCTCGCCGATTATCGGGCGATCAAGTACGACACTTATGGCGTCATGCTTGCCAGGCCAGACATCAGCGAAGAGGTCACTGACCGCGATGCGCTGCCGACATCGTCGCTGTTCAACAATAAGGAACTGCGTTCCATCGCCGAGCTGCAATGGCGGCTGTCGCTGCCGCTGCTGGTATTTATCGTGACGTTGATGGCCGTGCCGCTGTCGCGCGTCAACCCGCGTCAGGGTCGCTTCCTCAAGCTGTTGCCGGCAATTTTGTTGTACATGGCCTACCTGACCCTGCTGATTTCCGCCCGTGGTTCCATGGAGAAAGGCAAGTTGTCGCCGGCCCTCGGCCTGTGGGGCGTGCACGGGATCTTCCTGTTGATCGGCCTGGGGCTGCTCTACTGGGAACCTATCCGTTTGAAAATGAAGAGCCGTCGTGGCCTGAAGGAGTTGGCTCGTGGCTAAGCTCGATCGCTACATTGGTAGCAGCGTACTGATCGCCATTCTGGCGGTATTGGGCATTATTCTCGGCCTGGCCTCGTTGTTCGCCTTTATTGACGAAGTGGGCAACGTCACCGACACCTACACCGTCATGGATGTGTTGAGTTACGTGGCGCTGACTGCGCCGCGCCGGCTCTACGACATGATGCCGATGGCCGCGCTGATCGGTTGCCTGATCGGGCTGGGCAGCCTGGCCAGCAGCAGCGAACTGACCATCATGCGCGCCGCCGGTGTATCGATCGGGCGTATTGTCTGGGCGGTAATGAAGCCCATGCTCCTGCTGATGGCGTGCAGCGTGCTGATCGGCGAGTACGTGGCGCCGCCGGCCGAAGCCACCGCTCAGGCCAATCGCGCCCTGGCCCAGGGTTCGGGGGATGCGCAAAGCGCCAAGCACGGCCTCTGGCACCGACAGGGGGATGAGTTCATCCACATCAACGCCGTGCAGCCGGGCGGCTTGTTGGTGGGTGTGACGCGTTATACGTTCGACAAGGAACGGCATATGCTGACCTCCAGTTTCGCCAGGCGCGCGCAATACGACGCCGAGAAATGGACGCTGAGTGACGTCACCACCACGTATTTCCGCAATGTCGGCCAGGGCACCAAGGCCAGCACCGAAGTGATCAATGTGCCGAGCGAGCAATGGGATATCGCCCTGAAGCCCGAACTGCTCAACACGGTGGTGATGATCCCGGAGAGCCTGCCGATTACCGGTTTGTGGAGCTATATCCACTACCTCAAGGATCAGGGCCTGAATAATGGCCGCTACTGGCTGGCGTTCTGGGTCAAGGTGCTGCAGCCGGTGGTCACCGCCGCGCTGGTATTGATGGCGATCTCGTTCATCTTCGGCCCGTTGCGTTCCGTGACCCTCGGTCAGCGGGTGTTCACCGGCGTACTGGTGGGCTTTACCTTCCGTATCGCCCAGGACTTGCTCGGTCCGTCGAGCCTGGTGTTCGGTTTCTCGCCGCTGTTTGCGGTGCTGGTGCCGACAGCGATTTGCGCCCTGGCCGGGTTCTGGCTGTTGCGCCGCGCGGGTTGATACTGCGCTTATGAACAAAAAATGCCCCGTTCGAGAGATCGGGGCATTTTTGTTCTGGTCAGCAAAGATGACGTCTGGCCTGAGCATCAGGTACAATTCCCGGCTATTTTTCAGCGGGCAATCTGCCTGCAGCCTTTTTGAGTGTTGATCCGTGAGTGATTTGAGTCATATCCGCAATTTCTCCATCATCGCCCACATTGACCATGGTAAGTCGACGCTGGCCGATCGATTCATCCAGATGTGCGGCGGCCTTGCCGAGCGTGAAATGGAGGCCCAGGTACTGGACTCCATGGACCTCGAGCGCGAGCGCGGGATCACCATCAAGGCGCACAGCGTTACCCTGTACTACACCGCCAAAGACGGTATCAAGTACCAGCTCAACTTCATTGACACCCCGGGCCACGTTGACTTCACCTATGAAGTCAGCCGTTCCCTGGCGGCCTGTGAAGGTGCGTTGCTGGTAGTGGACGCGGGCCAGGGCGTCGAAGCCCAGTCTGTGGCCAACTGCTACACCGCCATCGAGCAAGGCCTTGAGGTCATGCCGGTGCTGAACAAGATCGACCTGCCTCAGGCCGATCCGGACCGGGTCAAAGAAGAGATCGAGAAGATCATCGGCATTGACGCCACCGACGCCGTCGAGTGCAGCGCCAAGACCGGCGTGGGCGTCGACGAAGTGCTCGAGCGCCTGGTCAAGACCATCCCCGCACCTACCGGCAACTACGAAGATCCGCTGCAAGCGTTGATCATCGACTCCTGGTTCGACAACTACCTGGGCGTTGTTTCCCTGGTACGTGTACGCCACGGCCGTGTGAAGAAGGGCGACAAGATCCTGGTCAAGTCCACCGGCAAGATCCACCTGGTAGACAGCGTCGGCGTGTTCAACCCGAAACACACCGCCACCACCGACCTGAAAGCCGGTGAAGTGGGCTTCATCATCGCCGGCATCAAAGACATTCACGGTGCACCGGTCGGTGACACCCTGACCCTGAGCTCCACCCCTGATGTAGACGTGCTGCCGGGTTTCAAACGCATCCAGCCGCAGGTTTACGCCGGCCTGTTCCCGGTCAGCTCCGACGACTTCGAAGACTTCCGCGAAGCCCTGCAGAAGCTGACGCTCAACGACTCGTCTTTGCAGTACACCCCGGAAAGCTCCGACGCGCTGGGCTTTGGCTTCCGCTGCGGGTTCCTGGGCATGCTGCACATGGAGATCATCCAGGAGCGCCTTGAGCGCGAATACGACCTGGACCTGATCACCACCGCGCCAACGGTTATTTTTGAGCTGGCGCTGAAAACCGGTGAAACGATTTACGTCGACAACCCGTCCAAGCTTCCGGATCTGTCCTCCATCGAGGACATGCGCGAGCCGATCGTGCGGGCCAATATTCTTGTGCCGCAGGAACACCTGGGCAACGTCATTACCCTGTGTATCGAAAAACGTGGCGTACAGCACGACATGTTGTTCCTTGGTACCCAGGTGCAAGTGACCTACGATTTGCCGATGAACGAAGTGGTCCTGGACTTCTTCGACCGTCTCAAATCCACCAGTCGCGGCTATGCTTCGCTGGATTACCATTTCGATCGTTACCAATCGGCTAATCTGGTGAAACTGGATGTGCTGATCAACGGCGACAAGGTAGATGCACTGGCACTGATCGTGCACAAGGACAACGCGCACTACAAAGGTCGGCAGTTGACCGAAAAGATGAAAGAACTGATTCCGCGCCAGATGTTCGACGTCGCGATCCAGGCCGCCATTGGCGGGCAGATCATTGCACGGACCTCCGTCAAGGCTCTCAGAAAGAACGTACTGGCCAAATGCTACGGCGGTGACGTAAGCCGTAAGCGCAAGCTGCTTGAGAAGCAAAAGGCCGGTAAAAAACGCATGAAGCAAGTGGGCAACGTGGAAATTCCACAAGAAGCCTTCCTTGCGGTGCTCAGGTTGGATAGTTAGGTCCTATGTCACTAAATTTCCCGCTGTTGCTGGTCATCGCCGTTGCCGTTTGCGGCCTCCTGGCGTTGCTCGATCTGGTGTTCTTCGCCCCGCGTCGGCGGGCGGCTATCGCTTCCTATCAGGGCAGCGTCAGCCAGCCCGATGCGGTGGTGGTCGAGAAGCTGAACAAAGAGCCTCTGCTGGTTGAATACGGCAAGTCGTTCTTCCCGGTGTTGTTCATCGTGCTGGTGCTGCGTTCGTTCCTGGTGGAGCCGTTTCAAATCCCTTCGGGGTCGATGAAACCGACCCTGGACGTGGGCGACTTCATCCTGGTGAACAAGTTTTCCTACGGGATCCGCCTGCCGGTGCTCGACAAGAAAGTCATCCCTGTCGGTGACCCGCAGCGCGGCGATGTGATGGTGTTTCGCTACCCAAGCGACCCGAACGTCAACTACATCAAGCGTGTCGTCGGGCTGCCGGGCGACGTGATTCGCTACACCAGTGACAAGCGTCTGTTCATCAATGGTGAGTCGGTGGCCGAGAAACTGATCGGCGCCGAACCGAACACCTTGGGCAGCGCCGAGCTGTACCAGGAAAAACTCGGTGCGGTAGAGCACGAAATCCGTAAGGAAATGAGCCGCTACCGTGCGATGCCTGATGGCGAATGGAAAGTGCCTGCCGGGCACTACTTCATGATGGGCGACAACCGCGACAACTCAAACGACAGCCGTTACTGGGATGACCCCAATATTCCCAAGGACCTGCTGGGCATGGTTCCCGACGAGAACATTGTCGGCAAGGCCTTTGCGGTCTGGATGAGTTGGCCGGAACCCAAACTCAGCCACCTGCCGAACTTCTCGCGGGTCGGGCTGATCAAGTAATACAGGCGGCGCTGTGAACACAGCGCCGAATGCTTTTCTGGGGTTCGGACAATGCGTCGTCCGGCCTCAAGCGGCACCAACCAGGATTTGAATTTGAACACTGCGTCAATCGTCGATGGCCGCCGGTGCCACCAACTAGATATGGATAAACCGTGACCGTTTCTCTAAGTCGTCTCGAGCGTCAGCTCGGCTACACCTTCAAGGACCAGGAATTGATGGTCCTTGCCCTCACACACCGCAGTTTTGCAGGGCGTAATAACGAGCGCCTGGAATTTCTCGGTGATGCCATCCTCAACTTCGCCGCCGGAGAGGCGCTGTTCGAGCGTTTCCCGCAAGCGCGCGAAGGCCAGCTGTCACGCCTGCGTGCGCGGCTGGTGAAAGGCGAGACCCTGGCCGTGCTGGCCCGCGGTTTCGGCCTGGGCGAATACTTGCGCCTGGGTTCCGGTGAACTGAAAAGCGGTGGTTTTCGTCGCGAGTCGATCCTGGCTGATGCCCTCGAAGCGTTGATCGGTGCGATCTACCTGGATGCAGGCATGGAGACGGCCAAGGAGCGCGTGGTGGCCTGGCTGGCTTCGGAGATCGAGAGCCTGACGCTGGTCGACACCAACAAAGATCCCAAGACCCGCTTGCAGGAATTCCTGCAGTCGCGCGGTTGTGAACTGCCACGCTACGAAGTGGTGGATATCCAGGGTGAGCCGCATTGCCGCGTATTCTTCGTGGAATGTGAAATCACCTTATTGAATGAAAAAAGCCGAGGTCAGGGTGTGAGCCGTCGTATTGCCGAACAGGTAGCGGCCGCTGCAGCACTGATTGCCCTGGGCGTGGAGAATGGCCATGACTGATTCAACCGCAACACGCTGTGGCTATGTTGCCATCGTCGGCCGTCCGAACGTGGGCAAGTCCACGCTGCTGAACCACATCCTGGGCCAGAAGCTTGCGATCACTTCGCGCAAGCCGCAGACCACCCGTCACAACATGCTGGGCATCAAGACCGAAGGCAACGTGCAAGCGGTCTATGTTGATACCCCGGGCATGCACAAAGGTGGCGAGAAAGCCCTGAACCGCTACATGAACAAGACCGCTTCGGCGGCGTTGAAAGACGTCGACGTGGTGATCTTCGTGGTTGACCGCACCAAGTGGACCGACGAAGACCAGATGGTTCTTGAGCGCGTGCAGTACGTCACCGGCCCGTTGATCGTCGCGCTGAACAAGACCGACCGCATCGAAGACAAAGCCGAGCTGATGCCGCACCTGACCTGGCTGCAAGAGCAACTGCCGAACGCCCAGATCATGCCGATCTCGGCCCAGCACGGTCACAACCTTGAGGCCCTGGAGCGCGTGATCGCGGGTTACCTGCCCGAGAACGAGCACTTCTTCCCGGAAGATCAGATCACCGACCGCAGCAGCCGTTTCCTCGCCGCTGAACTGGTGCGCGAGAAAATCATGCGCCAGATGGGCGCCGAGCTGCCGTACCAGATCACCGTCGAAATCGAAGAGTTCAAGCAGCAGGGCAAAACCCTGCATATTCATGCGCTGATCCTCGTCGAGCGTGACGGCCAGAAGAAAATCATCATTGGCGACAAGGGCGAGCGCATCAAGCGCATCGGCACCGAAGCGCGCAAGGACATGGAATTACTGTTTGATTCCAAGATCATGCTCAACCTGTGGGTGAAGGTTAAGGGTGGTTGGTCCGATGACGAGCGCGCGCTGCGCTCCCTGGGCTACGGCGACCTGTAGGGTCTTGAATACACCACAGGGCTGAAAATGTGGGAGGGGGCTCGCCCCCGATAGCGGTGGGTCAGTTAACAAAAAGTGACTGACACACTGCCATCGGGGGCAAGCCCCCTCCCACATTAGGTTTGTGTAGTTTTCAAAAATGCATTGCAGCAGTGAGCATCCATGTCCCAACCCACCAGCCAACTCGCCTACGTCCTGCACAGCCGCGCCTACCGCGAGACCAGCGCGTTGGTGGACTTCCTCACGCCCCAAGGCCGCCTGCGCGCAGTCTTGCGCAGCGCGCGGGGCAAGGCGGGTACGCTGGCACGGCCGTTCGTGGCCCTGGACGTGGAGTTTCGTGGCAAGGGCGAACTGAAAAACGTCGGTCGTCTGGAAAGTGTCGGCAACTCCGCCTGGCTCAATGGTGAAGCCCTGTTCAGCGGCCTGTACCTCAACGAGCTGCTGATCCGCCTGCTGCCCGCCGAAGACCCACACCCTGGGGTCTTCGATCACTACGCCGCGACGCTCATTGCGCTGGCCGAAGGCCGCCCGCTGGAACCGCTGCTGCGCGCCTTCGAATGGCGCCTGCTCGACGACCTGGGCTACGGCTTTGAACTGAGCAACGACCTGCACGGCGACCCCATCGCCGCAGACGGCATGTACCGCCTGCAAGTCGACGCCGGCCTGGAACGTGTTTACCTGCTGCAACCCGGCCTGTTCCAGGGCACCGAGTTGCTGGCCATGAGCGAAGCCGACTGGACTGCCCCTGGCGCCTTGTCTGCGGCCAAGCGCTTGATGCGCCAGGCGCTCGCCGTGCACTTGGGCGGGCGGCCGCTGGTCAGTCGCGAGTTGTTTCGAAAGCCCTGACAACCCCGTGTATGCTGTGCGGCGTTTCTATCCCTTTTCAGGAGCGCTTCCGTGAGCACCAGCAATCGCATTCTTCTTGGCGTCAACATCGACCACGTCGCTACCCTGCGCCAGGCCCGGGGCACCCGTTACCCTGATCCGGTCAAGGCTGCGCTGGACGCCGAGGAAGCGGGCGCCGACGGCATCACCGTGCACCTGCGCGAGGACCGCCGCCACATCCAGGAGCGCGATGTGTTGCTGCTCAAGGACGTGCTGCAAACCCGCATGAACTTCGAAATGGGCGTCACCGAAGAAATGATGGCGTTCGCTGAACGCATCCGCCCGGCGCACATCTGCCTGGTGCCCGAAACGCGCCAGGAGCTCACCACCGAAGGCGGCCTCGATGTGGCCGGCCAGGAAGCGCGGATCAAGGCTGCGGTCGAGCGTCTGTCGAAGATCGGCAGCGAAGTCTCGCTGTTCATCGACGCCGACGAGCGTCAGATCGAAGCCTCGCGCCGTGTTGGCGCGCCGGCCATCGAGCTGCACACAGGCCGCTATGCCGATGCCACCACACCCACCGAAGTCGCTGACGAACTGCAGCGCATTATCGACGGCGTAACGTGCGGCCTCAATGAAGGCCTGATCGTTAACGCCGGCCATGGTTTGCACTACCACAACGTCGAAGCCGTGGCTGCGATCAAGGGCATCAACGAACTCAACATCGGCCACGCGCTGGTGGCGCACGCGCTGTTCGTCGGTTTCAAAGGCGCGGTGGCCGAGATGAAAGCGCTGATTCTGGCTGCTGCCGGCTCCAAGTGAGCGCAGTCTAAAAATCACTGAAGATCAAAATGTGGGAGGGGGCTTGCCCCCGATAGCGGTGTGTCAGTCAGCCTATCTGTGCTGACCCTCTGCAATCGGGGGCAAGCCCCCTCCCACAGTGATTTTCGGTGTGTCCAGAGTTGTGGTTACCCAGCTAAACCCTTTGAATTCAGCCATGCGGCAATGCGAAGCCTTACTGTTTAGCCGGGTCAGGTGTATCGTATCTGCCCTTTGCGGGCCTCTGGCCTGCGGCAGATACGTGAGGTTGTTGTGTCCCGATCCTTTTCCCGTCGACAAATCCTGGGTGGTCTCGCGGGCCTGGCCGTAGTGGGCGTCGGTGCCGGTGGCGGCTATCGCTACTGGCTGGGGAAAGTTGCCGAGGCTGAAGCCGGGCACGATTACGAACTGATCGCCGCGCCGCTGGACGTGGAACTGGTGCCAGGCCACAAAACCGAAGCCTGGGCATTTGGCCTCTCGGCGCCGGGCACCGAGTTGCGTGTGCGCCAGGGTGAGTGGCTGCGGGTGCGCTTTATCAACCACTTGCCGGTCGCCACCACCATTCACTGGCACGGCATCCGCTTGCCGCTGGAAATGGACGGCGTCCCTTACGTCTCGCAGTTGCCGGTGTTGCCCGGCGAATACTTCGATTACAAATTCCGCGTGCCGGACGCCGGCAGCTACTGGTATCACCCACACGTGAACAGCAGCGAAGAACTCGGCCGTGGCCTGGTGGGCCCGCTGATCATCGAAGAGCGCGAGCCCACCGGTTTCAACCACGAACGCACCTTGAGCCTGAAAAGCTGGCACGTGGACGAAGAGGGCGCCTTCGTGGCGTTCAGCGTTCCCCGTGAAGCCGCGCGTGGCGGCACCGCCGGGCGCCTGTCGACGATCAACGGCGTGCCCCAGGCGGTGATCGATTTGCCGGCTGGGCAAATCACCCGCGTGCGCCTGCTCAATCTCGACAACACGCTGACCTATCGCATCAACATTCCCGACGTCGATGCGCAGATCTACGCGCTGGACGGCAACCCCGTCGAGCCGCGCCCATTGGGCAAGGAATACTGGCTGGGCCCGGGCATGCGTATTTGTCTGGCGATCAAGGCACCGCCTGCCGGTGAAGAACTCTCCATCCGCAACGGTCCGGTGCGCCTGGGCACTTTTCGCTCCGTCGCCAATACCGATGCGCCCACCGAATGGCCGCCGGCGCTGCCCGCCAACCCGATCGCCGAGCCGGACCTGGCGAATGCCGAGAAACTCAACTTCAATTTCGAATGGGTCGGTACGGTGTCGGTCGATGACGGCAAACCGCCGAGCTTGTGGCAAATCAACGGCAAGGCCTGGGACATCACCGACAAGACCTGTGCCGACCGCCCGATTGCCAAGCTTGAGAAGGGCAAGAGCTACATTTTCGAATTGAAGAACATGACCCAGTACCAGCACCCGATTCACCTGCACGGCATGAGTTTCAAGGTGATCGCCTCGAACCGCCACAAGGTGATCCCGTACTTCACCGACACTTACTTGCTGGGCAAAAACGAACGCGCGCGCGTGGCGTTGGTGGCGGATAACCCGGGGGTGTGGATGTTCCATTGCCACGTGATCGATCACATGGAAACCGGCCTGATGGCCGCCATCGAGGTGGCGTGATGCGCCAGATTCGCCCAATGGCGATTATCGACCGCAGCCGCGATCAGCACTTCATGCGCGAAGCCCTGGCCCTCGCCGCTCAAGGCGCCGCCCTTGGCGAAGTGCCCGTGGGCGCGGTGCTGGTGCAGGACGGTGAAATCATCGGTCGGGGTTTCAATTGCCCGATCAGCGGCAATGACCCCAGCGCCCACGCCGAAATGGTCGCCATCCGCGCCGCCGCGCAGGCGATCAGCAACTATCGCCTGGTCGGCAGCACGCTGTATGTAACGCTGGAACCATGCAGCATGTGCGCGGGCCTGATCGTGCATTCGCGCATCGCGCGGGTGGTGTACGGCGCGCTGGAGCCCAAGGCTGGGATCGTGCAAAGCCAGGGGCAGTTTTTTACCCAGGGGTTTCTCAACCATCGGGTGCTGTTTGAAGGCGGGGTGTTGGCTGAGGAATGCGGGACGGTGTTGAGTGAGTTCTTCAAGGCCAGAAGAGCCAAGCCCACACTCTAACGAACACTGAAAACCAATGTGGGAGCTGGCTTGCCTGCGATAGCGGTGCGTCAGTCACTGATCAATTGACTGAAAGATAGCTATCGCAGGCAATCCAGCTCCCACATTTTGATCTCTGTTTAAGCAGGGAAATCAGTGCTCACTTCTTCGCGATAATCACCGCCCGCATCGGCGCCGGCAGCCCTTCAATCGTCTTGCTGTGATCCTCGGGATCGAGGAAATCACTCAACGACTGATACTTCATCCACTCCGTCCCGCGCTGTTCTTCAACCGTGGTCACGCTCACATCCACACAACGCACCTCACTGAAGCCCGCACGCCGTAGCCACAGCATCAACGCCGGCACCGACGGCAGGAACCACACATTACGCATCTGTGCGTAGCGGTCTTCCGGCACCAGCACTTGCTGCTGATCGCCTTCCACCACCAAGGTTTCCAGCACCAGTTCGCCGCCTTTGACCAGGCAATCTTTCAACGCCAGCAAATGCTCGATCGGCGAGCGCCGGTGATAGAACACGCCCATGGAAAACACCGTGTCGAAGCCTTCCAGGTTCGGCGGCAGGTCCTCAAACGGGAACGGCAAGTGCCAGGCCTTCGGCTCGTTCAGGTAGCGTTGAACGGCCTGGAACTGGCAGAAAAACAGCCAGTTCGGGTCCACGCCAATCACGCTGTCGGCGCCGGCGCCGAGCATGCGCCACATGTAGTAGCCGTTGCCGCAACCCACATCGAGGATGCGCTTGCCGTTCAAATTCAGGTGCGGGGCAACCCGCGACCACTTCCAGTCCGAACGCCATTCGGTGTCCACATGCACGCCAAACAGGTTGAACGGGCCTTTGCGCCACGGGCTCAGGCCCATCAGCGCAGTGCGCATCTGTGCGCGGGTGGCGTCGTCGCAATCGGTATCAAGGGTCAGGCCATTGAGCAAATCGACTTCGCTGGGCTGGATCTGCGGCAGCGCATCCAGCGCACTCTGCCAACGCTCCAGGTCGCCATGACCCTTTTCCATCTTGCTATCGAGTTGCGCTTGCAGGCCTTGGGCCCACACGGCCAACGGAGTGCCGACCAGATGGCGGGCGAGGGGGGACAGATCAATCATGGCAAGGCAATCAACGAGGCAAAGTTAAGACACTGGAACCACGGCACGACTTTCGAGAACCCGGCCGCCAACAGGCGTTCACGGTGTTCTTCGAGGCTGTCAGGCTTCATGACGTTTTCGATGGCGCTGCGCTTCTGGGCGATTTCCAGTTCGCTGTAACCGTTGGCGCGTTTGAACGCGATGTGCAGGTCGGTGAGCAATGCGTGCTCTTGCGGGTCGTTGAACCGCAGCTTTTCCGAGAGGATCAACGCGCCGCCGGGCAGCAGCGACTGGCGGATGCGCCCCAGCAATGCCAGGCGTTCATCAGGGGCGATAAATTGCAGGGTGAAATTCAGCGCCACCACCGAGGCCGGTTGGAACTGCAGCGCGAGGATATCGCCCTCGATCACCTCAACCGGCAGCAACTCCTGGAACATCGAGTCCTGGCCATTGAGGTATTCGCGGCAGCGCTCGACCATCGCTGCCGAGTTATCCACGGCGATTACCCGGCATCCGTCGGTGCGCACATGGCGGCGCAGCGCCTGGGTGACCGCGCCAAGGGAGGAGCCCAGGTCGTAGAGCACGCTGTTGGGTTGCGCAAACTGCGCGGCGAGCACGCCGAGGTTCTCGACGATGGTCGGGTAACCGGGCACCGAGCGCTTGATCATGTCCGGGAACACCCGCACCACGTCCTCGTTAAAGGCGAAGTCCGGCACCTGGGGCAGGGGCTGGGCGAATAGGCGATCGGGTTCTTTGCTCACGGTTGTTCCGGCGACGAGGGGGGAAAGGCCGGCATTTTAGCCAAATTGGCCCTCGTGTGCGCGGGTTGTCTGATGGAAAGCCGAGGCGGTGATGCCCCACTGTCCCAGCCAATACGTGCTGATCAACAAATAGGGCGCCGCCTCAAAGGCGACCACGAACCGATTGATACCAATCAGCGTGTCGGAAAACACAAACGACACCGCACCCGCCGCCGCCAGCAGGGCCGAGCGCTTGGGCACCTCACTGCCCAGGCGCGCCAACGCACGCCAGAGCATGGCGCTGATCACCAGCGCATACACCACCACCGGAATCAGCAACTCGCCCAGGCCATGGGCAATCAGAACGCTCAGCAGAATCGCGCCCACGCCCAGTGCCAATACCAGTGGCAACAACGCCAGGCGCCGGCAATCGCTGAAATAGGCTTTTAAATACGCCAGGTGCGCAAACAGGAAGGCGCCCAGGCCGAAGATAAACAGGTCGCCCGGCCACGCGAGCAACACGTCGCCCACCAGGGAAAAAATCAGCCCCAGGCTGATCCAGCGTCGATAGTCGGTGGGCGGCGCGTCATGCAGCCAGCCCAGCAACGCCAGCACCGGCAACGGTTTGACCAGCAGGCACAATAACGCCGCGTGGGTGCTCAAACCGTAGACAAAGGTGCCGGCGCCCATCAACGCAAGAATCAGCCAAGGCATATCAGTTCACCGTGATGGCGCAGTCGAAGGTTTCGGCAGGCTCGGCTTCCGGTTCCCAAGGTTGCTGGGAGGTCAGGCGCAAACGGCCCTGGCCGGCCGCGAAGGCCTGGAAACGCCAAGTGGATTGGCCGCCACCGCCGATCACACCTGACTCGGTGCTGCTGTAAACCTCAGGGCTGAGTGCACGCAGCACGCCGCCGGCGGAATCCTGGATGGCCCAGCGATAGCCGGTGGTGGGGTTGCTCGGCAAGGTGAGGATCAGGTTTTGCCCGGTTTTAAGCTGGAGCGGGCAGGCGCTCTGGTTTTCCACTGTGACGTTTTGCTTGGGGGCACTGGCGCAGGCGGCCAGCAGGGCAAGGCTCAAGGGGAGAAGCAGGCGGGCAGCGGTCATGGGGGCTCCGTTGTATGGCGACGAAGGGCGAGCATAACCGAAGATGAGACAAGGTGTGACAAGGCGGGCTTTTGTGTTGGCAGGTCTGGCCTAATCGGGGGCAAGCCCCCTCCCACAATTTGACTGCATTCCAAAGGATCTACTCGGTCAACTGTGGGGGGGGGCTTGCCCCCGATTAGGCCAGCTCAGGCGCTAGAGATCTGTCAGAAAAGCACCTTCGCCACATCCGCAAAGCGCTTGGCGAAGTGCACCGTCATGCCTTCTTTCAGGTACTCCGGCAGCTCTTCAAAACTGCCACGGTTGGGCTCCGGCAAAATCAGCTCATGGATCTTCTGGCGCCGCGCCGCAATCACCTTCTCACGTACACCGCCAATCGGCAGTACATGCCCGGTCAGCGTCAGCTCGCCGGTCATGGCCACGCCTTTTTTCGGCGGCTGATTACGCGCCAGCGACAGCAAGGCACTGGCCATGGTCACGCCCGCGCTCGGGCCATCTTTGGGCGTAGCGCCTTCCGGCACGTGCAAGTGCACGAAGGCTTCGTCGAAGAACTTCGGATCGCCGCCAAACGACTTGAGGTTGGAGCTGATGTAGCTGTAGGCAATCTCGGCGGACTCTTTCATCACCTCACCCAGTTGCCCGGTGAGCTTGAAGCCACGATTGAGTGTGTGGATGCGCGTCGCCTCGATCGGCAGGGTCGCGCCGCCCATGCTGGTCCAGGCCAGGCCAGTGATCACACCGGTACCGGACAGCACTTGCTCATTGCGAAACACCGGCATGCCCAAGGAGCTTTCCAAATCCTTGTTGCCGATCTTGATCACCGAGTCCGGCTCGTCCAGCAGCTTGACCACGGCCTTGCGCACCAGTTTGCCCAGCTGTTTTTCCAGCTGGCGCACCCCGGCTTCGCGTGCGTAGCCGTCGATCAGCGCGCGCAGGGCGCCGTCGCTGATGGACAGGCTGTTTTTCGACACACCGGCCTTTTCCAACTGTTTTGGCCACAGGTGGCGCTTGGCGATGGCGACCTTTTCTTCGGTGATATAGCCCGACAGGCGAATCACTTCCATCCGGTCCAGCAGTGGGCCCGGGATCGAATCAAGCGTGTTCGCCGTGCAGACGAACAACACCTTGGACAGGTCCAGGCGCAGGTCGAGGTAGTGATCGAGGAATTCGACGTTCTGTTCCGGGTCGAGGGTTTCCAGCAATGCCGATGCCGGGTCGCCCTGGAAGCTCTGGCCCATCTTGTCGATCTCATCGAGCATGATCACCGGGTTCATCACCTCCACATCTTTGAGCGCCTGCACCAGCTTGCCCGGCAGGGCACCGATGTAGGTACGGCGATGGCCCTTGATCTCGGCCTCGTCGCGCATGCCGCCGACGCTGAAGCGATAGAACGGCCGGCCCAGGGACTCGGCGATGGATTTACCCACGCTGGTCTTGCCCACGCCCGGCGGGCCGACCAGCAGCACGATGGAACCGGCGACTTCGCCTTTATAGGCGCCCACCGCAAGAAACTCGAGGATGCGGCTCTTGATGTCATCCAGGCCCGCATGGTGCTTGTCCAGCACCTTGCGTGCGTGTTTCAGGTCGAGCTTGTCTTCGCCGTACACGCCCCACGGCACTGAGGTGGCCCAGTCCAGGTAGTTGCGCGTGACGGCGTATTCCGGCGAACCCGTTTCCAGGATCGACAGTTTGTTCATTTCTTCGCTGATGCGTTTTTGCGCCTGGGTCGGCAGTACTTTGCCCACCAGGCGTTGTTCGAACTGCTCGACGTCCGCGCTGCGGTCGTCCTTGGTCAGGCCCAGCTCCTGCTGGATGACCTTGAGCTGTTCCTTGAGGAAGAACTCGCGCTGGTGCTCACCGATCTTGCGGTTCACCTCGGCAGAGATTTCTTTTTGCAGGCGCGCGACTTCGACCTCCTTGCGCAGCATCGGCAAGACTTTTTCCATGCGCTTGAGCATGGGCACACAGTCCAGCACTTCCTGCAGCTCGTTGCCGGTGGCCGAGGTCAACGCGGCGGCGAAGTCGGTGAGTGGCGACGGGTCGTTGGGGCTGAAGCGGTTGAGGTAGTTCTTCAACTCTTCGCTGTACAGCGGGTTGAGCGGCAGCAGTTCCTTGATCGCATTGATCAGCGCCATGCCGTAGGCCTTGACCTCGTCGGTCGGCTCGGTCGGCTGGTGCGGGTATTCGACTTCCACCAGGTACGGTGGGCGGTGGTGCTTGAGCCAGGTTTTGATGCGCACGCGGGTCAGGCCCTGGGCGACGAATTGCAATTTGCCGTTCTCGCGGCTGGCGTGGTGCACCTTCACCAGCGTGCCGTACAGCGGCAGGCTGGAGGTATCGAAATGGCGCGGATCTTCTGGCGGGGTGTCCATGAAAAACAGCGCAAGGGAGTGGTGGTCGGATTTGCTCACCAGTTCCAGGGTCTCGGCCCACGGTTCTTCATTGACGATGACCGGCAGCACTTGCGCCGGGAAGAACGGCCGATTGTGGATCGGGATGATGTAGACCTTGTCCGGCAGGTTTTGCCCAGGCAGGGCCAGGCCGGTGTTGGACGAAGCTTGGTGTTCAGCGTTTTCGGGGTCGGCGTAATCGTTCAGGTCGATGTCCGGGAATTCTTGCTGGTCGCTCATGGGGCACCTGCATAAGGAAGTATGCAGGTTAGATGGGGCGGGGCAGCGGTGGTTTCAATGGCGGGGCGCAGTTAGCAACAAATTGCATGATATTTACGAAACACCGCCTTCCCTGTGGGCGCAGGCAAGCCAGCTCCCACCTTGTGTACCGAGCGCCGTCAGCTGATTTTGTGCAGATAAGCCGGCAATGGCTGTTCCGGCAGCACCGACAACACCTTCAAGCGTTGCAGCATGCGCTGGCGTGCCCGCTGCAAATGCTCACGCAGATTCAGCGCCGCCGCGTCATATGCGCCGTGCAGCAGCAGCTCCAGAATCAAGCGGTGCTCGGCGAGCATCGCGGGATCGGCGCCGATCCCCAGTAACCGGTAGAAAATCCGGCTGATGATCATCGGGCTCTGGCCCTGGCGAATCAGCGCGGCGATCTTGCGGTTTTGCAGGCCGGCGAGGCAGCGCTGGTGCAAGTCCTCTTCGATCTGCTCAATGGCTTGCAGGCTGCACTGCGGGCTTTGCTGAGCATCCAGCACGCGCTGCAACATGGCTTCGAGCATGTCTCGGTCGAGGTTCGGCGCGCTCTGGCGCAGGGCTTCGGGTTCCAGGCAGGCCCGCAGTTCGTAGTCTTCGGTGACCTCGCGCGCGGTCAGCGGCCCCGCCAGCCATTGGGAGTAGGGTTCTTTTTCCACCAGGCCACGGTCGCGCAAGCGCATCAGTGCTTCACGCACCACGGCGCGGCTGACGCCGTAATGGTCGGCGGCGGCTTGCTCATCCAGGCGGTAATGACCGAAGGCAATGCAGGTGGACAACGCCGCGCCGATTTCCTCGACGATCCGTTCGCCGAGCGGCCGGGTGTCTACCAACTCGTCATCGCCGTTGAGGCCCAGGTGCGCATGGCTCAAGGGCAGGCGCAGCGGCTCCATGGCCAGGCCTTCGGGGTTGATCAGGTAGCCGCGGCCATTGAAGCGGCAGATCAGGCCTTCGTCGTGCAGCAGGTCCAGCGCCTTGCGCACCGGCACGCGGCTGGTGCCGAACAACTCGGCCAGCGGCGCTTCCAGCAAGACCAGCCCGTGCCGGGCGGTGCCGTTAACGATCGCATCCCGCAACAGCGTGTGAATCATCGCGTAACGGGAGGCCGAGGCGGACACTGCTTTCATCTGCTTCTCTAGGTAAAGAGTTGAAGGGCTTGTAGGAAAGTGGCTGGGGATTCTCTCATAGTTACCCCTGTCACTCTGCGCCACGGTGCTGGCACTTTTTTGGGGCCTTGGCCGTAACCCTGTTACTTTTCTGCACCAAAATGTACTTATTAATAAAAGATACATTATTCCATTCAAGGCCTGTGCCCACGCCTTTGCCACCCTTTTTGTTTCCTACAAAACCATCTAGCCCGTAGCTCAAGGCCAGAAAACTCGCTTGTGCACAAATGCCGACAGCAAAGACTGGCACGAAAGCTGCCTTTGTAAAACGTACATTTTATTAATATGTACGTTTTGTGAGGTGCAGTCTGATGTCAGACGCCACATCAATGGCCGAAGCGTTCGCCAGCGGTCGCAGCGACCCGGTGCAAGTCCTCGAGCAGGCGCTGCTGCACGCGAGCATGGCGCCCACAGTGTTTATTTCCCTGACCGCCGAGCGCGCCCGTCGCGAAGCTGAAGCCGCCGCCGCCCGTTGGCGTGCCGGGCAGCCGTTGAGCGTGTTCGACGGTGTGCCGCTGGCCTGGAAGGACCTGTTTGATGTCGCCGGCAGCATCACGACCGCCGGCGCCGCTTACCGTCGCGAGGCGCCAGCGGCGTTGCTCGATGCGCCGAGTGTGGGCCTGTTGTGCCGCGCCGGGATGGTCAGTCTCGGCAAGACCAACCTCAGCGAACTGGCTTATTCCGGCTTGGGCCTGAACCCGCATTTCGGCACGCCGTATAACCCGAACGGCAGCGATCAACCGCGTATTCCCGGTGGCTCGTCATCCGGCTCGGCCGTCGCCGTGGCCGGCGGCATTGTGCCGATCGCCATGGGCACCGACACCGCTGGCTCGATCCGCATTCCGGCCGCGCTCAACGGCGTGGTGGGCTACCGCAGCAGCAGCCGGCGCTACAGCCGCGACGGGGTATTCCCGCTGGCGCACACCCTCGACAGCCTCGGCCCGCTGACCCGCAGCGTGCGCGATGCACTGGTGATCGACGACCTGCTCAATGGCCGCGCGCAAACCCATGTTGCCCGCAGCCTCAAGGGGCAACGCTTTGTGCTGGAGCAAGGCGCGCTGGAAGACATCGAACCGGCCGTACGCAATAACCTGCTGCGCGCCGTGGACCTCATCAAGGCCGCAGGTGCGCTGATCGAGGTGCGCCCGTCTGCCACCTTCCAGGCCACGCTCAACCTGATCAAGCAGGACGGCTGGCTCGGCTCATTCGAAGCCTTCGCGCTGCACGAGGCCTTGCTCGACAGCGGTGACGCCGACCTGCTCGACCCGCGCGTACGCCGCCGCCTCGAAGCCGCGCGTTCACTGCCCGCCAGTCAGTTGCTGCACCTGATCGACGCACGCCGTCGCCTGCAGTACCAACTGGTCGACGAGCTCGACGGCGCCGTGCTGATTACCCCGACCGTTGCCCATGTCGCCCCCCCGTTGGCCCCGCTGGAAGCCGACGACGAGCTGTTCGTGAAAACCAACCTCGCCACCCTGCGCCTGACCATGCCCGGCAGTCTGCTCGACATGCCTGGCGTGAGCCTGCCCAGCGGCCGCGATGCCCTGGGCCTGCCCACCGGGCTGCTGCTCAGTGCCCCGTCGGGAGAAGACGCACGCCTGTTGCGCGTGGCGTTGTCCGTCGAATCCGTAATGACTATTTAAGGAGACACATCATGGCTAAAGACATTCTCTGTGCATTTGGCGTCGACGTTGACGCCGTCGCCGGCTGGCTCGGTTCCTACGGCGGTGAAGACTCGCCGGACGACATCTCGCGCGGCCTGTTCGCCGGTGAAGTCGGCGCGCCGCGCTTGCTCAAATTGTTCGAACGCTATGGCCTGCGCACCACCTGGTTTATTCCCGGCCACTCGATGGAAACCTTCCCCGAGCAGATGAAGGCGGTGGCCGACGCCGGTCACGAAATCGGCGTGCATGGCTACAGCCATGAAAACCCGATTGCGATGACGGCCGAGCAGGAAGAAATCGTCCTGGATAAATCCATCGAGCTGATCACTCAGGCCACCGGCAAACGCCCGACCGGCTATGTCGCGCCATGGTGGGAATTCAGCAAGGTCACCAACGAACTGCTGCTGAAAAAAGGCATCAAGTACGACCACAGCCTGATGCACAACGACTTTCACCCCTACTACGTGCGCAAGGGCGACAGCTGGACGAAGATCGACTACAGCCAGCACCCCGACACCTGGATGAAACCGCTGGTGCGCGGCGAAGAGACCGACCTGGTGGAGATCCCGGCCAACTGGTACCTCGACGACCTGCCGCCAATGATGTTCATCAAGAAAGCCCCCAACAGCCACGGCTTCGTCAACCCGCGCCACCTGGAAGAAATGTGGCGCGACCAGTTCGACTGGGTCTACCGCGAACACGAACACGCCGTGTTCACCATGACCATTCACCCCGACGTGTCCGGTCGCCCGCAGGTGCTGCTGATGCTCGAGCGCTTGATCGAACACATCCAGAGCCATGCCGGCGTGCGCTTCGTCACTTTCGACGAAATCGCCGACGACTTTATCCGCCGCCAACCGCGTTCCTGACCCTTAGCCCACACCCCCGAGGCGCGATTTATGTCCATCTACAACAAGCTTGACCTGACTGGCTGGAAACCCCGGCAACTGACGTCCCAGGAAGTGCGCTTCGCCACCTGGATCGCGTTTTTCGCCTGGGTGTTTGCGGTGTATGACTTCATCCTCTTCGGCACCTTGTTGCCGGAAATCGGCCGGCATTTCGGCTGGGGTGAGGTGGAGCAAGCTGAAATCGCGACCTGGGTGGCGGTGGGCACAGCGGTGGTTGCCTTTGCCATTGGCCCCGTTGTCGATAAGTTGGGACGGCGCAAAGGCATTATTTTCACCGTGGCCGGTTCCGCGCTGTGCTCGGCACTCACCGCGATCGGCGGAGCGTGGGGCAAGTCGCCGCTGATTCTGATCCGCTCGTTGGGCGGCCTGGGCTATGCCGAGGAAACCGTCAACGCCACGTATTTGAGCGAGCTGTATGGCGCCTCTGAAGACCCGCGCCTGACCAAACGGCGCGGGTTTATCTACAGCCTGGTGCAGGGCGGCTGGCCGGTCGGTGCGTTGATCGCCGCCGGGTTGACCGCGCTGCTGTTGCCGATCATCGGCTGGCAGGGTTGCTTCATCTTTGCCGCCATCCCGGCCATCGTGATTGCGATCATGGCGCGCAAGCTCAAGGAGAGCCCGCAGTTCCAGGTTCACCAGCGCATCAGCGAACTGCGTAAAAGTGGCGCAGTGAAAGAGGCGCAGAACGTCGCCGTGACCTACGGCGTGGACTATGACGAACACAGCAAGGCCGGCCTCAAAGCCGCCTTCCGTGGCCCGGCCCGCCGCGCCACGCTGGTGATCGGCGCCGCGCTGTTGCTCAACTGGGCGGCCATCCAGGTGTTCAGCGTGCTGGGGACTTCGGTGATCGTCAGCGTGCACCATATTTCGTTCGAGAACTCGCTGATCATCCTCGTGCTGTCGAACCTGGTGGGGTACTGCGGTTACCTGAGTCATGGCTGGATGGGCGACAAAATCGGCCGTCGCAATGTCATCGGTCTGGGCTGGATGCTCGGCGGCCTGGCGTTCGCCGGGATGCTGTTTGGGCCAAGCAATATGGCGATGGTGGTGGGGCTCTACAGCCTGGGCCTGTTCTTCCTGATCGGGCCGTACTCGGCGGCGCTGTTTTTTATCAGCGAGAGTTTCCCCACCAGCATCCGCGCCACCGGTGGCGCGATCATTCATGCCATGGGCCCGATAGGGGCGGTGGTGGCCGGTTTCGGCGCCACGCAGGTGTTGTCCGCCGGCAGCGACTGGCAGACCGCCGCGCTGTGGTTCGGCGCGCTGCCGTGCTTTTTGTCCGGTGCGCTGATGTTTGCCGCGCGCCATGTGCGCCCGGAAACCGTTCAATGAGGAGTGTGAGATGAGCCGTAAAGTTGCCCTGATTACCGGTGCCGCCAGCGGCATCGGACAAGCCCTGGCCGTGGCCTATGCGCGCAATGGCGTGGCGGTGGTGGGCGGGTATTACCCGGCCGACCCGCACGACCCGCACTCCACCGTAGCGCGGGTGGAAGAAGCCGGTGGTGAGTGCCTGATGCTACCGCTGGACGTGGGCGACACCGCCTCGGTAGACGCACTGGCCGCGCAAGCCGTGCAGCATTTCGGCCGCCTGGATTACGCGGTGGCCAATGCCGGTTTGCTGCGTCGCGCACCGTTGTTGGAGATGACCGATGCGTTGTGGAACGAGATGCTCAACGTCGACCTGACGGGGGTGATGCGCACCTTTCGCGCGGCCACCCGGCATATGGGCGAGGGCGGCGCGCTGGTAGCGATTTCGTCGATTGCCGGCGGCGTGTATGGCTGGCAGGAGCACAGCCATTACGCGGCGGCCAAGGCCGGCGTGCCGGGGTTGTGCCGGTCGCTGGCGGTGGAGTTGGCGCCATTGGGCATCCGTTGCAATGCGGTGATTCCGGGGTTGATCGAGACGCCGCAGTCGTTGGATGCGAAGAATTCGCTGGGGCCTGAAGGGTTGGCGAAGGCGGCGCGCGCGATTCCATTGGGCCGCGTAGGGCGGGCGGATGAGGTGGCCTCGCTGGTGCAGTTTTTGACCAGTGAGGCATCGAGTTATCTGACCGGGCAGAGCATCGTCATCGACGGTGGCTTGACCGTGCGCTGGCCTGACTGACCGCACGCGGTGCAAAAAAATGTGGGAGCTGGCTTGCCTGCGATAGCGGAGTTTCAGCCCCACATGTACTGACTGATCCACCGCTTTCGCAGGCAAGCCAGCTCCCACAGGGACCGTGTTTGTTTTAGGAGATTTTGTATGCCGCAACTCACTAATCGACGCGCCGTCATCACCGGCGCCGGCAGCGGCATCGGTGCCGCCATCGCTCGTGCCTACGCCGCCGAAGGCGCGCGGCTGTTGCTGGCCGACCGCAACGCCGCCGGCCTTGCGGAAACCGCCATCACTTGCCGCAATCTCGGCGCCGAGGTGTTCGAGTGCCTGGCCGACGTCGGCACTGTCGAAGGCGCCCAGGCCAGTGTCGACCGCTGTGTCGAGCACTTCGGCGGTATCGATATTTTAGTCAACAATGCCGGCATGCTCACCCAGGCCCGTTGCGTCGACCTCTCCATCGAGATGTGGAACGACATGCTGCGCGTTGACCTCACCAGCGTGTTCATCGCCAGCCAGCGCGCCTTGCCGCACATGCTGGCGCAACGTTGGGGGCGGATCATCAATGTCGCCTCGCAGTTGGGCATCAAGGGCGGCGCTGAACTGACCCATTACGCTGCGGCCAAGGCTGGCGTGATCGGTTTCACCAAATCGCTGGCGCTGGAAGTGGCCAAGGACAATGTGCTGGTCAACGCCATTGCGCCCGGCCCTATTGAAACGCCATTGGTGGGTGGGATCAGCGACACCTGGAAGCAGGCCAAGGCGGCCGAGTTGCCCCTGGGCCGTTTCGGCCTGGCCGACGAGGTGGCGCCCACCGCCGTGCTGCTGGCCAGTGAGCCGGGCGGCAACCTGTTCGTGGGCCAGACGCTGGGCCCGAACTCCGGCGATGTCATGCCATGAGCGAGGTGTAACCATGTGCGGACTCTGCGGATTACTCGGCGAAGACCTGCACTGGAGCGATCCTTTGGGCGATGAACTGCCAAGACGCCGTGAACGCCTGCGCCGGATTGCGGCGATCAACCAGGTGCTGGCGGTGTTCCGGCTCAAGGTCGAAGACTTCCAGGGCGCGTCTTACCTGTTGTTGGGCGCCACCGGCAAGCAGGCATTGGCCAGTGGCCTGGATCAACTCTGGCAAGCGGCTGAAGGCATGCTCGGCCGCCCGCTGGATCCGCTGGATCCCCGCTTGCTTGATCACCTGGAGTCATCATGAGCATTGCCCTCAACGTCATCACCGGTTTCCTCGGCAGCGGCAAGACCACCTTGCTCCAGCGCCTGTTGCAGGGCGAAAGCCTGGGTGACACCGCGTTGCTGATCAACGAATTTGGCGATGTCGGGATTGATCATCTGCTGGTGGAAGAAATTGCGCCGGACACCGTGCTGCTGCCCAGCGGCTGCGTGTGCTGTTCGATTCGCGGCGAGCTCAAAGATGCATTGCTCGGCCTGTTGCAACGGCGCGAGCGCGGTGAAATTCCGGCGTTCAAGCGGGTGATCCTGGAGACCACCGGCCTGGCCGATCCGGCGCCGATCCTGGCCACGCTGAACAACGATGTGCAACTGCGCGGGCGTTTTCACATCGGCCTGGTGATCACGCTGGTCGATGCCAGTCACGCCACGTTGCAAGAGCGCCTGCACCCGGAATGGCTGGCCCAGGTTGCGGCGGCCGACCGTTTGCTGCTGAGCAAGACCGACTTGGCCGGCGATTGTGAAGCACTGCGCGCGCACTTGCGGGCACTCAATGCGGGGACGCCGATTCTTGACACCCATGAGGTTCACAGCGGCGATCAGTTGCTGCTTGGCGAAGGCTTGCGCAGCGCCGAACCGGCCGTTGAAGTCAGCCGCTGGCAGCTGCATCAAACCACCACGGCCCGCCACGGCGCGGCGCAAGTATGCTGCCTGACCTTTGAGCAACCGCTGGACTGGGTCGGTTTCGGGGTCTGGTTGTCGATGCTGTTAAGATGCCACGGCGAACGAATCCTCCGCGTCAAAGGACTGCTCAACGTGAACGCAAGCTCGGCTCCCATCGTTATTCATGGCGTGCAGCATTGCCTGCACGCCCCGGTGCACTTGCCCGCGTGGCCCGGCACCGACCGCCAGTCGCGGCTGGTGTTTATCCTGCGCGGCCTCGACCCGGCGCTGTTGCGGCGCTCGTTCGAGGTGTTCTCACGGCGCTTCGCAGCATGATCACATTACGTGTGCTCGGTACGTCCGTGACCCTGCTGGAATGCTTGCGCGTTCGCGCCGAAAAAGAGCTGGGTATTCGCCTGGTCTATCAGGTGCACGACGTGGCGCAGGCCCAGCGCATCGCCGTGATGCAGCCCGACAGCTACGACCTCTACGACCAATGGTTTCACAACGTTGATTTCGTCTGGCCGGCGCGGGCGATCCAGCCTATCGACACGCGGCGCATCGCCTTGTGGCACGAGATCAATGACTTGCCCAAGCGGGGTCGCTTGTCGGCCAATGACCGGTTGGGCAGCGGCAGCGTACCCAGCGAGCGCCTGTTCGTGCAGCACGACGGCAGCCTCGGCAGCAGCGTCACCGAGCGCATCAGCATGCTGCCGTTGACCCATAACGCCGACAGTTTTGCCTACCGCCCGGAGCGTTTGCCCGAAGGCTTCAGCCACGGCAATGAAAGCTGGGGCTGGCTGCTCGACCCGGCCTGGAGCGCGCGCACTGCGCTGCAAAGCGATGCCGCGATTGGCGCGCTGGATGCCGCATTGGCGGTGCAGGGGGCAGGGCTGGCGCAGTTCAGGGACATCGGCAATATGAGCATCGAAGAGATCGATGTACTGGCTGACATTCTGGTGCGCAAGCAGAAGGAGGGGCACTTTGCGGCGTTCTGGTCGGATGATGAAGAGGCCGCGCAGTTGATGCTGAGCCCCAGCATTGATATCCAGAGTCTGTGGTCGCCGACCCTGATGCGCTTGCACCGGGCAGGCGTGAAGTATCGGCTGGCGGTGCCCCGTGAAGGGTACCGCGGATGGTTTGGTGGGTTGTCGTTGTCGCGCCATGCTCAGGGGCCGGTGCTGGATGCGGCTTATGCTTATCTCAATTGGTGGTTATCCGGCTGGCCAGGGGCGGTGATGGCGCGTCAGGGCTATTACATCGGTAACCCGGCGCGCACGCGCGATCATTTGAGCAGCGCCGAGTGGGATTACTGGTATGCCGGCAAGCCCGCCCGTGAGGAACTGCTCGGCAGTGATGGCTTGCCGTTGATCGACGTCGGCGAGGTGCGCGATGGTGGCTCCTATGAGCAGCGCATGGGCCACATTGCGGTGTGGAACTCGGTGATGGATGAGCACAATTATCTGGTGCGGCGGTGGGGGGACTTCATGCGCGCACGGGTGTGATCAGTACTCCCCCTTCATTCCCTCAGGGGCAATGCCCCAGCAGCCCGCCAAGCCAAGCGTTTGCCGCCAATAAACTGACAGGCACATCCCCGTCCTTGTTGGGTGTACATATCCCAGCCCCCAGCTAATCTGCTTGAACCAACCATTCATTAAAAACGGATGTTTTTTTGACGCCAGGTCAGCAGCCGCCAGGAATGCGTATGACAAAGGGACGGATCGGCACAGAGAGGCGCGTGCTGCCAGAGGCCACGGCAATGAAGTGGCGCCACACATTTCAGACCCGCATTGCCGGGGTGTTGGCGCTATTGCTGCTGGTGGTCGTGGCCGCGACCTACTTCGCCGTCAAGGCCGCCACCACCCGCGCCGTGGAGAACCAGGCCCAGGTTCAGCTCAGCACCGGCAGCCAAGTGTTCGAACGTTTGCTCGACCTGCGCGGGCGTCGTCTGCAATACGGGCTGGATTGGCTCACCGCCGACGGCCCCTTCAAACTGGCGGTCGCCGAGGGCAACCCCGAAACGGTGATAGCCGCGCTGCAACGGCATGGCACCGGCCTGCGTTCCAGCGAAGTGTTTGTGCTGGGCCTGGATGGCAAGGTGATGGTCAGTACCTTGCCGGTGCTGACACACGGCCAGCTATTCCCATACGACGAGGCCTTGCGTCATGCGCGACGCAGCGGCTTGCAGATGCTTATCGTCGCGATGGACGGCCAGCCCTATCTGCTTGTGCAGGATGTCGTCCTCGACCCGCAGCCCATCGCCCGCGTGGTGATGGGCTTTCCCATGGACAAGCTGTTCGCCAACGAACTGCGTTCCATGAGCAACCTTGAAGTGTCGTTCCTCAGCGTGCAGAACGGCCAGGTCGGCGAGTTGTTCAGCACCCAGCCAGAGGCCTATCGGGCCACCATCATCGATACGCTGCACCAGGCGCACCTCAACCCTGATGCGCAGATCAACCTGTTCTATGGGCAACGCGTGCTCAGCCAGGTGCTGCCGCTGGCCAACACCGGCGAGGGCGATGAGGTGCGCGTGTTGCTGCAAAGCCCGCTGGACCATGCGCTTGAGTCTTTTGCGCCGCTGGACCGGCAGTTCCTCGGGATCGCCCTGGCGGTGTTGTTGGTGTCGCTGGCCGCCGCGTTGTTGCTGGCGCGCCGCGTGTCACGCCCGCTCAATGCCCTGGTGGAAGCGGCCGAGCGGATTGGGGCCGGTGATTATCGAACACCGGTGCGGGTGCGCAGTCACGATGAATTCGGCTTGCTGGCCCAGGCCTTCAATGCAATGCAAAGCGGCATCGCCGTGCGCGAGCGGCAGCTGGCCCATAACGCCCTGCATGATCCGCTCACCGGCCTGCCCAATCGCGCGTTGGCCATGGAGCGCCTGGGCAGTGCGATCAGTGCACAGCGCCCGGTGGTGTTGCTGTACCTGGGGATTGAAAATTACCGGGTGATCAACGAAGGCTTCGGGCCGCAGGGCGTGGAAGAAATGTTGCGTGAGGCCAGCCGGTGCCTGTCCATGTGCCTGTTGGCCAGTGACACCGCCGCGCGGATCGCCGGCAGCGAGTTTTTGCTGTTGCTGGAAAACACCGAGATCGACCGCGCGGTCGCCCGTGCCGACCGCCTGTATGCGCTGCTCACCGAGCCCCAGCGCATCGGCAACGACGAAGTGCGGCATGAAGTCAGCATCGGCATTGCCGCCTACCCGGCCGACGGCCAGCAGGTTGAAGAATTGATCAGCCGCGCCGCCATCGCCCGGCATGATGCGGCGAGCCTGCCCGGGCATCTGCAGATCTACCAGCAAGACCGCGACCTGGCGCACCAGCGCCAGATCACGCTGATCCGCGACCTGCGCCGCGCGGTCGTCGAAGGCGAATTGTTCCTGTGCTACCAGCCCAAACTCGACCTCATTCATGGCCACGTACGCCAGGCGGAAGCTTTGCTGCGCTGGCAGCATCCGACGCTGGGCCAGGTGTCGCCCGCCGAGTTCATTCCCTTGGCCGAACGCACCGGCAGCATGCGCAGCATGACGCTGTGGGTGATCGAGGAGGCGATCCGGCAGATCGCCGAGTGGGCAGGGCGCGGTTTGCACATTCAACTGTCGGTCAACATTTCGGTGGACGACCTGGCCGATGACGACCTGGCCATTCGCGTCACCGCTTTGCTGATGCAATACGGCGTCGCGGCGCAACAACTGACCTTCGAGATCACCGAGAGCGCGATCATGCACAACCCGCAACAGGCGCTCAGCGTGCTGGAGCAATTGCGCAGCTGTGGCATCAGCCTGTCGGTGGACGACTTCGGCACCGGCTATTCATCCCTGGCGCAGTTGCAGCGTTTGCCGGTGCAGGAATTGAAGATCGACCAGTCGTTCATCCGCAACCTCGACAGCGCCAGCGGAGACGGCGTGATTGTGCGTTCGACCATCGAAATGAGCCACAACCTGGGGCTCAAGGTGGTGGCCGAAGGTGTGGAGTTCGAGCCCAGCCTGAAGCTGCTCAGGCAGTGGAAGTGCGACACGGCGCAGGGTCACCTGATCAGCAAGCCGTTGAATGCCATGGCGTTTGAGATGTGGATGCGGCGAGAGCGGGTTGCCCTGTAAACCCACTCGCCTGAACACCCCTGAACCCTGTGGGAGCGGGCTTGCCCGCGATGGCGGTGTGGCAGTCAAAAAATCTGTTTCTGTTGCACCGCCATCGCAGGCAAGCCAGCTCCCACATGAGTGAACATGGGCACAAAAAAAGGCGGCTACCCATCAGGTAGCCGCCTTTGTTTTACCGCCGGTTAACACTTAGTCCGGCAGTTTGAACGCCATCACATAGTCACCCTGCTTGGTGCCCAGCGAGCCGTGACCGCCAGCCATGACCAGCACGTACTGCTTGCCGTCCTTGCCGGTGTAGGTCATCGGTGTGGTTTGCGCGCCGGCTGGCAGGCGGCCTTCCCACAGCTGCTTGCCGTTTTTCACGTCATAGGCACGCAGGTACTGGTCGAGGGTGCCGCTGAGGAAGGACACGCCACCGGCGGTGGTGAATGTCCCGCCCAGGCTAGGCACGCCCATGGTCAGCGGGATTGGAACCGGCGAGCTGTCGCGCACGGTGCCGTTCTTGTGCATCCAGATGGTCTGGTGGTTGGTCAGGTCGACCGCCGCCACATAACCCCACGCCGGAGCCTGGCACGGCAGGCCCAGAGGCGACAGCAGCGCTTCGAGGATCACGCCGTACGGCGCGCCTTTGTTCGGCTGTACGCCTTCGGTTTCGCTGACGCGTGGACCTTGCTTGGCAATGTCGGCAGCCGGGATCAGTTTCGATTTGAACGCCATGTAGCTTGGGTTCACGAAGGCAATCTGGCGAACCGGGTCGACGGAAATGCCACCCCAGTCGAACACGCCGAAGTTACCTGGGTAAACGATCGAGCCTTGCAGCGATGGCGGGGTGAACGGGCCGTCGTAGCGCATGGATTTGAAATCGATCCGGCACAGCATCTGGTCAAACGGTGTCACGCCCCACATGTCGCGTTCTTTCAACGGCGGCGGCATGAAGTTCAGGTCGGACTTCGGTTGGGTAGGGGAGGTGTGATCACCGGCCACTGCGCCTTGCGGTACAGGGATTTCGTTGATCGGCACCACAGGCTGACCGTTGGTGCGGTCCAGCACGTAGATGCTGCCTTGCTTGGTCGAAGCCATTACCGCCTGCTTGACGCCCTGTGCGGTCTTGATGTCGATCAGGCTAGGCTGGCCGCCCACGTCCATGTCCCACAGGTCATGGTGAGTGAACTGGAAGGTCCACTTCACGTGGCCGCTGTCGATGTCCAGAGCAGTCAGGCCGGCGCTGTATTTTTCCGAATCTTCGGTACGGTCGCCGCCGTATTGGTCAGGCATCTGGTTGCCCATCGGGAGGTAGAGCATGCCGAGTTTTTCATCGACGCTGAACATGGACCACATGTTCGGCGAGTTGCGGGTGTAGGTCTTGCCCTCGGCCAACGGGGTGGTGTCGTCCGGGTTGCCGCTGTCCCAGTTCCACACCAGCTTGCCGGTGTGCACGTCGAACGCGCGGATCACGCCGCTAGGCTCGTCGGTGGAAACGTTGTCGGTCACGTGACCGCCGATCACGACCAGGTTCTTGGTCACGGCCGGTGGCGAGGTGGAGTAGTAACCGCCTGGGGCGAAGCTGCCGATATTGGCACGCAGGTCGACCTGGCCTTTGTCACCGAAGTCTTCACACATTTTGCCGGTGTCGGCATCCAGGGCGATCAGACGGGTGTCGGCAGTCGGTACGAAAATGCGTTTCGGGCAGACGGCGCTGACCGGAGCAGTGCTGGCACTGCCGGTAGGGCTTTGCTCGGAAGCGTACACGGCGTCATCGTGATACGACACGCCACGGCAGGTCATGTGCGCCCAACCTTTGAAGTTCGCGGCACCTTCGGTGCTGATCTTCGGGTCGAAACGCCAGATTTCCTTGCCGGTGTCCGGGTCCAGGGCAATCACCTGGCTGTGCGGCGTGCACACGTAGAGCATGCCGTTGACTTTCAGCGGGGTGTTTTCTGCGGTGGTTTCACCGGGATCGCCTGGGCCAGGGATGTCGCCGGTGCGGAAGGTCCACGCCGGTACCAGCTTGTGAGCGTTTTCCGGGGTGATCTGCGCCAGTGGCGAGTAACGATCACCGAAGGCCGAACGACCGTAGGAGTTCCAGTCGCCATCGGCCTGGGCCGGTGCAGCGCTGGCCATGCCAGGCACGGCGTCGCGGTCGAGCTGACCGGTCTTGACCATTTCACCCGGGTTGGTGAATTGGCTGGCCAGGGCGGCAGCGCCCGCCAGCACCACGGCCACGCTCAGCGCGCCAGTGCCCAGCGGCGCAGGCTGGCCGCGCAGCAACGGACGGCGAAACCACGGCAGCAGCAAGACGATGCCCAAGGCGAACAGCAGGGCCAGGCGCGGCACCAGCTGCCACCAATCCAGGCCGACTTCCCACAGTGCCCACACGGTGCTGGCGAACAGCACCAGTGCGTACAGACCCAGCGCGGCGCGGCGGGTGGCCAGCAGCAAAACGCCGGTGAGGGCGATGCCAATACCGGCCAGCAGGTAGTACAGCGACCCGCCGAGCATGCTCAGCTTGACGCCGCCGGCCAGCAAGGCCAGCCCCATGATCAGCAGCAAGATCCCCAGCAGCCTGGGCAGCAGGCGGCTTGGGCTTGAAGCACCATCAGTGCTCATAGTGTGTTTCTCCGTGACGTTGGAATTATGTAACCCCGTGCTTCACTGTAGATGACGATTCGGCGCGGGCTTGGTTCAGCGTTAATTCAGTTTTTCCGGGGATAAGAGGGTTATCCACAGGCGGGCGATTTATTCCCGTGCGCAGGTCGGTATAAGACAGCGCTGTCTCTGAAGAGGGATAAGTTCGGCAAGGTGGGATCGACCGCAGGCATGAAACGTTTCAGTTTGTTGCGGCAAGGATAAAGCGCCTTCTCGAATTGAGAAAGACTAAATCGAGAGATGCATCATTTCAGTTCTGGTAACAGTGACAGAACGTCGCTGCAAAAATGGCTGCGCAACCCCAATTCCCAAGTTGGATTGAGAGGGTGGTGGCCAGTTGGTTTGTCGTGGCGAGCGGGCTTGCCCCGCGTTGGGCCGCGAAGCGGCCCTGATCAATGAGAAATGCGGTGTGTCAGGTACAGCTCATTGACTGATTTCAGGGCCGCTTCGCAGCCCGACGCGGGGCAAGCCCGCTCGCCACAGGAAGCACTTTTGCTACAAAAAACTGATCCCAAAGGGGGGGGGTCAGAAAGTGGTACGCACTCCAAATTGCACACTGCGCCCCGGCGCCGGTGCGATATCGCGCAGGATCGAGCTGGCATAGCGCACGGTCTGGTTGGTCAGGTTTTCGCCATTGACGAACGCCAGCCACTGACTGGCGCCGACGTTGAAGTGATAACCCGCGCTCGCGCCCAGGGTGGTGTAGCCATCGGTACCGCTCTCGTTACTCGGCACACGCCCCTGGCCTGCCGCATGTTCGACGTCGATCCGCGCCTGCCAGCGGTCCAGTTCCCACAGCAAACCGCTGTTCAAGCGCAGCGGCGCGATACGCGGCAAGGCTTCGCCGGTGTCCAGGTTGGTTGCGCGGGTGTAATCGCCTGACAGCTCCAACGTAAACTTGCCGTAGGCACTTTCGCCGAGTTTCCAGTGATCCTGGGCTTCGAAACCGGCGAAACGTGCACGCACGCCCGAGTACCTGTACTCAGGGATGCCGCCCGCGTCCTCTTCGCCGTCATCGTTCAGCGTACGTCCGGTGCCCAGCAGCCCGATGTAATTGGAGAAGCGGCTGTAGAACACCCCGAAGCTGCCCTTGTGGGTGCCATTGTCGAAACGCAGCGCCAAGTCGCTGGACACGGCTTTTTCTTTTTTCAGGTTGGCATCGCCCAACTCATAAGTGCCGGTGGCGACGTGGGCACCGTTGGCGTACAGCTCGTAGAAGGTCGGCGCGCGCTCGGTGTAGCCCAGGGTCGCAGCCAGGGACCAGACCGGCGTGAGCCTGTACACGGCGCCGGACGACAGGCTGCCGGCGGTGAAGTCATTGGTTTTATCCGCATTGGCGAAGCGCGCATTGCCCTTGGCGTTCGGGTCGACGCTGGTGTGTTCCAGGCGGGCGCCGAGGCTGAGTTTGAGGCGCTCGGTGGCCTGCATGTCTTCGAGGATAAACAGGGCGCCGGCGTTGGTGTCGGTCTGCGGCACGAAGGCTTCTTCGCCCAGGGCCGAGAATTCGTTGCGGGTCACTTGCGCGCCGACCACGCCATCGAATGGGCCAATCGGCTGATGGCGAGCTTCTACGCGCGCCTCGTAACCCTTGTTTTTGAACACCGTGCCGGTTTCGCCGCCTTCGATTTCGCGGTGTTCGTAGTCGGTGTAGCCCGCGTCGAGTTTCACCGAGGTGAACGGGCCCTGCAGGTTGCGGATTTCGGAGGCGAAGGCGTAGTGATCCTGCTTCATGCGGATGCGCACGTCCTGCTCGGCAGGTGAGCCGTAGTTTGCATCGTAGTTGCTGTAGGACAGGCCGGCGTAGCCGTCGTCCCAGGTGTAGGAACCACCCACCGCGCCACCGTCCTGGCGCCCGTCGCTGTTGCCCAGGCGGCCATTTTTGCCGGGGCCATCTTCGGTGTCCGGGGCGTGGCGGCTGCGCGCAAAACCGGGGATTTTCAGGTCGTTGAATTCCCGCGCGTTGGCGTCCAGGTGCAAGGCGAAGGTGCCGTTGCCGGCCTCCAGTTTGCCGGCGCTGCTGCGGGTGGTGTCGGCGCCGCCGTAGCGCAATTCACCGGCACCGTGGATGCCTTCGATGGCTTCGGTGGGGATGCGGTTGTCGAAGGTGTTGACCACGCCGCCAATGGCGCTGCCGCCGTACAGCAGGGCGGCCGGGCCGCGCACGATTTCAATGCGCTCGACGTTGACCGGGTCCAGCGGCACGGCGTGGTCGTAGGACAGTGACGAGGCGTCCAGCGCGCCCACGCCGTTGCGCAGGATACGAATGCGGTCGCCATCCTGGCCCCGAATGATCGGCCGGCTGGCACCCGGGCCGAAGTAGGACGAGGACACGCCCGGTTGCTTGTTCAGGGTTTCGCCGAGGCTGCCTTTTTGTTGCAGGGTCAGGTCATCACCTTCCAGCACTGTGGTCGGTGAGGCGAGCTGTTCGCTGCCCAATGGATTGCCAGTGATGACTTGGGGTTGCAGTTCCAGGGCGTGGGCTTCGGAGCAGATCAGCGCAGCGGCGGCAAGAGGGGTCAAGCGCCAGAGAGAAGAGAGGGACATCGAACATTCCTTGGCAAAACGGCACAAAAAAGAGAAGGCTGAAACGGTATCGGGTCAGTTACTTTTGATATTTATCGTTACAATATAACATCTCTTTTTTCGCTGAAAAGGGGAACTTTTCTCCAGGGTCTATATTCAATGCAGTGCTTCCACCTGTACGCCCCGTCGGCTAAGGTGCGCGGCTGTGTTTCCTCTTAGTGCAAAAGGCCCGGCATGACCGCGACAAGCAACGACCCGCTCCACGGTGTGACCCTGCAACACGTCCTCACCACTCTGGTGGAACACTATGAATGGGCAGGCCTGGCCGAACGCATTGATGTGCGCTGCTTCAAGAGCGATCCGAGCATCAAGTCGAGCCTGACGTTCCTGCGCAAAACCCCATGGGCGCGGGAGAAAGTCGAAGGGTTGTATGTGAAGCTGATGCGTACCAAACGCCCACTGGACTGAGCCCATGAAGCGTTTCATCGCGGCTGCGGCACTGGCCGGCTGGGTAGGGTTGGCGATTCAGCAATACCTGATTTTCTATTCGCGCTGGACGGCGGGCGCCAGCCTGCTGGGCGGGTTGATCAACTTTTTCAGTTTCTTCACGGTGCTGACCAACACGTTGGTGGTGGTGGTGCTCAGCTATGCGCTGGTCAGTCGGGATTCAGCCGCCAAGCGGTTTTTTCTGGCGCCCAGGGTCAGTAGCGCGATTGCTGCGAGCATCGTCGTGGTGAGCCTGGCGTACAGCTTGCTGCTGCGGCATTTGTGGAGCCCCACAGGCTTTCAGTTCGTCGCCGATGAATTGCTGCACGACGTCATGCCGGTGCTGTTTGTGATTTATTGGTGGCGGTGTGTGCCCAAGGGCACGTTGCGTTTCAACCACATCGGCGCCTGGGTGATCTACCCGGTGGTGTACTTCGGCTATGTGCTGCTGCGCGGGCATTTGCTCGGGCAGTATCAGTACCCGTTCATTGATGTGGACACGCTCGGTTATCCACAAGTGTTTGTGAATGCCGGAGGGATTCTGGCGGGGTTTATCGGGATTTCATTGGCAGTGGTGGGGCTGGATAAATGCTTAAAGCCGCCGCGAAACTAAGGGTGGGAGCGGGCAAGTCCGCGCCCACCATTTTGACCTCGATTGGCTTACTCTTCTTCGCTGCCGTCTGCACGCCAGTAACCCACAGCCTTGAGAAACGCTTCATTGACCTGATGCGTGTCCAGCAGCACGCGGCGCACTTGGCGCGACAGCTTGGTTTCCGTCGCCACGAAGGTGTACAGCGAGCCGCTCGGCAGCGTCAGTGTGCGAACGGTCTCTAGCAGGTCGTCCTGGCCGCGTATTACCCAGATCACTTGCACATCGGCGGCACTGTTCAGCACTTGCTGTTCTGCGGCATTGGCGATTTCAATCACCGCCAGCACCTTGCGGCCCGCCGGTAATTCTTCCAGGCGCCGGGCGATGGCGGGCAGGGCGGTTTCATCGCCGATCAACAGGTAACTGTCGAACATATCCGGCACGATCATCGAACCGCGTGGCCCACCGATGTACAGGTGCTGGCCGACCTGCACCTGCTCGGCCCAGGTAGAGGCAGGGCCATCGCCGTGCAGCACGAAATCGATGTCCAGTTCACCGGTGTTCAGGTCGAAACGCCGTGGCGTGTAGTCGCGCATGGCCGGTTGTGGGCCCTCGCCCTTGATGCTGAAATTCGGGCTTTCCAGCGCGGCCTGTTCGGCGGCGTTCTGCGGGAACAGCAGCTTGATGTGGTCGTCGCTGCCCAGGCTGATAAAACCTGCCAGCTCGGGCCCACCCAGAGTGATGCGGCGCATGCGCGGGGTGATGTCGGTCACGCGCAGCACTTCCAGGCGGCGGCGCTTGATCTCGTGGGTGACGCGGTGGATGGCTTGCGTATTCATTGAGCTTTTCCCTGGACTGGTTGAACGGCCGGGCCGTCGACAATGGCTTGGGCGGTGCTGTTGAGCAGCGCCGCGACACGCGCGATTTCTTCCGGGCTCCAGCGCCCGTGGTGCAACTGCAAGGCATGGCGCAGGTTGTGCACCGCCTCATGGATTTCGGGCGGGCGATCATGGCCGCGCAGCGAGCGTTTGCTGACGTCGATGCGCATGCGCACGCCTTCCAGGGCAATCGCCTGCTCACTTAAGGAAAGACGACCAGCGTCGGTAATTGTGTAGCGTTTTTTTCCACCTTCGGTATCGCCGGTCACCAATTCGCTTTCTTCAAGAAAGGTCAAGGTCGGGTAGATCACGCCGGGGCTGGGGCTGTAGGCGCCGTCGAACAGGCCTTCGATCTGACGGATAAGGTCGTAGCCATGGCAGGGCTGTTCGCCGATCAAGGCCAGCAGCAGCAATTTCAGGTCGCCAGGGGCAAACACGCGTGGACCACGACCACCGCGTTCGCGGCCGGGGCGTTTTTCAAAACCGTCACGGCCATCACCGTGGTCGCGTTGGTGGGGATGCTCTCTCATTTTCGCTTTCTCCGCTTTGGTTAAGATACAACGTAAGATATATCTTTGATCGGCGAAAGGCCGAGACGACCAACGGTCGGTGGCCAGCGGTCTGGTCTTTTCAAGACAGCGGCCAGAGGTGTGAATGACAGGTAGAGTTAATACTCAGCTTTTTAAGCGTCGATGTTTATCCGCAACATGACTGTTGTGGTACTGTTCTGACGGACTTTTATTCCACAGTTAAGTTGCGAATATAGCCGTGTAGTCCTGTTCTTACGGATCAATTAAAAGTTTTGGCAATGTGCCATCTTTTTCCCTCAAACATTATTAATTAAAGCCACAGGCGTATAAGAAATGGCGGGCATCCTGGTTATTTGAATTGCTTGATCATTACCGTGCTTTTCAAACATTGATAAGCGCGTAATGCCCTTCGCACGTTGTGCAGTGTCTTGTGTTCAACGTTCAGCGATATAACTCAATGCAAATAACAGGTGTCGACTATGTTCAAGAAGTTCGCAATTGCTGCCCCTTTGGCTGCCATGGCGCTGTCCTCCATGGCGTTCGCGGCCGGTGAGGCCAATCACACTGTCAATATCAAGGCGAGCATCCCGACCACCGTGTTCCATGTGCAGCCGCGCGACCCTAACTGGGGCCGTGACGAGGCCATGTCGTATAACCTGGCCAATGGCGAGTTGGCGTCGTTGTCCGCGGTCTACGACATGCGCAACACCAACGGGTCTATTCACGCCTATATCGACGGCGGCCCGGCAGTGCTGTTCAACGGTGATGCCACGCAAAACATTCCACTGACGGCCACCTTGAATGGCGTGGTGCTCAGCGGCACGCCTCAGGAAGTTGTCAACGAAGCTGATTCCACACCGGGCCTGGGCGCCGTACTGCGTATCGACGCCGCCAAACCTTCGGCGAATCAGCGTGGCAATTACACCAGCGTTATGCCGCTGGTATTTGACGCGGTGCTGCCAGCTCTTTGACGCCAATGAGTGCCCCTTGAGCCTCGCGCTCGTGGGCATCGCGTCAGCAGGCCGGCCGGTTGTTCAGGGGCCGCCGGCCTGATTTTCATTCTTGTCATTTGGCATTCAGAGTATGTGTTCATGTTCCCGATGACTCCCATCGCGGCGGCGCTTGCGCTTTTTTTTTGTATGGGTGCCCTGGCGGCGCCGAATTCCGGTGTTGAAAATCCTGGCAGTCTGATCGCTCAGGCCCAAGGCTTGCCCGCCGGGTTCAGTGATCACTTCTTCGATGTACCGCTGGCCGTGCGGGTCGATCTTGACCAGCAGTTACTCGGCGAGGCGTTAATCGTGTTGTCCCGGGATGACCGCGTAACCCTGCTCGAATTTACCGACGTGGGCGACAGCAAAGTTCCACTGGCGACCCGCGACACCTGGCAGGCCATCCTTGAAAAGGGTGTGGCGCTGGGCGCGTGCAGCCAGGCGTGCCCCGCGCAGATGCTGTCTACCCACTACAGCCTCGAGAGCTCGCAGCTTTCGATCATCACGCAAAACGTCGAACGCGCCGACGACGCCCCGCGCTACTACGCGCAGCCGGAAGGCGGCAGCCGTGGCTTGATCGTCAACAATCAACTGAACCTCAATGGCGGCCAGGACGAAGACCTGGGCGGGCGTTACGGTTTGCAGGCGAGCGCCAGCCTGGGCAATTGGAGCCAAGTGTTCAACCTGCAGCTGGCCCGCCAGAGCGGCGACGAAGAGCACCTGCGCCACGCGATCCACGAGCTGTATACCCAGCGCGAGCTCGAAGGGCGTTTTCTGCGCCTGGGCCATTTCACGCCCAATTCCGATGGCCTGACCCGACAGCTGCGCAGTTTTGGCGCCAGCCCCGACACGGCCCTGGGCGTGATGTACGGCAGCTCCGACACGTTGGCAATCAACAACGCCAAGGCCAGCGTCTATCCGATCTACGTCACGGCCAACCGTCAGGCTTCCGTGGAGATCTACCGCAATGGCCTGCTGCTCAACAGCCAGTCAGTGGCGGCCGGCCTGCAGACGCTCGACACCCGCCCACTGCCCGGCGGTATTTACGAGGTGGAAGTGCGCCTGGTGGAAGACGGCATGACGGTCAGTACCTCCCAGGAGCTGGTGTACAAACCGAGCAACTGGCGCAACGCCGAGGACCGCTGGCGCTACAACGTGTTTGCCGGCAGGGAAACCAAATTATTCAGCAACTGGGACGACCAGGCCTCCGGCGCCATCACCACCGGCGCTTCCGTCAACTACCTGTTGCACCCGCGGGTGATTCTCGGGTTGTCGGCACGTGAAGTGCGTGAGCAATTGCAATACGGCGGTTCGGTGGACTGGACCGTCGCCAATAACACCAGCGTCTACGCCAACGTGTATGAGACACAGGAACACGGCACCGGGATGGACCTGCAGGCGCTTTATACGCTGGGCACCACCAACCTGGTGTTCAGCCACAACCGCAGCTGGCTCGACACCCGCGACACCTATGACACGCTGCCCGACGGCACGCGGTTGCGGCGCAATACCTTTGTCGGCGAAACCAGCAACACCGCGTTGTCGGTCAACCACCGTGTCGATGCGCTCAACTCCTGGAACGTGCGCCTGTCCCACAGCCAGGGCAATGTCGTGGGCGCCGGCCTGGACCTGGGCTGGAACCGGCGCAGCACCCTGATGGGCAGCGACGCCAACTGGCGCTTCTCGGCGTTCGACCGGCCGGGCACCAACGGTACTGACGATCAGCGCAACCGTGGCATCGACATCACCTTGAGCCTGGCGCTGGGTACCGACGGCCGCCAAGTGTCCGGCAGTGTCGGCACTCGCACGGCGCGTGATGGCGGCCGTGACAACAATGCCTCGGTCACCTTTCGCCAGGACCTCACCGACCACCTGCTGCAAAGCGTCTCGGCCACTGCCATCACCGACACTTATGGCGTCGGCCTGTCGGGCACGGCCAGCTTCAGTACCGACACGGTCAGCGGCGACGGCTTCCTGCAGCGCAGCTCGTTCAACAATAAATTCACCGGCGGCCTGAACCTCAACAGCACGTTCGTGGCCGGCGCCGACAAGGCGCTGCTCACCAGCCAGTACCACGGCACGGGCGCGGGCATGATCATCGATGTCGAGACTGACCTCGACGCCATCACCCTGCGCGCCGATGACTTCAGTGGCGGTGGCGCGGTATTGCGCCCCGGTCGCAATTTTGTGCCGCTGGCCGCCTACAAAAGCAGCAGCGTCAACTTCGATTTCGACGGCAATCATCCGCCCGCCGCCAACATCCAGCCGCCGCGCACTACGTATCACTTGAACAAGGGCGGGGTGGACTACCGCAAGGTCACCGTGCTGAAAACCGTGTCGGTGCTGGGGCGTCTGCTCGATGCCCAGGGTCGGCCGCTCAAGGGGCATCACGTGATCAACCACGCCAGCCGTGGGGTCAGCGAGGTGGACGGATTCTTCTCGATGGAAATGAGCGCCAGCTCACCCACCCTGCAAGTGCGCTACCAGAACCAGTTGCTTTGCCAGTTCCGCCTCGACCCGGCCAACGCCCCGAATGAAAACGATGTGCTGATGATCGGCGACCTGCGTTGCACCCCCGACACGCTGGCCGACGCCAACTTCAACGTGGAAACCGCCGGCTGATGGCTGCCCGCACTTTTGAACCGGAGAATGTATGAAGTCAGTCGCTGCAACCAGAAGCGCCTTGGGGCCGTGCCGTGCGCTGGCCCTGATCATGGGTTTGTTCAGCACACCGGCGCAGGCGTTTGTCGAGGAGATTACCGCCGTGTTCCGTCCCGATCCGGGCAACCCGATGGTCAACAAATTCGAGAACACCACGCCGGAAAGCGGAATTTGCCCCGGGCATATTCCCGCGCGGTGCAAGGCGATGAATATTTTCACCATTCGCAGGCCCTTCTCGGCGGCGTCAAGCGGGCCCGTGCTGGCTTATGCCGAGCCGCGCAAAGGCGCTTATTTCAAAGTGCCCTCAACCTGGCGAGACCTGCAGGTAACCCACCAGGCGACCGGTGAAACCGAGACGGTCCAGATGCGTATTGCCGGTGTGGGCGCGCGCTGGGATGTCACCTACCCACCGGGGGTCAGTGGCTGGGCGACGACAGGCATGCCTCAGTGGGCTTACTACTGGCAGCATGCGCCAGCGCCTTGCCAGGGCGTGAATTACCTGGCGGCCTCGCCGTCCTTTGCGTTGTTTTTCTGGATCGTCCCCGAGAATGCCGGTGCCTGCAGTGTGACGGCCGGCACTGACATACCCTGGATGTACTACAGCAATTTTGAATACGCCTACGAACTCAGGACCCCGAACCCGCTCAACATGAGGTCCGGTGATTACGCCGGCAGCCTCACCTACACCTTCGGGCCAGGCGGGGATTTCGACATCGGCGATGTGATGCAAACCAGCGAAACCGTCGCCACCTTCAATTTTCGGCTGAGCGTGGAACACGCGCTCAAGGTCGATATCCCGCCCGGTGGCAACCGTGTCGAATTGATCCCCCAGGGCGGCTGGCAAGCCTGGCTCAACCAGGGGCGGGCACCGGCGCGTTTGTACCGCGACCAGACGTTCCGCATCGCCAGCAGCTCACGTTTCAAGATGCAGCTCGAATGCTCGATCGTCATGGGCAACACCTGCGGGCTGCGCAATGCCGAGGGTGATGAAGTGCCGCTGCAGGTCGCGGTGACCTTGCCCAGCGGCCTGGTCGATCAATACGCACAAACGGTGAACAAACTCGCGCTGCGCCTGGATGGCGTGGGCAGCGAGCTGTTTCAGCCGTTGCATTACATCAATGACCGGCCCGGCACCCTGCACTTCGAAGTACAGCGAGACGACATGAGCGAAATGCTCAAGCGGCCCGGGAGTACCTATTCGGGCGTGGTGACCGTGGTCTGGGATTCGCAGGTCTAGACGGTCATCCGCATTCCCGGCCCGTGGGTATCGCGCGGGCCGTGTTCAATTAACGAGGCGTAATCAAACATGAAACAGGCAGTGTTATCGATCGGGTTGTTGCTTTGTGCTCTCGGCGCCCAGGCGGCCCCGGCGATCAACGTCGGGGTGGTGTATGACTACCTCGAGCAGGATCGCAGTTCCTATCTCAAGCGCGTGTCTAACACCGGCACGAGCACGGCGTTCATCCGCGTCGATGTGCTGGAGATCGTCTACAACGCCGATGGCACCCATCGCGAGGTGCCGGTTGCATCGCTCACCGACAGCGATGGCAATACCACCCGGCGCGACGGCCTGATGGCGAGCCCGGCGCGGCTGATCGTACCGGCCAACGGGCGCCAGGGCACGCGCCTGTTGTACATGGGGCCGAGGGACAAGGAGCGTTATTTCCGCGTGCGCTTTATTCCCGTAGTGCCGGAGAAGGACGATAACTTCGCGATCACCGACGAAGAACGGGCCGACTACAAGGACAGCCTCGCGGCCGGAATCAACGTCATGGCGGGTTACGGCACGGTGTTTTTCGTGCGGCCCAAAGACACGCGTTTCGATACGCAGATCAACCAGACAGGCAACCAATACCAGCTGCGTAACAACGGCAACAGCGTGGTGGTGCTGGATGAGTTTCGTGACTGTTCGCTTACCGCAAAAAGCGACTGCCTGCCGACCACCAAGCATCACATCCTGCCGGGGCGCCAGTTGGTGTTCGAGAAAAAAACCGACCGCACCTACGGCTTTCAATTGATTGAAGGGCAGAACAAAAAACCGGTCACAGTCAACAGCAACGGGTGATGACGATGTTCAAGCAACTCACAAGGCTGACGCTGTTTGCAGTGCTGGTATTGGTGGCCGCCCAGGCCTGGGCGATTGAGTCCCGTCACGCGTTCGATGTCTCGGTGACGATTCCTGTGCACGAGGCCTACGTGCTGCCTTCCGAGCCCGATTGGATGGGGCATGATCAAGTGCTTGCCTGGAACCTGGTGACCTCTGAGCTGAGCCGCCTGCGCAAGAATTTTGATGTTAAAAACCTCACCGGCGCGGTTGCCGCGCGGCTGGGGGCCGAGCCGTATCTGTACAGCGGCCACCAGCGGATTGATCTGCAGGTGCTGTTCAACAAGGTGCCGCTGACCCTTGAGAGTACCGAAGTCGTCAACGCCGCCGAGGCGCGCGTGGGCCGGCGCGCGGAGTTGGAAATCGCCGCGATCAAGCCCGTCGACGGCTACGTGGCCGGGGACTATTACGGCACGGTGCACATCGTGTTCGACTTCCTCGCACCGTGAGTTGACCGTGCACCGGTAACGGTTGACCGCCACTTGCCCACAGGCACGCCTTCGCGGGTTGGTTTTATCGAGTCACCGACCCGTTTCAAGCGTCGGGACGGTGGCGAGAACAACCTGCCCGCGCCATCGCCACCTTCTTCAACGGGAACGGTTGCTGCGCCCCGTCGCGTCGTTGAGCGCCCGGCGCGTCAGACGGCGCATCCATTCCTGTTCGTTGTAGCCCAGGTCGTTGAGCAGGCGGTTGTACTGCGCGTCGTCCATGGGCTCGTCGGTGAACACCACGCTTTCGGGCACCTGCACCGCCTCGGCCAAGTGCTTGAGCGATGCGCGAAGGCGCTCGCGTTCGGGCTCCGGCAACGCCTGGGCATTGGCCCATTGCGCCTGCGCTGTTTGCAGATCATCCAGCGCCAGGAAGCGCTCGCCGTACTCACGCTCGTTGTCACGGTACTGGCTGTCGTAAGTGTCACGCAGGTGCTGTTCCCACCAGGGTTCGAGCAGCATCTGGTTGACCAGTCCGTCGCCTTCATCCAGCGCCAGCACCGCGCTGTAGGCTTGCTCGATCTGGGCGGCGCTGACCGCCGCGTTGACCCGGTAAAGCATGTGATCACTCAGCCAGGGCAGGTCGAGACGGCTGGCGAGGGCGGTTTGGTAGGCCAGGTGAATGTCCACCTCATCAACCTCGCCGGGCACCCCGTCGCGCACTTGCGATCTGAACCGCTGCCCAAGCCCGCCCTCGGCCACCGGGCGCAGGCGTCGGGCGATTTCCTGGCCCACGGCCTTCGCCAGTTGTTTGAGGTGGGCGCTGCCTTTGGCCAGCGTGACGAGGCAGCTTTCCAGCTCGGCGGCGGTTGCGGTATCCCGCCGGATCTCGCTGACCATGACCTCGATCCCCATTTCAATGAAAATCTGCGCCCCGGCATCCGGGCACAGGCCGGGAAAACTGGCCATCTTGAACAGGCGCTCACGCAGCTCGGTATCGTCATAGGCCGCCCACAGCAGGCGCCATACCTGCTGGGTCAGCAGTGGGCGGTTGACGGTGTAGCGTTGGCGGTCGGCGTCAGTTTCAAAAATGCCCTCGATCTCCAGCGCTTCAATGACTTCAAAAAAGCCCTGGGAACCCTGTTCCTGCTCCACCGCTTGCCACAGGGCTTGAGCGTCCTGAAGGTCGGCGCCTTGCAGGTCCTGCATCCAGAACGCGTTGTGCCCAAGCGGCTCATACGTGCGGTTGGGATCAAGGCCTGCGGCCATGCGTAAAGCTTCATAGCGCAGGCGTTGCTCGTCCCTCAGGGTGCGCCGATCCAGGCGTGCGCGGGCTACCACTCTGCCCTGCGCGGAACCGGCTGCGACCTCGGGCAGGCGGTTGATCCGGGTGCCGCGCAGGTCGAGTACAAAGGCGTCATTGCGCGGGTGTGCGAACAACCCTTCGGGCCAGGTAGCCAGGTGCGTGCCGCTGAGGTAAAGCAGGCGCAACCCGGGCATATGGCTGATGTCGGGCGCCAGCGTCAACGGGTTGTTGCTCAGGTCGAGGCTCTTCAGGCGCCGCAGTTTTTTTAACCGCGCCACGTCCTCCGTCGTCAGTGCAAGTCTGTTGCCTGCCAGTTTTAACGCCTTGAGAAAACGCATCTGTTCCAGCGCCTGAGGCACCTGCGTGAGGCGATTGTCAGCCAGGTTGAGGCCACGCAAGGACGGGAAGTACTTGAGGAAGTCACTGTGGCGCTCGCCGAAGCCGCACTGGCTGGCGTCCAGAGATGTCACGTGCTCGAAACTGGCGCTCAGCGTGGGGAGCCTGGGCGGCAGGCGCAAGCCCTTGAAGTTGAGTGCGGCGCCTTGCTGGACAGCGCCGCGGCCGTCCGTGTATTCAGCAAACCGGTCACCCCAGCAGCGCATGATCAGGTGGGCCAGGTGCTTTCTGGACACCCGTACTTCGTGATTATCGGCGGCGTCGGTGACGCCGAGGATGACGGAGTTCTGCCAGTTCATCAGGTCCACATGCAGTTGCTGTTTTTCCACCACCAGCGTGTTCAGGGTAGTGCGCAGTTGTGCCTGGGGAATCTCTTCCAGAAATCGGTTCAAGCGCGCTTCGCTCAAGCTTGGGAACAACAGTTGCAGGGTTTGCCGGGCGTGCTCGGTGTGGGTTCGCGCGGGTGACGCGGAGCAGCGGCTGGCCGCCGGCCCACCCAGCAGGCGGCTGGTTTCGCGGCCCTGGACCATCGGTACGGGCGGTTGCGCGAGGACTTTGCGGCGCTCGGCCATGGACGCCACGCGCTGTTTGAGCCATTGCTTGAGCGTTTCACCTTCGCCCGTTTGCACACCCAATGCGTCGCGCCGGTCAGCGGGCAGGGCTTGCAGGATCGCCTCGTAAAGGTCGATGAGCGCTGACGGCCGTGAAGTTGTCGGGTCGAGTACTGCATAGCCGCGCGCCTTGCGAATCAGCACGCGTGTGGTCTCGGCTGTCGCCGGCCCGGCCTCACACAGCACGCGACCGGTTACCGCCTTTTCGCGGATTTCGATGCGCAACCGAGCAAACGTGTCGCTGTGAACCTTCAAGGTGTTGAGCACCAGTCTCTCGGTCGGGGTCGGCAGCGGCGAAGGCCAGTCAAACCCCTGAAAGGCCAGCACCGATTGGTTGGCAAACCCCAATTCACGCGCCTGGTTATGCAGGCGCAGCGGCAGTTGTCGTTGGGCGAGCGCCTGGCGTTCTTCGCCGGTGGCGCTGCCGAGCAGGGCAATGGCGGCGTTGGAGTCCAGGTACTCGAACGGCTTGCGCAGGGTTGCAAGGCTGGGCTTGTCGGTGATTTCCCGGGTCTTGTAGACCTTGTCGGCAATCTCGGGGGCGTTGCTGAGCACCCGGTCGGCCAATTGATCGCGCAGGGTGGTGAGCCGAAGGTCCTTGGGGACATCGCCGTTGAGCATGTTGCGTAGCGCGGCGTCGTCGAGAAAAGCCAGCACCTGTTCAGGCAGGGTCCCGGACAGCGTCTGAGACAGGCTCAAGGTCAGCGTCCTGGCCTGGGTCGCGTTGACGTTGCCGAAGGTGAGCGCCGGTCCGGACAGATCATCATTGAGGCACACCTTCAGGGCGTGGTCTTGTGGCCAGCCGGGCAGCTCGGTGATGAGCTGTGGGAACCAATCCGATGACGGCCCGTTTGGCAGCGGCGCGCCTGTACGAACCTTACGACTGATGGCTTCGGGATAGCGCTGGGCTTCAAGGCGGCCAAGGCTGGCGGCCAACAGCGGCGGCAGCGGCTGGTTGTAGAGGTGCATCGCGCGCAGCACGTCCTCATCGGTGCCGCTGGCGATGCGCAAGTCGGCCAGTTGCTGGTCGCTGAAGTCTTGTACGCGCGGGCCAATTCGGCGCATCAGGGTCTGGCTGTCCCAGCGTTGCGGCTGTTCGCCCTCGTGCAAAAACGCGCCGTCGGCATTGAACCTCACCCAGGGCTGATACGCCTGTTCACGCGTCGGGTGCACCACGCGGTGCTCGTCGGCCCTGGCATCGTGGCGCACGCGATAATGCCGGTCCTCCAGCGGCAACAGGGTTTTGTCCGTGGGCCCCTGGGTGCTGGATTGGGCGTAGGGTGCAAGGTCCGGGTTCCACAGTTTGAGCGTGCCGTCAGCCTGTTGCACCGGGTGCAGGCCTTCGACGAACGCCGACAGTTTGAGGCGCGCGACCTCGCCGATTTTTCCCGCACCGGCAAACAAGGCGAGCTGAATCAGGTTTTCAGCCACTCCCAACACATGCTCGCCAGCCTCCTGTGCATTGCCCTGGGCCCAATCGAGGAGGCCTTCGAACACGTCGTCGCACAGTTGATAGGCGCTGTAGGCCAGCATCAATTGGCCCACTACCGGCACAAAAGGAGTGACCACCAGCAAGGCTGCATTGAGGACGTCCGAGAGTATCTGCTCGAGGTTGTCCCACCAGGCCCAGCGGGCCAGCCGGTCGACGTAGGCCGTGGATACCGCCAGCTCGCGGGCGTCGTTGACAATCTTGTTGAGCTTGACCCGGTGCAGGTAGTTCCACAGGTCGTCTCGCGCCGGGTCGGCGGCGCGGTTGGGGTAATCCCGGTCAATGTCCAGCAGGCGCAATGGCAGGTGTGCACGCGACTGCAACCGCGAGAAAAACACGCCGCGCTCGGCGTGCGCGACAAATTGACTGAAAAACGCCTGGTACGCCGGGCCGCTGTGCAATTGACGCGTCAGCTCTTCGACGAAAGCAATCGGCGAAGGGTACTGCTTGAGCGGATGCTCGGGGTCCTGGGGCACCCAGACAATCAGCCGTCCACGGGCGGAGCCCTGCTCTGCAGGCGTGGCGAACAGCACAATCCCGCTCAGTTGGCAGCCTGCCAGGCTCAGGGTATGACACTTCAAGGGGTGGCCATCGAGTGACAGGCCCAGCGGCGTGGCGATGAACCTCAGCAACGCGTGATGGGCGTCGTTTGCCAGGTGACCGCTGTGCAGGCCCAGATGGGCACTGCTGCGCAAATCCGCCTTGAGCTGGCTGACCACTTCGTCGCGCACGGTGCGGGCCAGCGCCGGCTGATCGAACCCCAGCGCGGCTTGAAGGCGGGCCTGGTAAAGGCCGCCGATGTCCAGGGACCGACACACGGCCTTGAAGCGCTGCGCCGTGAGTAGCGGCCCACCGGGCCGGCCCCGTATCGACAGGCTGTCGCGCTGCCCACGCGCGTCTTCCGGGCCCAGGAAGGCGTGGTCGACGAAGGTGTCGCCGGCGGCGAAGTTATGCAGGGCCATGTCCAGCAACGACAGGGTTTTGCTCTGTACGCCTCGGCTGACGTCAATCACCCACCAGGCATTGGAGGCGTCTACGTACACCCGCAGCCAGGTGTTGCGCACATCGACCTCGCCGTAGTGCGTGAACAGCGCTTGCTTGAGCAGCGGCTCGGCAAAGGCGCGCAAGTCGTTGAGCGGGCCGAGGCGTTTGTCCAGCGGCGCCTGGGCGTGCCAATGGTCAGCCACGGCGCGCTTGAGTGACACGTGCTGCGCCGGCGAGGTATCGGGGTAAGGCGCCGCAGATGGAAGACCCTGGTGTTTGAGCGCGCCAATTCGCGCCGCTGTGGTGCCCTTTACCCAAGCGGGCAATGCGTTCTGGATCAACTCGAAATGACGGCCCTGGAACGGCAGGGCGCAGGAATCGGTAGGCATGGTGTGAACCTGAACAGAGAGTGGAGACTCCCTGAGTCTATTCACGCGTCGAGACTAAAATAAGCTTTAAAAATAGTGGTTTACGCGGGTTTTAAGGCGCGTAACGGTCAACAATTCGAGGGTGAAAAATACATAACTGACACCCTGGATTCAGCGCGCCACGCACAGCGTCTGCGTGCCCGGCTGCAGGTACGGCGTGAGGATCGGCGCCATGCCTTTGAGCACTTGCACGGGCAAAGCCGACGTGAAGGTGAAATGCTCGGCCGAGGCCCCAGGGACGAAGGCGGTCAGCGTGCCGAAGTGATGCTCGCCGATGTAGAACACAAACGTTGCGGTGCGGTTGATCGATTTGGAGCTGAGGATGCGCCCACCCGCGCCCATGGCTTCGATGCGGTTGTCGCCGGTGCCGGTCTTGCCGCCCATGGCCAGCGGCGCGCCATCGGCCAGTTTGAAACTGCCGGCCACGCGTTTCGCCGTGCCCGCATCCACCACCTGCGACAGTGCACCGCGCAGCGCCGTGGCGACTTCGCTGGGCATCACGCGCTTGCCACGGTTGGGATCGTTGATCACGAGCGTTTCATACGGCGTGCCGGCGGCAAAATGCAGGCTGTCGATGCGCAGCACCGGAATGCGCACGCCATCGTTGAGGATGATCCCCATCAGTTCTGCGAGGGCGGCGGGGCGGTCGCCGGAGCTGCCGATAGCGGTCGCCAGCGACGGTACCAGGTGGTCGAACGGGTAGCCGACAGCCTGCCAGCGCTGATGGATTTCCAGGAACGCTTCGATCTCCAGCATGGTGCGGATGCGGCTGTCGCGCGCGCTCTGGTGCCGGCTCTTGAACAGCCAGCTGTAGACTTCCTGGCGTTCGAATTCGCTGGCCTTGACGATCTCGCCGAAGGTCGCATCGGGGTGGTTGAGCAGATAGCCCAGCAGCCATAGGTCGAGCGGGTGCACCTTGGCAATGTAGCCTTGGTCCGGCAGGTCGTAGGCGCCGGGGCCGTAGCTTTGGTAGAGCTTTTCGAGACGCTCGTCCGTGAGCTTTTCGGGGGGCTTGGGGTTCTTCAGATGGGAGCGCACAAAACGGTTGAAGCTCTCCTGGCTGGCCTGCGGCAGCAAGTAGCGGTGCACAGCAGCCAGGCGAATCGCGGTGGGGTGCAGGCCATCCATAAAGGTGTCGAGGCGCGTCTGCGTGTCTTTGTTGCGGTACTTTTTCCAGAACTTGAGCAGGAACGCGGTGCCTTCGTGGTCGGCGAACCTGGCCAGGTATTCCTGACGGCGCGGATCGTTGTCATCTTTGAGCAAGCGCGCGCTGTTGTCTTCGCCGGAGTAGGTGGTGTAGCGCACCAGATCGCGCATCAGGCGAATGAACGGCAGGTTGATCGACTCGCGCAACGCATCGCGCAGGGTCGGGCTGCGGCCATTGTCTTCATTGCGAAAATTGTGGAAGTGATGCAAGCCGCCGCCGGTGAAAAACGCTTCGCCGGGGCTTGCCGAATAGGTGCGGTTGAGGGCCGCGTCGAGCATCTTCGACAGGTCGCGTTCAGGGTTCTGGATCAGGTAGTCCAGCGCCCAGCGTGACAGTGGGTCCTGTTCGGGGACCTCGACTTTTTTCAACTCGGCTGGTGTTTGCGCGCGGTAGCGATCATGCAGCTCGGTGATGATTTGCAGGTAGGTGGTCAGCACGCGCAGCTTGGCGGTGGAGCCCAGTTCCAGCTTGCTGCCTTCGTTGATATCGAAGGGTTGGTCGGTGTTGTCGGTTTGCACCCGCACCCGTGCGCCGTCGGGCGTCAGTTCGAACAGGGTGAAGCTGTAGCGCACTTGCGGCGTGCTTTGCGGGGTGAGCAAGCGCGGGCCGAGCAGGCCCATTTGCCCTGCGAAAGCGGGGTCGGCCAGGTGCTTGAGATAGTCGGTGGCCTGGGTTTGCAGGTCGTATTGCAGCGTGCTCGTGGCCGACAGGTCGAGGCGATCGAGGTCATACAGCGGACGGTTGAGCAGGCTGGCAAGGCGACTGCGTGCGACGTTGATCGCCTTGTTGGTTTCCACCGGCTGGAGCGTCGGTTGTTGCTGCCAGTCGCGGTAAGTGACATGGCTGGCGAGGGCGGCCTTGGCCAGCGCCGGATCGATCACGTTGTTCTGTGCCAGCAGGCGGATATGGCTGTCGGTCAATTGCGCCAGCTCATCGCGGCCCTTGGTCAGATAATGCGAAGGGCGGCGCTGGGCGATCATCAGCGACAGCACTTCGCGCAGCGCCAGGCCTTTTGCTGGAAGGTCCTTGGGCGCGTTACCACTCAACAGCGCATTGCTCTGGTTGAAGTCGGCGCCGTACCACACGCGTAGACCTTCAGCCATGCCGTGCACTTCACCATGGCCCGGCACCGCCGACAGCGGCACGCTATTGAGGTAGTCGCGCACGATGTTCTGCCGGCTGTCCAGGGTCTGCGGCCCCGGTTGGTAGGCGCGGACGCTGGCAGACATCATCTGGCGGATTTTTTCGCCACCGGACAGCGTCAGGCCGTCGGGCGAATGGCGATACTTTTCAAGCTGGGTAGCCAGGGTGCTCCCGCCGGCGGTTTGCCCTGGCAGATGCAACAGTTTGGCCACCTGCGACCAGGCGGCCTTGGCAAAGCGCGGCCAGTCCACCGCCGGGTTGGCCATCGGACGCTTGGGGTCCAGCAGGTCGCGGTCTTCAATAAACAACAGGCTCTGCACCACCAGCGGTGGAATGGCGGCATAGCTGGCATAGAGTTGCTGTGGGTAACTGAAGGCGTACAGCGGCGCCGCGCGGCAGTCGGTGATGGTCAGGCCGGCCTGGACCTTTTCGGCGTAGGGCACGAACAGGCCGTGCTCGGCGTAGCTCATCAGCGCCGGGGAAAACCGCGACTGTGCCTGGATCACGTAGTTGCGTTTGAGCAGGCGTGGCAAGAACTCATTCAGCGCGCTGTAGCCCAGGCGCCGGTCAAAAGGACCCTCGCCGGGATACACCATCGCATCACTCGCGCCAGGTTCCACCCGGTAGCTCAGTGATGCGGCAAAAGGGCTCAGGTGTTCAGCCTGCAGGCGCGAGGTGCGTATTTCCCGACTGGCGGCCCACCCCAGGGCCACCAACGCAAGCACCAGCACCAGCCCCATCAGCCGCCACCACAGGCGTCGAGAGCGGGGGCTTTGTGGCAATGGCGGTGGATCCGCACTGTCGGTCTGGACCACAGCGGGTTTCGAATCGGTCTGCCATAAAGCGCCCATAGTCGATTGATCCATTCACGCAGATTGATCGGACTTGGTTCAAGCTTAGTCGCTGGTGATGCGCCGTGAAGATTTTGTGTGCGGGCTGCCTAGCGCCATGACAGTTTCAGGCCGCGTTTCCAGTCCGCCAGCCAGCTGGAGTTTTCGATTCGCTCCCATTGGCCCTTGTAGTACACCGACATGTGCTGGCCGGACCAGTCACGCACCCGTTCGTTGAACGCGTTCAGGTACTGGTTTGCCGGGCAGGCAATCCTGGCCCAGGGGTCGCAGATCCACAGACCCTGCCAGTCGTCCTCCGTGAAGTCCTGGGTCTCGACCAGGCTTGACGGCGTTTTGCCGACCACCACAAAGGCATGGGTAGGCGGACGTGAGCCCCATATCTGCGAGACGCCGCCGTTGGTGCGGATCAGTTCATGGGCGACATGGGCCATCTGGTCGCAATTGCCGGCGCCGGTCTTGAGGATGATCTCGGTGTAGTCGGGCTGCCCGACCAGGGTGTATTGCCACAGCACCACAGGCGCTGCGATCCGCAACCGCGCCAGGTCGTCAACGGCATCGGTAACGAGGTTGGCGGCGCCGACTCCGGTTCTTTCGACCAGCGCCAGCGTGCTGGCGTGGGCCTTCTGCGCGAGGTACTCGTTGATCTGCGCGGCGCTGGGGCCGCCGGCTACCACCGGGCGTGGCGGCCATATGTCCAGCTGCAAGGGTTTGGCGGCGACATGCACATCCAGACGCTGTCCCTGGCTGGACGCGTTCAACAATAATTCCCGTTGTTTGAGGGGGGTCAGGGTACTGGCGGTATGGCGCAGCCTTGCCAGGGTGCCGTCAGAAAAACCGCGGGCTGCCAGTTGCCGGTACAGCACCTCCAGCGTCGGCAGTGCCACCAGCGGTTGCGTGGGCATGAGTTCGGCAATGTCCAGGTAATCGCGCTTGTAATCGCAGAAAGCGTGGATCAGCCGCGCGGCTTCGCCGCCCTGGCTGAAGTCCAGGTAATCGAAGACCAGTTCAGGCGGGTTGGCGGTCTGGATAACTTCAAAGAACACACCGGTGTCGGCCTCGACAACCCAGCGTGGGCCCGGGATCGGCCCAGGCCGGGAGAGTTCGAACACCATGGCCCGCATGACGCGCGTGTCATCAATGCCTTCGGCGATACCTTGCAGTTCCACCACCCGGGTTTCATGGCCCAGCAGGTTGTCCAGTTGGTCGTCGGGCAATCCGAATTGCGGTTCGTCGACAAGCGTGCCCAGCGTGCGACGGCGATAGATCAGGGGCGGTGCCGGGACCTGGGTCAGCTCAAAGGCAACTTCGTCACGGCTGACTTCGTAAACGGTGTGGTGATACACCAGTCGCTGCTTCGCACCGCCCTGACTGGGCGCGGGAATGATCCGGATATGCTCCAGCGCTTGCACGCGACGTTGATGAATGGAGTGGTTAAACGCAGAGAGCCTTTTGGTGAAGCAAATGAATGGGGGCGCGTTGCGTTTTCTTCGGGTGGGCGTGCAGCGGGTGTCGAAATGGTGTTCGACGCGAAAATGAGCAGGCGATGCCAGGTCGTCCAAGTGGGTCGGTGCACTGTGTTCAAGGCGCATGACCTTGCCGTCAACCAGTAAATCCGTGGCGGTGGCGCGAGGAATGAGCAATGGCGGGGTGTCAAACAGGCGCTCGGTGACGCGCGCCTGGTAACCGTTGACACAGTGCACCGGTGTCACGCTCAGGGCGCTGTCCAGGCGAAAGTTGGGCAGCGGTGGCCCATAGGGTCGCGCGCTGAAAGGGTCGAAGGCGTACCACTGTTTTTCGCGCATTATCGCGACAATGCGTGAAAAGTCGCTCCCGCCCAGTACGGCACCGATGCCAATGTCGGCCCTGGACAGCCAGCGCACGTACTCGCGCAACGGCGTGTTGGCGGTCCAGCGTTGTGCTTGCTCGATGGCTTCCCTCAGGGTGTGCCACGCGGCCTTGCCCAGAGCGATCAGGCCATTACGGGCCAACCTGGCGAGTGTGGGAGTAAGGTCGAGGGGGTTGAGGGTTGTCTGCAGCAGGTTCGTGCTCAATTTGCCCAGTTGCAGCAGTTTTATTGGCAGCGGTGCGGTGCTTTTCAGTACCGCCAGGCCGGCCGACGAGTAGGCGCGGGCGGGCATCAGCAGGCCGAACAGGTCGAGCAGGCACTGGTAGCTGCCATACGTCATGCGGTGGGGGTCGCCCGAGGCGATATCCTGGCCGCACGACCACAACGGCACCAGGATTTTGAGGCGTTGGGTCAACGCGTCGTGGTGGTGTTCGAAGCCCTCTTCGGCGGACGCGCCGCGCGCCTGTTGTCGCGCAGCTTCGACGTCGAGGAAAAAATGCCGCTCGACGATGGCCTGGGTGATGCTGCGCAGGATCGCCGAACCGAACCGCGGGGTGGCGGTTTCGGCGGGTGTAGGGCCCTGCTGCCAGAGCTGCTCGACGACCACCGTGGAGAACACGTTCGGCCGCGGCGCGCTGCCGGTTTCGTAGGCTTGCCAGTCGATGGCCAGTGGATTGCCGGTGTGCAAGACACTGACGGGTTGAACCGAGCCTGGTCGGCCGGTGGTGACCGACAGGGGTTTGCCGCCCAGGTCAAACACCAGGGCAGGGCCGCTGCGTTTATGCAGGCGGTTGAGCAGTGGGAACAACTCGTAATCGTGGGTGGCGTGGGGCAGGGTGCAGCGCAGGATGATGCCGAAGCGTCCGACGCGGGCTCTTTTTTCCTCGCGGGTTTCCAGGGTTTCGGCCTTGGTGGCCTCTTTGCTCAGCACCAGCAATTGCAGTTCGCCGATGGGCAGCCGGGCACGCTCGGCCAGCGGTAATTGTGCCAGCAGGTCCTGAAGGGTGGTGGCGTACGCCTGTTTAAGGCGGTCAATGTGGGCGTCGAAGGCGGCCTCGAACAGCGTATTCACATGCCCCAGGCGGCTGAACGCGCTGCGCATCAGGTTCAGGTCCAGGTGTGGGTGAACCGATGCCCAATGGCGCGAAAAAGGCTGCAGCCAGCCCTGGCTGTGCAAGTCCACGAGGGAGTGCTGGCTGAGGTAAGGCACGTTGTGCCAACGCGGCGGGCCGCTGGACGCCAGGCCGAGGTTCAGTTGCAGGCGCGACGCCAACGCCCAGCGCAGGTCGGGCGTATTGATGCGGGAGTGGCCCGGGAAGACGTTTCGCAGGTCATCGAGCGCCACCGACCGGCGCGTCGGAGGGTCGCTGGCGAACGTCATGAAGGCGCTTTTCAGTGCCTCCAGGCGCGCCTGCAGTCGGGCTTTCGCCGCGTTGATCGCGCCGATCGGGTAGCGTCCGTCGGCCTGTTGCGTCAGTTCACCCTGGGCGACGGCCCAATCGAGCAGGCCTTGGGTTGCGGTGTATTCGCGCCATTGTTGCTGCTCGGGCGAGGTGTCCTCCCGTGACGCCAAGGCGATGACATCGTTGTAGCTCAGTTGCTGCGGTGAGCCGGGCGCGATCCTCTGCGCCATCGCCACGCCTTGGCTGAACACCAGCCACTGGGTGGAGGTCATGAAGCGCAACGTGTCCGGCAGTTCCCGCACCAGAAACTCCGGTGCTGCCCCCGCGAGCAGCAGGTGGGCCGCCAGCGGCGTGGCCTCAGCCGAGACGACGCCACTGCGTATCAGGTGCAGTTCCAGGTCCTCACGCAGCGCCGCGTGGGAACGGCCCCATTGGCTGCTTTGGGCGAGGTTGAACCCCGCGACGACGTAACGCTGTTCATCCGGCAGCGGATCAAGCTCGATCATCAGCGCGGCCAGCACCAGGTTTTCAAGGCTGGCGCTGTTGGTGTGTTCGTGTGGATGCTGGCCGTACCCGCCCAGTGCCTCCAGCAACCGTCGGCCCAGTTGCCGGGCAGGAGGGCGCCTGAGCATGAGCTTGAGCAACCGGTCGGCCTGGGTGCGAATCGCGGTTCGGGACAGCTCGGTCAACAACGGCCCCGCCAGATACTCCAACAGCCTGCTGCTCGTGCGCGGCAGCCAGGCGTTGACCCGCGTTCGCACGGTCTCACGCTGGTCGGGCGTTAACGGCAAACCTTGTCGATAGTCAGCGTGTTGAGTGCTGCGCGGCAGGGTCATTTCGAGGATTTGCAGCGTACCCAGGGCGTCGCCGGCGGTACGCGGAACGGCCAGACCCTGGCCTTGTAGATGCTGGGCGAGGCTGCGCGCCTCGGTGCGCGGCGCAGGTGCGAGCGCCGGATGCAAATGGGCGTCGCCGGCCCAGACCTGCAGCAACGTCAAGTGCGTGGCAATCACGGCCTCAGCGGCTTTGCCCTCGAGCAGCGTGCGCAAAGCCGCCGCAGCATGGTCGCGGTCATGGTCCAGACGCTGCCAGTGCAGTTGCTGCATGAGCGCAATATCGGCCTCGGCGAAGTCGCAGACGGGCGGCACGTGCAGGGGCTGCGACGCGCGCAAGCGCAGGCTCAGCGCCCTGGCCGTGTCTGACGTGGCGGGCACCGCCAGGTCATGGCAGTGCAGCAACTGCGCCACGCTGAACTGGCCGCTTTGGTGAACAGAGGTGCCGAGCTGTTGCGCCACACTGACCAGTTGTTCGAGACGGCCTGCCAGTGGCAGCGGCAACAGCCATTCGATGCCGAGTGCCACCTGTGCGCCATCTGCGCGCTGGCCGGTGAGCTGGCGGGTGTCGGGATCGAATGTGTAGTGGCCGGGCTGCAGGCCGTGAACTGGCTCCAGCGCCAGGAAGTCTTGATGACGGGTGATGTAACCCAGCAGCGCTGCGCCGGCTTGTTGGGCATTGGCTGCAAAAGAGCCGGAGTCGAGGGTCAGCCTGTTGCGGTGAGCGGTTTGCGGGTTGAAACCCGCTTCGCTCGCGGCAGCCTCCAGGCTGTCGGCCAGCTGCAGCAGATCTTGGTTCAGCCGTTCGAAATCACGCGCCAGCGTTGGACTGGCGCTGGCGAAAGGGTTGAGTTGATCGAGGGCCTGGATGACGATCATTCGCTGGCCCCGGGTCTGCGGCTGAGGGTAACCGTAGAACCGCAGCACTTGGCTGGCGGGCAATTGCAGCGTGTTCTCGCCGGCAGTCATCGGCCCGTACGGCAGGCCGCTGGCCGCTGGGTCCAGGATGTCGGCGATGGTCAGGAGGGGAAGGGCCAGGGCGCAACCTTGCGCGTCGTCCCACAGGGTCCAGGTTTTTTGGGTCTGGTCTGTCAGGCTGCCATTGGCCAGGGTCAGGCTGGCAAGGTCGATGTTCCGTTGCCGGGCCCAGGCGATGAAGCGCGGGCGGTTAATGGCCTGGCGCCAGAGTTGCAGCCAGCAACCTGGCGAAGAATGGGGCGGTATCAGCAGCGGCGCTGCGCTGGTGCCATTCAAATGATTGATCAGGGCAGTGACCATGTGCTGATCACCCTCCTGGCGTCGGGCGCGGCCCTGCTCGAGTCGTTCGGTAGGCGTGTCCATTGATTTTCCCTGTGCATGGAGGCTGTTCCCTCATCCTGAGGGAGTGCCGTTGGCAGGGGGATCATGACGGTTCCGATTTACCTGTGGCCGAGCTCGAAGCCTTGGGCCAGAGCCTTCCTTGACGGGCGGAGGGCGTCGGCCCAGGCATGACGCTGCACCATCACTGTGCAATACTCACGGCCCTCGCGATGACCTGATAAATGCGTAAAGGCAGGTAATGCTTGCTTGTAAAAGGCTTATTTACCCAGACTTATCGCTGAATTTAGTCATTTTTAGAGTGAAAGACCCTAGTGTCGGCTTTTTATACTGCACCCCCGCCGATCCCGCAGGCTGTGCGCTGCCGGACGTGCCTGTCCACGAAACAGGCCTGGTTGAAGTGCGCCCCCGGCTTACCGGCTTGGCGTGCGCAACGCTCGGTGGTTCATATCCAATAACAAGACGAGGTTGTACCCCTATGCCAGTTGGCAATCACCTGCCCCATGGCGAGACCGCTCAGGGCGGCCCGCTGAAACGTGAACTGGGCGAACGGCATATTCGCCTGATGGCCCTCGGCGCCTGTATCGGTGTCGGCCTGTTCCTGGGTTCCGCCAAGGCCATCGAAATGGCCGGTCCGGCGATCATGCTCTCCTACATCATTGGCGGCCTGGCGATCCTGGTGATCATGCGCGCGCTCGGCGAAATGGCGGTGCATAACCCCGTCGCCGGTTCGTTCAGCCGTTACGCCCAGGACTACCTCGGCCCGCTGGCGGGCTTTCTTACCGGCTGGAACTACTGGTTCCTGTGGTTGGTGACCTGCGTGGCAGAAATCACCGCCGTTGCCGTCTACATGGGCGTCTGGTTTCCCGATGTGCCGCGCTGGATCTGGGCGCTGGCGGCGCTGGTCAGCATGGGCACGATCAACCTGATTGCGGTCAAGGCATTCGGTGAGTTCGAGTTCTGGTTCGCGCTGATCAAGATCGTCACGATCATTGCCATGGTGATCGGTGGCGTCGGCATCATCGCGTTCGGCTTTGGCAACGACGGCGTGGCACTGGGGATTTCCAACCTGTGGGCCCACGGCGGCTTCATGCCCAATGGTGTGACCGGCGTATTGATGTCCCTGCAAATGGTGATGTTCGCGTACCTGGGCGTGGAAATGATCGGCCTTACCGCCGGTGAAGCGAAGAACCCGCAGAAGACTATCCCGAGCGCCATCGGCTCGGTGTTCTGGCGCATCCTGCTGTTCTACGTGGGCGCGCTGTTCGTGATTCTGTCGATCTACCCATGGAATGAAATCGGCACCCAGGGCAGCCCATTCGTGATGACCTTCGAGCGACTGGGCATCAAGACCGCCGCCGGCATCATCAACTTTGTGGTGATCACGGCTGCGTTGTCCTCCTGCAACGGCGGCATCTTCAGCACCGGCCGCATGCTCTACAGCCTGGCGCAGAACGGTCAGGCCCCGGCCGCCTTCGGCACCACCTCAAGCAATGGCGTGCCGCGCAAGGCGCTGCTGCTGTCGATTTTCGTGCTGCTGCTGGGCGTGTTGCTCAACTACATGGTCCCCGAGAAGGTCTTCGTCTGGGTGACGTCCATCGCCACCTTCGGCGCGATCTGGACCTGGCTGATGATCCTGCTGGCTCAGCTCAAGTTCCGTAAAAGCCTGAGCCCGGCCGAGGCAGCCGGCCTCAAGTACCGCATGTGGCTGTACCCGGTCAGTTCGTACCTGGCGCTGGCGTTCCTGGTGCTGGTGGTAGGGCTGATGGCGTACTTCCCGGACACGCGTGTCGCGCTGTATGTCGGCCCGGTGTTCCTGGTGCTGCTGACAGTGCTGTTCTACGTGTTCAAGTTGCAGCCCACCCAGGCTGCGGCGCGTGCTCAAGCCTGACGTTCAGGCGCACAACAAAAAGCCCCGAGATCGGGGCTTTTTGTTTTTCAGGCGGTGGCCACGCGAGGCGATTGGCTCAGGCGTTGGTTGAATTCCAGCCAGGCGCCCAGCGCGGCCATCAGGGCGGCGCCGACCAGTGCGGTGACGATTTGCATGGTCAAGGCATCGCCAGCCAGGGCGTTGAGCATATCCGCCAACGGCGCCAGTAAGACGCCCAGGCAGAATACTTCCAACGAATAACGCCCCATCCGGCAGGTCTGCCGGGCCAGCCAATTTTGTGTCCAGGCACGCCCAGGCAACAGTTTGGCGGTGACGTAGGCCAGCGCCAGGAAGTGCAACAGTCGCACCGGTGACAAGTCGGTCTTGCTGATCGGGTAGAGCAGTTCGCTCAAGGCCGCTGGCATCAATGCGTCGTGCACCTCAGGCCAACGCCAGGCGAGGGTGAGCACACCCGCCGCCAGCGCGTAGACCGCCGCCGTGACGAACAACGGCTGGCGCAGCAGTGGCCGATTATCCTGTGCGCGGGGTTGTTGCCCGTGAATGGCCGCCGCGCCACCCAGGACAAACAGAAACTGCCAGGTGACCGGGTTGAAGTACCACACGCCGTCAGCAATGGCGGCCAGGTTCCAGCCCAGGTGCGGCGCCAGCAGGTACACCGCCATCGACACCGCGACCACCGCCCAGGTCTTGCGCAGCAGCAGTGGCAGTACCAGCGGCAAGCCCGCCAACAGCACGATATACAGGGGCAGCGGGTCCATCAGGTTCGGCTTGAAGCGCAACAGCAATTCGTCCACCAGCGCTTGCTGAGGATGGGTGACAAAATGCGTCAGGCCCATCTCTTCGACCAGGTCGCGGGTTTCGACATGGCTGTTGGCGAAGAACACAATGCCCATCAGCATTGCCAGCAGGAAGATGTGCACCACGTACAGCACCCACGTGCGCCGCAGGATCTTCAAGCAGGCCATCCAGTAGCCTTCGCGCTGCAGGACCTTGCCGTACGCCAGCACCGAGGCGTAGCCGGCAAGGAACACGAAGACTTCAGCCGCGTCGCTGAACCCGATATTGCGCAGGGTGATCTGGCCGAGGGGATTGTGGGGGACGTGATCCCAGAAAATGAAGATCAACGCCAGGCCCCGAAAAAAATCGATGCGCGGGTCGCGTCCGTTCAGCATGGCAGCGGGCTCTTGAACAAATAGTTTAGTAATGACAGGTGCACGGCAACGTTGTCGCACGCCGCACGTCGGGCGGGCGCAGGTTGGCGGTATTTATAAGCAATTGCAAAGGCTGGGTATTACTGAATGTCTCTAGACATCAATGATCACCAACGTGCCTTGGCTACCGGCAAGGACCGCGTGGGCGATACCGGCTTGGACGAGGTACATCTGGCCGGCTTCCACGCGGATTTCCTCGTCACCGATGCTCAAGCGCAGCAGGCCGCTGATCACCAGCAGGCCTTCGTTGTAAGCGTGGGTTTCTGCCTCGTAGGCCTGCTCATCCATGCGCAACACCTTGATCCGCGCCGGGCCTACCTGGCCCAGGCGCGTGGATTTCCAGCTGTCAGGCAGTTGCCCGGCGAGGGCGGCGAAGTCGAGTAACGGCATGTGAATCTCCTGGTTTCAACGATGCCGTCGGTGGTCCGGTTCAGCAGTGAATAGTTTTCATCGGGTTACGCGGCTACCAGCTCATTCGGCTCAAAACTGTCCGCGCGTGCCATCTGCCACATGCGCGAATAGAACTCGCCGTTCACTTCACCGGTGAGCAGTTCACCGGGCTTGAGGAACACATGCAGTTGCGAGAACAGTTTGATTTCAGTCGCCGACATGCGTCGCACCAGGTGCTTGGCCGACAGCTGCGAGGGATGATCCAGACCGGCTGCGGCGAGCATTTCCGCCAGGGCCTTGAGGGTGTTGCGGTGGAAGTTGAACACGCGCTGGGCTTTGTCCGGCACCACCAGCGCACGTTGACGCAGCGGGTCCTGGGTGGCGACGCCGGTCGGGCATTTGTTGGTGTGGCAGCTCTGCGACTGGATGCAGCCGATGGCAAACATGAAGCCGCGCGCGGAGTTGGCCCAGTCGGCGCCAATGGCCAGGACGCTGGCGATATCGAACGCGCTGACGATCTTGCCGCTGGCGCCGAGCTTGATCTTGTCGCGCAGATTGAGGCCCACCAGCGTGTTGTGCACAAACAGCAGACCTTCACGCAGCGGCACACCAATATGGTCGGTGAACTCCACCGGCGCGGCGCCGGTGCCGCCTTCCTTGCCGTCGACCACGATAAAGTCCGGGAGGATGCCGGTTTCGAGCATGGCCTTGGCGATGCCCATGAACTCCCACGGGTGGCCCAGGCAAAACTTGAAGCCCACCGGTTTGCCGCCGGACAGTTCGCGCAGTTGGGCGATGAACTGCATCATTTCAATCGGCGTGGAAAACGCGCTGTGGCGCGACGGCGAGATGCAGTCTTCGCCCATCATGATGCCGCGCGTCTCGGCAATTTCCTTGGTGACCTTGTGCTTGGGCAGAATCCCGCCATGGCCGGGTTTTGCGCCCTGGCTCATCTTGATTTCGATCATGCGTACTTGCGGGTTCTGCGCCTGCGCGGCGAAGCGTTCCGGGTCGAAGCGGCCGTCGCTGGTACGGCAGCCGAAGTAGCCACTGCCCAGTTCCCAGGTCAGGTCGCCGCCGTTTTCGCGGTGGTAAGGGCTGATGCTGCCTTCGCCGGTGTCGTGGGCAAAGTTGCCGAGCTTGGCGCCCTGGTTCAATGCGCGAATGGCGTTGGCGCTCAACGAGCCGAAGCTCATGGCCGAGATATTGAACACCGACGCCGAGTACGGCTGCTTGCACTGCGGGCCGCCGACCATCACGCGAAACGCGCTCGGGTCACTCAACGGCGCAGGGCGCATGGAGTGGCCGATGAATTCGAAGCCCGATTGATACACGTCGATCAGGGTGCCGAAGGGTTTGTCGGCGGTTTCGTTCTTGGCGCGCGAGTAAACCAGTGAGCGTTGCGCGCGTGAGAAGGGCAGCGCGTCGCTGTCGGATTCGAGCAGGTACTGGCGGATTTCCGGGCGGATGGCCTCCACCAGGTAACGGATATTGCCCAGGATCGGGTAGTTGCGGCGCACCGCGTGGGGGCTTTGCAGCAGGTCGAACAGACCGATCAAGCTGAGCACGCCGGTGACCACGGTGATTGGCCACAGCCATTCATGTTCGATAAAGGGGAGGCTGGCGAGGGTAAAAATGACGCACACGGCAAAGAAGGCGTAACGGCTTAGTAACGACAGGCTCATACGGTTTTCCTTGGGTTCACTCATCGGCTAGGCGTTTTGCGCCTGTAGAAAGATCGAGAACAGCTCCGACTGGGATTTGATCCCTAGCTTGCTGTACATGTGTTTTTTATGGACTTTCACGGTTTCAACAGAGATTTCCAGCTTACGAGCGATTTCCTTGCTGGAGCAACCGCTGAGCATCAAGCGGCCCACATCCAGCTCACGGGCGGTGAGTTGCGCGCCCCAGTCATCATTCTGAATCGGCGGCTGCGGTGCGCTGACCTGCTTGAGTTCAAAGGGCAGGCGCTGGCGCAGCAGGCTCAGCACCCAAGGCTGGATCAGCGACAGCAGAGCGATCTGCTGCGGGTCAAAACGCTGTTTCGAGCCCAGGGACAGGCACAGGGTACGCCCATCCGCCAACTGGCAATTAAATTGGATTTCATCGGCCACCACGTTCAGGCGGAAGTAGCGCTGGTAGTACTCGGTGAGTTCAAAGTGCTCCGGCGCGACTTCGGCCAGGCGAAACAGGCCGGTGCGTGAGTGTTCGCGGCTGGCGATGTAGAAGGGGTCGAGCAGGTACAGGCCGTTGAGGTAGTCCTGGAACAACTGGTCCGGCGTGCCGTCGACGCCCGGGCATTCGGCGAACACCAGCGGGCGGTGCGCGCTGCTGAACAGCAATACCACCCAGCTGTCGAACGGCACGTAGTTGTCCAGCAAGCGCACGAGCTGGGTCCAGAAGTTGGCCTGGTCGAGGGCGTCTATCATTTGCCCCACCGAACGGTGCCAGGCGATGTCTTGTAGCGAGACTGTCATTCGTCTACCCCCATAGGGTTACCCCGGCGGCGTGATTTCCCCGACGGGTGCGGCTGCGCATACTGCGCCACAGATAAAACAACAGGACTTCCCATGAAGGTCGAATTTGCCCAGTTGGCAGGTCGTGATAACGGCACAGCTTACAACCTTGAGCGCGCCTTGGCGGCAATTGCTGCCTGCGCCGCCGACACGCAACTGATCGTATTTCCGGAAACCCACCTGATGGGCTTCCCGTCAGCCGAGACCGTCGCCGACATCGCCGAGCCGGTGGATGGCCCGACCGTGCAGGCCGTTGTCGAGGCGGCTCGCGCAGGCAATATCGCCGTGGTGATCGGCATGGCCGAGAGCGACGCCGGCCAATTCTATAACACCACGTTGCTGATCACCCCCGAAGGCATCGCCCTGCGGTATCGCAAGACCCACCTGTGGGCCTCGGATCGCGGCGTGTTCACGCCCGGTGACCGCTATGCCACTTGCTTGTGGAACGGTGTGCGCGTCGGCCTGTTGATCTGCTACGACATCGAGTTCCCGGAAACTGCCCGCGCCAACGCGCAACTGGGCGCCGAACTGCTGATTGTCACCAACGGCAACATGGACCCTTACGGTCCCACGCACCGCACCGCGATCATGGCGCGCGCCCAGGAAAACCAGGCGTTTGCGCTGATGGTCAATCGGGTGGAAGAAGGCGATGGCGGCCTGTTGTTCGCCGGCGGCAGTGCCCTGGTCGACCCGTTTGGCAGCTTGCTGTTCGAAGCCGGGCGCGAGGAACGGCAATTTACCGTCGAGCTGGACCTTGACCAATTGGTGGCGGCTCGCAAGGACTACCGCTACCTCGACGACCAGCGCTTGAAATTGCCGGGTGAGGTGATCGAGCGCACGGATGGGACGCGTGAACTGCTGATTCCACACAATTAAGGCTGACCCTTTGTGGCGAGCGGGCTTGCCCCGCGTTGGGGCGCGAAGCGGCCCTAAAACCTGCAACCGCGGTTTGCCTGGAGAAATGCAGTGAATGTAATGGGGCCGCTGCGCAGCCCAACGCGGGGCAAGCCCGCTCGCCACATCAAGCCCGCTCGCTACATCAAGCATCGCTCGCCACAGTAAATACGCTTGATCATAAGAAAAATGACATCCGCTTCACCGACTTCAGTTCTGCCATAAATCTAATAAATCAGCGGAGAATCGCTCATGGCTCGTTTGCAACGCACCCTGTCGTTAGGGTCGGTGGTGCTGTTTGGCATCGCCTATATGACGCCGATCATTGTGCTCGGCACCTTCGGCATCCTCGCGCAATCCACTGGCGGCATGGTGCCGGCCGCTTACCTGGCCGCCCTGGTGGCGATGTTCTTTACCGCCATGAGTTACGGGCGTATGGCGTCGGCCTTTCCGGTGGCCGGTTCCGCCTACAGCTACGTGCGCAAGGCGATCAGCCCGAAACTGGGCTTTATCGCCGGTTGGGCGGTGTTGCTCGACTACCTGTTCTTGCCCATGGCCATCTGGTTGATCGGGGCGGCGTACCTGCATTCGGCATTCCCTGCGGTGCCGCAATGGATCTGGGTGCTGGCGTTTATCGGCGTCACCACGGCGATCAATATCATCGGTCTGAAACTGGCCAACGGCATTAATGCGCTGCTGATGTTGGTGCAGTTTCTGGTGCTGATTGCGTTTGTCGCGCTGTGCATCCATTACATCGGGGGCGACGCGAGCAAGCCGCTGTGGACCGTCGCGCCGTTCTTCAACGGCCAGATGCACATGCCGCTGATCATGAGCGGGGCGGCGATTGCCTGCTATTCGTTCCTGGGCTTTGACGCGGTCAGTACCTTGACTGAAGAAACCCGCGACCCACGCCGGACCATTCCGCGGGCGATCATGCTGATCACCTTGATCGGCGGGTTGATCTTCGTTGGCGTGTCGTATTTCGTGCAGATCGCGCATCCGTCGTTCGAGTTTGCCGATGTGGATTCGGCGGCCTATGAAATTGCGCGCAATGTCGGCGGTGACCTGTTTGTGTCGATCTTCCTGATCGGCTTGATCGTCGGCCAGTTCGCCTCGGGGCTGTCGGCCCAGGCCAGCGGTTCGCGCTTGTTGTTCGCGATGGGGCGCGACGGCGTGTTGCCCAAGTCGTTCTTTGGCACCTTGCATGCGCGCTTCGGCACGCCGGTCAACAGCATCCTGTTGTGTGCGGTCGTGGCGTTGCTGGCATTGAAGCTGGATGTGACCACCTCCACCTCGTTCATCAACTTCGGTGCATTCCTGGCGTTCAGCCTGGTGAACCTGTCGGTGATCTTTCACTACTGGATCGGCGCGAAAGCGCGTGGCGTGCGTGAGTTGATGTTGTTCCTGCTGTTCCCGGCCATCGGCCTCGCGGCGGACGTGTGGCTGATGGTCAGCCTCGATCATCTGGCGATTTACCTGGGCGTGGTGTGGTTGGCGATCGGCCTGGTTTACCTGGGGTTCCTGACGCGCGGCTTCTCGCAACAGCCGCCGGAAATGGACTTTCAGGAAGCTGCATAGACGCTACAGGTCTATCCTTATTGCAATCGGTTCTCGTTTGGGCGCATGATTTGTGTTACTGTGTAACACATTGATGCACTCAAACGCCCCGGAGGCACTATGAAAACTGGTATCCATCCCGACTACCGCACCGTGCTGTTCCATGACACCGCCGCCGACGTGTTCTTCCTGATAGGCTCCACGGCCGACAGTGATCGCACCCACACACACAGCGATGGCAACACGTACCCTTACATCCCGTTGGACGTCTCCAGCGCCTCGCACCCGATCTACACCGGCCAGCAACGCAAGACTCAGGTCGAAGGCCGGATTGCCGGGTTCAACAAGCGTTTTGCGTCGTTTGGCACCAGCCCAAAAAACGCCGAGGCGTGAGGGATTCACGTTTCACCTCAAAGGCCGCTCCAGCATTTGGAGCGGCTTTTTTTATGCGTTGATATCGCAAGGCCATCACCTGGTAAAAACCAACTAAACTACCGGGTAATCGCCAGGAGGCATTGTCCCAGACCGTAAGGAACGCAGATCGACGATCCGAGGTGTCCCATGGGAGAGTCAGTGACCTTTATCGATGCCAACCGTCCAGTGCTGCTGTTGATCGACGCCCACCCGGACGTTTTGCACAGCCTCAAGCGACTGCTCAGCCTGGAGCCCTTCGAACTGCACAGCGCCACCTGCGCCGCTGATGCCCTGGGCATTCTCGCCACTCAACCCATTGACCTGGTGATGAGCGCCGCGCGTCTGCCGGACATGGATGGTGCCTCGTTGCTGGCGCACATCCACCAACACCACCCGCACACGGTGCGCATTCTGCTGACCGGCGAGACCGACCTGACGCTGATCGTCAAAGCCATTAACGAAGGCCAGATCTACCGTTACCTGAGCAAGCCCTGGAACGATGAAGAACTGCTGCTGGCCCTGCGTCAATCCTTGGCCCATCAGCATTCGGAGCGCGAACGTGGGCGCCTGGAGCTGCTGATCCAGGCGCAGAACGATGAACTCAAGCAGCTCAACGCCACATTGGAAAAACGTGTTGCCTCTCGCACCAGTGAATTGCAGCAAACCGCCGATATGCTCGACCTGGCCTACGAAGAGCTCAAACACAGCTACGCCACGGGCACCGAGGTGTTCTCGTTGTTGGCCAACCTGCGCTTACCGCGCGCCAAGCAGACCAACCGGCAAATCATCGAATTGGTGCGCACCTGGTGTGTGGCCCATGGCGTAGATGAGGCCAGTAACCGCGACCTGACCATGGCTGCCGCGCTCTACAACATCGGCAAATTGAGCTGGAGCGACAGCATGATGGCCTCGCCTTCAGACTTGTTGCACAGCAGCGACCGTGAGCGTTATCGCGCTTACGCCACCCAAAGCGAATCGTTGCTGATGACCCTGGAACCGATGAAAGACGCAGCGCGGCTTATCCGCCATCATCAGGAGCGCTGGGACGGCAGCGGCTTTCCCGATCACCTCAAGGGTGACGCGATTCCCGCAGGTTCGCGCCTGTTGAAACTGGCGGTGGACTTTATCGAGCTGCAAAAGGGCCTGATCCTCGAACGCCAAATGAACAGCGACGAAGCGCTGCTCTATATCCGCAAATACGCCGGTCGCCTTTACGACCCCGACATGGTGGAAAGTTTTGTTTCAGTCTGCGCCACGTACCTCAATGACGTGACCCTGGGCGACCCCAGCGTCAGGGTGCTGGGCACCCGCGAGCTGGAGGAGGGCATGGTGCTGGCGCGCAACCTCAACGCCGATAACGGCATGTTGTTGCTCAACGCCGGCAAGGTGCTGAACCTGCCGCTGGTGGACAAGTTGATTGCCTTTGAGACGATGGAAGGCGCCAGGTACAGCGTGTTTATCAAAGAGCGGCATGAAGGATTGCTTTGCGAATAACGCGCTATCTGTGATCCTTGCGCCTTTGCATTCGAGGCAGTTTTACATGACATCCACTATCCGCATCGCCGCTGCGCTGTTGATTGGCAGCGACGGCCGAACCCTGCTGGTGCGCAAGCGCGGCACCCAGGCGTTCATGCAACCGGGTGGCAAGATTGACGCCGGCGAACAACCGGCCCAAGCCCTGGCCCGTGAGCTATTTGAGGAACTCAACCTGTGCATCGAGCCAAGCCAAGCTGTCTATCTTGGCCACTTCTCGGCCCCCGCCGCCAATGAGCCTGGGTTCACCGTGGACGCCGAGCTGTTCCAGGTGCACATCGACGTAGCGGTGACGCCCGCGGCCGAAATCGAAGAAGTGCGCTGGATCGACCCTGCCGGTGACGGTGGCCTGCAACTGGCGCCGTTGACGCGCGACGTGATCCTGCCGTTTTACCGCGCATCGCTGACCTGCGACGCATGATGATTCGGTCACTTGGCGCCAACGACGCCGAGGCTTATCGGGCGTTGATGCTTGAGGCGTACGGCGCTTATCCGCAGGCGTTCACCTCCAGCGTGGCGGAGCGCGCGCTGATGCCCTTGAGCTGGTGGGAAAAGCGCGTCGACAGCCCGCTGGATCGGCTGCTCGGGGCTTTTGAGGGGGACGCATTGGTCGGCATTGTCGGCCTGGCGTTCGAGCCCCGTGAGAAAGCGCGGCACAAGGTGACCTTGTTCGGTATGTACGTGAACCGGGCGTACCAGCACCGAGGCCTGGGCCGTCAGTTGGTGGAGGCGGCGCTCGCCGAGGCGCGTGAACATCCGCACCTCACACTGATTCAGCTGACCGTCACCGCTGGCAACGACGCCGCCTTCGCGTTGTACCAGCGCTGCGGCTTCATCCAGTACGGCCTGGAGCCACTGGCGGTGCGGGTGGGCGAGGATTATTTCGACAAGATCCACATGTGGCGTGAACTCAAGGTCGACTGAAATCCCAGGTGGGAACTCAATCCCATGTGGGAGCTGGCTTGCCTGCGATAACATCGCCTCGGTGCTGCAGTCAGACCGCGTCGTCTGCATCGCAGGCAAGCCAGCTTCCACATTTTTAATCTGTGTCGTTCAGCGAACGGCGCTGACGCCATCGAGCGTGGAAAACGACGTGTCCTTGGCCGTCAGCAAAAAGTCGCGCATGTACGGCGCGTCCAGCATGTCTGCACGAATCCCCGCATACAACGTCGCGAACAGCCCTTTCTCGCCCAACCGCTTGGCCTTCACGTAACCGCGCGAGCTGTACTCATGCAGCGCCCAATGCGGCATGCCGCACACACCACGGCCACTGGCTACCAGCTGCATCATCATGACGGTGAGTTCCGAGGTGCGCACCTGGGCCGGTTCCACGTCGGCCGGCTCTAAAAAGCGCGTGAAAATGTCCAGACGATCGCGTTCCACCGGGTAGGTGATCAGGGTCTCGGTGAGCAAATCTTCGGGCACGATGTACGATTTGTTCGCCAGTGCGTGCTGGTTGGCCACGGCCAGCATGGCTTCGTAAGTGAACAGCGGCACGTAGGTGATGCCCGGCAATTCCAGCGGGTCGGAAGTCACCACCAGGTCCAGGTCGCCCCGCGCCAGCGCCGGCAGTGGCGCGAAGGCGAAACCGGAGGCCAGGTCCAGCTCGACTTCCGGCCAGGCATCGCGGAACTGGTCGATGGTCGGCATCAGCCACTGGAAGCAGCTGTGGCACTCAATGGCCATGTGCAAACGCCCGGCGGTGCCGCCGGCGAGACGCGCAATATCGCGCTCGGCGCCGCGCAGCAAGGGCAGGGTGGCGTCGGCCAGTTGCAGCAAACGCAGGCCGGCGCTGGTAAAGCGCAGTGGCTTGGTCTTGCGCACGAACAGCTGCATGCCCAAGCGCTCTTCCAGCTCCTTGAACTGATGGGACAGTGCCGACTGCGTCAGGTGCAGGCGCTCGGCGGCTTCGACCAGGCTGTCGGCTTCGCGCAAGGCGTGCAGGGTCTTGAGGTGACGGATTTCGAGCACGGGCTCTCCATGAAGACGATTTGTGAAAAACAGCAATGGCGTGAGTTTGTCTCATGTTGCAAGGCGTGTCGATCATGACCGCTGGGCGCCGTTCATCAAACTGTCACGCAACTGTGGCAGCGCGCTTGAACAAACTTCATCAGACTCGCGCTCTACTGGGGTTCTGTGTTTCGGTGTTTTTCATGCGCGTGTTGTGTTTACTGGCCGCTCTATTGTTCGGCCTGCCGTCTTTTGCGGCTTCTCGATGTGACGTCAATGTCCCGACGCAAACGGTCGACCTGGCTCAGGTGAGCATTGCCTACCAGAGCATCGGCCGTGCGTCCGACCCTGCATTGCTGCTGGTCATGGGCCTGGGCGGGCAGTTGATCCACTGGCCGGACGAAGTTGTCGTGGCGCTGTGCGAACAAGGGTTTCGGGTGATTCGCTACGACAACCGTGACGTCGGCCTGTCCACGTGGCGCCAGGCACCGGCCAGTGCCAACCTGACCTTCGAAGTGCTGCGCTACAAACTCGGCCTGCCGGTGGCGGCGCCTTACACGCTGACCGACATGGCCGACGACGCCCTGGGCTTGATGGACGCGTTGCAGATCCGCCAATTCCACGTGCTGGGTGCGAGCATGGGCGGCATGATCGCCCAGCACCTGGCGGCCATGGCGCCGCAACGGGTCGAGAGCCTGACGTTGATCATGACCAGCTCCGGCGCCGAAGGCTTGCCGGCGCCGAGTGCGGCATTGGTGCAGTTGCTGTCGCGGCGCAGCGCGCCCAACCGTGAAGTGGCGCTGGAGCAACAGGCCGACTTGCTGGCGGCGTTGGGCAGCCCGAATGTGAAGGACGATCGCCAGGTATTGCTGCATCAGGCCGCGCTGTCCTACGACCGCGCCTTCAACCCGGACGGGGTCAAGCGCCAGATCATGGCGATCCTCGCCGAGCCCAGTCGTGTGCCGCTGCTCAATCAATTGCGTGTGCCAACGCTGGTGGTGCATGGCACTGCCGACCCGTTGCTGCCAGTGATGCACGGTGTGCATTTGGCCGCGCATATCCAGGGCAGCCAGTTGAAATTGATTCCCGGCCTGGCGCATCGTTTTCAGGAGGCGTTCAAGGCGCCGTTGCTGGCGGCGGTGTTGCCGTACCTGCAAGCCCATCGCGAAGATGCCGCGCACTGGGCGCAGATTGATTTGGGGCAGCCTTCGAAGGTGTTGTGAAGTTGGTGTATCGTGCAACTTTTACGGCGCATCAATGCCAGCGAGGTTGCCTACCATGAGTACTCCCCTGAAAATCGATTTCGTCAGCGACGTGTCTTGCCCCTGGTGCATTATCGGCCTGCGTGGGCTGACTGAGGCGTTGGACCAGCTGGGCGCTGAGGTGCAGGCCGAGATTCATTTCCAGCCGTTTGAGCTGAACCCGAATATGCCGGCTATCGGGCAGAACATCGTTGAGCACATCACTGAAAAATACGGCTCCACGGCAGAGGAATCGCAGGCTAACCGTGCGCGTATTCGTGACTTGGGTGCGGCGTTGGGCTTTGCGTTTCGCACTGACGGGCAGAGTCGTATCTACAACACGTTTGATGCGCATCGCTTGCTGCATTGGGCTGGGTTGGAAGGGTTGCAGTACAACCTGAAGGAAGCGCTGTTCAAGGCTTATTTCAGTGATGGGCAAGACCCGTCCGACCCTGCGACCTTGGCGATTATTGCTGAAAGTGTTGGGTTGGATGTCACGCGTGCTGCGCAGATTCTGGCCTCTGATGAATACGCCGCAGAGGTGCGCGAGCAAGAGCAGCTGTGGATTTCCCGAGGGGTGACTTCGGTGCCAACTATCGTGTTCAACGATCAGTATGCGGTCAGTGGGGGGCAACCGGCTGAGGCCTTCGTTGGGGCGATACGTCAGATCATCAGTGAGGCCAAGGGCTGATAGGTCTTCGGGGCCTTGTGTACCTATCCTGAGTGATTGCAGCAACAGCAGATCTGCTTTTCTCTGGGAGCTGGCTTGCCTGCGATGCAGGCACCTCGGTACATCAGGCGCGCCCAGTCGATGCTATCGCAGGCAAGCCAGCTCCCACATTTGTCCGAGTACACCTGATGCACTGAGCTTCAAGTGTGGGAGCGGGCTCGCTCGCGAAGGCGGCGGGCCGGCCGCCAGCCAACCAGAACCAACCCATCACTCAAACTTGTAACTGATCGCCGTCTGCACCTGCCCCTGGTTCACATCACCCGTCTGCTTGACGATCGTGCTGTTGGCCGCCGACCCCACCAGGTGCGTCCAACTGGCGCTGGTCAATAACGACCAATGCGTATCCAGCGGAAATTCAAAACTCTGGGTCAGCGTCAGGTTCTGGAAACCCGCGCTGGCGTTATAGGCCCGAATGCCCGAAGCCGCCGACTCCTTGTCATCCACACCAAAAAAAGTCTGCGTCTGGCGCGCATCGGCAAAGTGCGCCATCAGGCCGGTGCTGCCGATGATGCCGCCGCCCAACGGGTAACCCAGCTCACCGCCGAGCTTGCCCAACACGCCACTCTGATCACGCCCGCCGCCCACGGCCTGGCCGACCTGCGCGTACACGCGCCAGAACTCGGCCGGAGCGTATTGGATGAAACCGCCGACTTCCGCCATGTCCGACACATCGCGCAAACCGCGCAGTGAGCCATTGGCCGTGCGGCCCGACAGGTAATTGATGTAAGGGCCGGCAGTAATGCCGTTGGTGTTCAGCGCGCTCCAGGTCAGGCCGTCGTCGGTGCCCAGGCTGACACTGCCCCAGTCCAGATCGAAGTAGGGAATCGGCCGGGTTTCGTAGCGGCTGCCGGTAGGGTCGTGGGGTTGATAGCTGACACCCGCACCCACTTCGCCGGTAGCGCCGTCGGCCCATACCGTGCTGGAAAAGCCCCACAGCCCCAGCAAACCGGCGAATACAGCAGAAGTAACCTTGAACATGGAGCCATTTCCTTATCTGAACATGCGCGCATTCACGCGCGAAGGGCGTCCCTGACGCAAGCACTCATCTTGTTTGTAGCAAGCTACAAAAATTGTAGCTCCTGCGACACAAAACACCCGGGCTATCGGCCAAAACCCCAGCCCTGCGGGCTTTTAGCCAGTTGGCACAATCCCTGCTCTACCCCTCCTGCAAGCGCAAAGAGCGCGATTTTCTTCAAGCCCTCCAACTCAAGGAAAGGCAATGATCCACTGGCATATCGTGTGTGACTTCGACGGGACCATCACCCCAACCGACGTCATCGACAACGTCCTCCAACGCTTCGCCGGCCCCGAGTGGGAAACCATCGAACAGGAATGGCTGGATGGGCATATCGGTTCCCGCGAATGCCTGAGCCGTCAACTGGCGCTGATCAAAGCAACCCCGGCTGAACTGCTGGCGTACTTCGACAGCGTCGAGATCGACCCGGACTTCCCGGACTTCGTCGATCACGTCATGGGCCTGGGCGCGACCATCGAAGTGGTCAGCGACGGCATCGAACAAGGCATCGCGCGCATCCTGTCGCGCAACTACGTGACCTTGCTGCCGATCCTCGCCAACCGCCTGCGCCAGGTCGACCAGAACAGCTGGCGCATCGACTTCCCGTATTCCAGCGATGCCTGCCGTGCCGCTTCCGGCAACTGCAAGTGCAAATCCACCCCGCGCAGCAAGCGCGTGCTGGTGATCGGCGACGGCAAGTCCGACATGTGCGTGGCCTCCACCGCCGACTTCGTCTTCGCCAAGGGCAGCCTGGCCGACTATTGCCAGGCCAACAATATTCCTCACGCGCGCTTCGACACCTTCGCCGAAGTGACCGCATTGCTGGCCAAGCTGCCTCAGGGCATCGCGGCCAACGCTACCACCTTTACTGCTGACAACCAGGAACTCTTCCACCATGTCTGATATCCGTATCGCCACTGCCGAAGACCAGATCCTTCTGGATAAAGAAGCCAAGTACTGCTCCTACGGCGACACTGTTCACTACATCGAGCCGCCGCGTATTTTCAGCCGTTGCGAAGGCTCCTACGTGTGGGACACCGAAGACCAGGCCTACCTCGACCTGCAAATGTGGTACTCGGCCGTCAACTTCGGCTACGCCAACCCGCGCCTGAACAACGCGCTGAAACAGCAGATCGACACCCTGCCGCAAATCGCCAGCCAGTACCTGCACAAAGGCAAGATCGAGCTGTCGGAAATGATCGCGGTCGATGCCAAGAAAAAGTTCGGCCTCGACGGTCGCGTGCATTTCAACGTCGGCGGTTCGCAGTCCATCGAAGACTCCCTGAAGGTGGTGCGTAACGCCACCAACGGCAAAAGCCTGATGTTCGCCTTCGAAGGCGGCTACCACGGGCGTACCCTCGGCGCGTCGTCGATCACTTCCAGCTACCGCTACCGTCGCCGCTACGGCCACTTCGGCGAGCGCGCGCAGTTCATCCCGTTCCCGTACCACTTCCGCGGCCCCAAAGGCATGACCAAGGAAGAGTACGGCAGCCACTGCGTGCAGCAATTCGCCCGTCTGTTCGAGACCGAATACAACGGCGTGTGGGACCCGAAAGTCGGCCAGAGCGAATACGCAGCGTTTTACGTCGAGCCGATCCAGGGCACCGGCGGCTACGTGATCCCGCCGATGAACTTCTACCGCGAACTCAAGCATGTACTGGACCAGCACGGCATCCTGATGGTGTCCGACGAAATCCAGATGGGCTTCTACCGTACCGGCAAGCTGTGGTCGATCGAGCACTTCGACGTGCAGCCGGACGTGATCGTCTTCGGCAAGGCACTGACCAACGGCCTGAACCCGCTGGGCGGCATCTGGGCGCGTGAAGAATTGATCAACCCGAAGATCTTCCCACCAGGTTCGACGCACTCCACCTTCGCCTCCAACCCACTGGGGACGGCGGTTGGCCTGGAAATGTTCAAGATGACCAGCGAAGTCGACTACGGCGCGATGGTCATGGCCAAGGGCAAATACTTCCTGGAAGGCCTGCAGGACCTGCAGAAACGTTTCCCGATCATCGGCGACGTCGATGGCCTGGGCCTGGCCCTGCGCTGCGAAATCTGTGGCCCGGATGGCTTCACGCCAGACAAGGCGACCCTGGACTACATGGTTGAAGAAGGCATGAAGGGCGACATGGTCGTCGATGGCCAGAAACTGGGCTTGATCCTCGACGTGGGCGGCTACTACAAAAACGTGATCACCCTGGCGCCGTCGCTGGAAATCAGCTACCCGGAAATCGACCTGGGCTTGAAGTTGCTCGAGCAACTGCTGGTGCGAGCGACTAAACGGTGAGCACTTCCGGGATCGACCTCGGTGAAGGTGATGCCGGCTTCGTTCTCGGTGAAGGTCCGGTCGGGATCCTGCTGATCCACGGCCTGACCGGCACCCCGACGGAATTGCGTCAAGTCGCCAAAGGCTTGGCCAAGGCGGGTAACTGCACGGTGTACGTGCCCACCCTGGCTGGGCATTGCGGCGACAACAGCGACCTGCAAGCCACCGGCTGGCTGGACTGGTACGAAGGCGTGCGCAATACCTTCGTGCAGGTCAAGCAACGTCACGAGCAGGTATTTGTCGGTGGCTTGTCCATGGGGGCGGTGATGTCGATGTACGTGGCCGCCGAACACCCTGGGCAAGTCGCCGGGCTGTTGATGTATTCCACGACCTTGAAATATGACGGCTGGAGTATTCACAAGCTGGCGTTTCTCACGCCACTGCTGATGAAAATTCCGTTCGGCGTACACATCTGTCGCTTCGAAGAGAAGCCGCCTTACGGCATCAAGAACGAGCGCCTGCGGGCCATCGTCGAGCGTCAGATGAAGGAAGGAGAGAGTAGCGAAGCCGGTTTGCTGACCATGGAAGGCATTACGGTGCGCGAGTTGCACCGCATGAACGCCGTGGTCAAGAAACGCATGCCCGAGGTCAAGGTACCGGCGCTGGTTTTGCACTCCATCGAGGACGACATCACCAGCCGCTGGAACGCCGATTACGTGGAGCGCCATTTGGGCGGCCCCGTGACCAAGATCCTGTTGGACAACTGCTACCACATGATCACCGTCGACCTGCAATACCGACGCGTGATCGAGTTGAGCGCCGAGTTTGTCGAGCAACATGCCTGCGTCAGTCGCACGCGCGCTGCCAGTGGCGAGCGGGCTTGCCCCGCGGTGGGTGGCGCCGCCGCCCCATCACTGACACTGCATGCTTCCAGTTAGAACCGAGGTGCCTGGGTTTGGGGCTGCTCCGCCCACCGCGGAGCAAGCCCGCTCGCCACAAGAAATAGAAAAAAAGGGAAACCCGTGATCACCGCTCAAGCCTTCTCGACTATCCGGGCCATCCAGCGCAGTGCCTGGAACGACTGTTTTCCCGGTGCCCTGGAGGATTGGGATTTTTACGTCGCCGTGGAAAACGCGGCCATTGATGACTTCAAATGGCGTTACCTGGCCGTTTACGAAGATGAAACGCTGGTGGCAGTGGCCGCTGCGTTCATCACCCATTATCGCCTCGACACCACGGTGTCGGGTGCCGGCAAGCGTTTTACCGAACGCCTGGAGCGACTGTGGCCGGGTGTTTTGCGGTTGCCGCTGTATGCCATTGGCTCGCCGATAGCCGAGCGTTGCGACGCTGGTATTGCAAGCGCCATACCCCAGGCGCGGCGCCCAGTGTTGCTCAAGCAGTTGCTGCAAGCCGCGCGACAGGATGCCAATGCCTTCGGGATTGGCCTGGTGGCGGTCAAAGATGTACCGACCGACGACCCGCACTGGGCGACCAGCTGCCGCAGCGCAGGTTTCCAGAGCATGCCGAGCTTGCCCAGCGGTCTGCTGACGGTGCCCTACGGTTCGGTAGACGCCTACCTTGGCTCGTTGTGCAAATCGACGCGCAAGGACCTGCGCCGTAAACTGCGTGCGCCGGGCCCGCGCGTGGAGTGGCGGCGCAATATTGATGATGTATTGCCGCAGGTCATGCGCTTGTACGAGGCCACGCTCGCGCGCTCGCAGCTGCAGTTCGAACGTTTGCCGGCGCGTTACTTCACCGGCATCCTCGAACGGCTTGAAGGGCGTGCGGTCTGTGTTCTTTATTGGGTGGACGAGCAGCTGGTGGCGTTCAATCTGATCCTGCTGGACCAGCACCGCCTGATCGACAAGTTCTTTGGGCACGACATGGCATTCAGCCGCGAATACAACCTGTACTTTCGCAGTTGGCTGACCAACGTCGACTACTGTATTCAGCACAAGATCCCTGTGTACGAGTGCGGTCAGGAAGGGTATGCCAGTAAGCTGCGCCTGGGGTGCGAGTTCCAAGGCAACAGCATGTTCTTCCGTCACCGTAACCGGCTGGTCAACAGCCTGCTCAAGCTCGTGAAAATGTACCTGAGACCGGACCGTTCCGACCCTGCCATGGCTGCTGCGATAAGCGAAACCTGATGATCACCAAAACCCGCCAGAAAGCCCGCCCCTTTGCCATTTCGCGCTGGAGCGTCCAGCGCAAGCTGGTGCTGGCGTTCTGGCTGGTCAGCGTTATTCCCACCATGATCGCCGCCGAGCTGGCGGCGACCACGCTGTCGCAGATTTTCGACAGTAACGTGCGTATCTGGCTGCAAGAGTCGACCAAGATCGTCAAGGACGAAATCGGCGACATCCTTCATGACAACGCGCGCATGGCCAAGCTGTTCCTGCGCTACACCAGCCCGCCTTCGACCAAGCAGGCCGCCAAGCACGACCGGCTGACCGCCGACATTGCCGACGCCACGGACATCGACGTGGTCGCGCTGATTCGCGTGAGTGATCACAAGGTCGTGTTCAGCACGGCCTCCGACGATGTGGTCAAGCAGATCGACCTGACCAGCAACGCGGTGCTGCAAACCGTGCAGGTGGCGGGCGTGAGTACGGGCCTCGTGGTCTCGACCTTCGAAACCACCCAGGAAGGCGTCGACTACCTGCTGTTGGTGGCGACGTACCTGGACAGCAGTTTCCTCACCAGCGTGGCCGATGTGCATTCCCTCGACCTGCGCCTGTACCTGGCCAATCCGTCGGGCTTTAACGAAATCTTCTCGACCCAGCGTTTCGAAAACCACCCCTCGCGCATTCCCAAGGACGTCGAAACGGCCATGCGCGCCACCAAGCAGCCGAGCGAGCAGTTCACCAACAATTACAGCGGTCTGTATTGGCCAATCTTCAATGATGCCGGCGACCTGCAAGGGGTGATCTTCAGCGGTCTGCTACGCCATACCAGCCTGGTCGGGCTGGTGAATCAGAGCAACCTGTTCGTGCTGATTTTCCTGCTCAGCTCGGCGTTGTCCCTGGGCGCCGGGGTGCTGGTGTCGCGGCGCCTGACCAAACCGTTGCGCGATTTGTCCCAAGGCGTGGACGCGGTGATCTCGGGTCATTACGAACACCGCGTATTGGTCACTGGCGGCGATGAGCTGGCGCAGTTGAGCAGCACCTTCAACCACATGACCGAGCGCCTGGGCGAACTGCATCACCTTGAAGCTCAGTTGCGCCGTCGCGATCGGCTGCACGCCCTGGGCGAAGTCGCCATGGGCCTGGCTCACGAGATTCGCAACCCGCTGGGCATCATCAAAACCGCGACCCAATTGTTGCACCGTCGCGCCGACCTGGCGGAAACCGACAAGCGCCACCTGGAATACGTGATCAGCGAGGTCAGCCGCATCAACGACCTGATCACCGAATTCCTCGATTTCGCCAAACCCAACCCGCCGCTGCGTGTGCAACAGCCGGCGCGTGCGCTGGTGGAAGAGATCCTCGGTTTCTGCAGCCCGGAACTGTCCACGCATAACATTGACGCGCAGATTGACGACCAGGCACCCGGTGCGACGATCTATGCCGATGCCAAACAACTCAAGCAGGCGTGCCTCAACCTGATTCTCAACGCCATCGACGCGATGCCTGAAGGCGGGCGTCTGACCCTGGGCATTCGCAGTGTCGACGGCAACACGGTGATCAGCATCGCCGACACCGGCCAGGGCATCCCGGCGGATATGATCGAGCGGATCTTCACACCGTTCGTCACCACCAAGGCCTCGGGCACGGGCCTGGGCCTGGCAAAAGTCTATTCGATCATGGAAAGTCACGACGGCAGCATTGAATGTGCCAGTGAGAAAGATGCCGGCGCCACCTTCAGCCTGTACATTCCGGCCCAGGGTGATGACGACGGCGACGATGAGGATGGTCATGACGCATAACGTATTGGTAGTCGACGACGAGCCCAAGCTCTGCGACCTGCTGTCGTCGGCCCTGAGCCAGAACGGCATTCAGGTATTTACCGCAAGCAATGGCCTGCACGCGCTCAAGGTGCTGGAACAGGAAGACATCGACCTGGTGATCAGTGACTGGCGCATGCCCGGCATGGACGGCCCGGCGCTGCTGGCCGAGATCAAGGTGCGTTTTCCGGACTTGCCGGTGATCGTGATGACCGCCTACAGCACGGTGAAAAACGCCGTGCAATCGATGCGCAACGGCGCCTATGACTACATTGCCAAGCCGTTCGACATCGACGAACTGGACATCACCGTAGCCAAGGCCTTGCAGTTTCGCGACATCATGCGCGACAACGCGCGGCTGCGCGCCGAACTCGATCACCATGCGCAGTTCGACAGCCTGGTGGGTGACAGCCCGGCGTTTCGCCAGGTGCTGCATGCAATCGATTCGGTGCGTGACAGCAACGCCACTATCCTGCTGACTGGCGAAAGCGGCACCGGCAAGGAAATGGTCGCGCGCGCGATCCACAAGCACGGCAGCCGTGCCGACAAGCCATTTGTAGCGGTCAACTGCGCGGCGATTCCGGAAGGCTTGCTGGAAAGCGAAATGTTTGGCCATCGCAAGGGCGCCTTCACCGGCGCCGTGGCGGATCGGGTCGGGCGCTTTATGCAGGCTGACAAGGGCACGCTGTTTCTGGATGAGGTGGGCGACATGCCTCTGGCGTTGCAGGCCAAGATTCTGCGCGCGTTGCAGGAGCGGGTGATCGAGCCGGTGGGCGACCCGCGCGAGCGCAAGGTGGATGTGCGGGTGATCGCCGCCACCAACAAAAACCTGCTGGACGCGGTGGCCAATAAAGAGTTTCGCGAAGACCTGTATTACCGCCTGAATGTGTTCCCGATCCCGCTGCCGGCCCTGCGCGAACGCGCTGAGGACATCGTGCCCCTGGCCCGGCACTTCGCCCAGACCCTGAGCGCCACCGCCGGCAAACGCATCACCGGGTTCAGCCCGGAGGCCTTGCAGGCCATGGCCGCGTACAGCTGGCCGGGGAATATCCGCGAACTGCAAAACTGCGTGGAGCGCGCAACCATCGTCGCCGCCAAACCGGTGATCGAAGACATCGACCTGCCGGCCTACCTGTTTGCTTCAAAACCGGCAGAGGACGGCGTCACGGCGTTGCTTGGGGACAACCCTGGCGTGCCTGCGGACCTGGACGCGGCACTGGCGGACGTCGAGAAAACCTACATCCTGGCGGCGTTGCACGAGAGCAACGGCGTGCAGGCTGCCGCGGCGGCGAAAATCGGGATTTCAGAAAGGAGCTTCTGGTATCGGTTGAAAAAGCTGGGGATTCAGGTCGACAAGATCGTCCGCTGAGATTCGGGTGATTCGCACCTCTGAATGTGGGAGCGGGCTTGCTCGCGAAAGCGGTGATTCAGTCAGCGGATATATCGACTGACACGCCGCCTTCGCGAGCAAGCCCGCTCCCACATTTTTGATTGAGGTGTGTCAGGTCACCCTTGCCCGTTTTTGACCGCGGTTGTCAGCTATGCAGGCGCACCCACACGCTCACCAACACCGTCGCTGCCATCAACCATGCCACCGCCGCCACGGCGAGTGATGCTTCCAGGCGCAGGCGGTCGACCATCACATACAGCGTCGCCAAATACACAAAATACGGAATGATCGACCACATCCCAAACACGATGGTGGTCTTCAGGTCCTCCACCGAGCGGCCCTTGCCGACGATGTAGTGCGCAATCAACGCAAAGGTCGGGAACAGCGGCACCAGCCCCGCGATGTAATAGTTTTTGGTCTTGGCCAACGCCGCCAGGACCAACACCACCGCCGCGCCAATGGCGGCCTTCAAGAATAGATCCATCAGTGGCTCAATCCGTATTTCTTGACCTTGTCGAACAGGGTGGTCTTGGCCATTCCCAGTTCCAGGCTGGCCTGGGTCAGGTTGCCGCCGCTGCGCTGCAGGGCATCGTTGAGCAGGTTGCGCTCGAAGGCTTCCACCGCTTCCGTGAAGGCCAGGCCGTGGTTACTGTTGCCGCTGCCGCTTTTCTTGAAGGCGGGCAAGCCCAGGGCAAAGCGCTCGGCGACGTTGCGCAGTTCGCGCACGTTGCCTGGCCAGTCGTGGCTCATCAGTGTCGACACAGTCTGGTTGTCCAGCTCAGGCGCGGTGCGATCAAAGCGCAGGGAGGATTGCTGCAGGAAGTGCTCGAACAACTGCAGGATGTCTTCGCGACGTTCGCGCAACGGCGGCAGTTCCAGGGTGACCACGTTGAGGCGGTAGTAAAGGTCGCTGCGAAATTGGCTGGCGCGGCTCAGCTCATCGAGGTCGGATTTGGTGGCGGCGATCACCCGGCAATCCACGGCCACGCTCTGGTTCGAGCCCAGCCGCTCAAGGGTGCGTTCCTGCAACACCCGCAGCAGTTTTATCTGCAGGTTGATCGGCATGCTTTCCACTTCGTCGAGAAACAGCGTGCCTTCGTGGGCGTGCTCGATCTTGCCGATGCGACGCTTGCCGGCGCCGGTAAAGGCGTTGGCTTCGTGGCCGAAAATCTCGCTTTCGAACAGGTTTTCCGGCAAGCCGCCGCAGTTCAGGGCAACGAACTGATGGGAATGGCGCCGGCTGAAATCATGCAGGCAGCGCGCGACCAGTTCCTTGCCGGTGCCGGTCTCGCCTTCGATCAACACGTTGGCCGACGTGTCGGCGACGTTGGCGATCAGTTCGCGCAGGTTCTGCATCGCCGGCGAGCGGCCGATGATGCGGCCCTCCAGCGAATCACGTTCGGCCAGCTGGCGGCGCAGCGACCACACTTCTCGCGCCAGCCCGCGTTGCTCCAGGGCGCGTCGCGCGACGTCAACCAGGCGTTCGGGGGAGAAGGGCTTTTCCATGAAGTCGTAGGCGCCATTGCGCATGGCCCCGACGGCCATCGAAATATCGCCGTGCCCGGTGATCAGCACTACCGGCAGGCTTTTATCCAGCGCTTTGAGGCGGGTCAGCAGCTCGAGGCCGTCGATGCCCGGCAGGCGAATGTCGCTGATGACGATGCCGGCAAAGTTCTCGCCTATGCGCTTGAGGGCTTCTTCAGCACTGCCCACGCCCACGCTGGGAATGTCTTCCAGCGCCAGGGCCTGTTGGCAGCCGAGCAGCACATGGGGATCGTCCTCGACGATCAGAACGGTGAGTTCGTCTTTTGCGGCTGTGGTGTCTGTATTCATATCGACTCAGCTTTTTGAGTGCCCACCAGCGGCAGGCACAAGACAAAGGCAGTACCACCGCTGGCCGGGTGTTCCACGGCAAGGTTGCCGCCGGTGGCCGCCGCGAGGCTGGCGGAAAGGGTCAGGCCCAGGCCCAGGCCTTGTTCGCCGGGTTTGGTGGTGAAGAACGGTTCGAATAAATGCTTGCGCGTTTCGGGGTCGATACCATGCCCGTTGTCGCGCACGTGCAGGCGGTACTTGCCCTCAAACACGTGGCCATCCAACCACAGTTCGGGCGCAGGTTGCGCCTGCATCGCGTCCAGGGCATTGCCGATCAGGTTGACCAGGATCTGCTCCAGGCGCGTCTGGTCGATTTGCAATTGAGCGTTGGCGAATTCGCGGTGCACGGTCAACGGCAGGCCGTCGAGACGAGCGCCGAGCACCTGGAACGCGGCGTCCACGGCTTTACCGAGGTTGGCTTCGCCCTGGTCATCGCCGCGCCGGGCAAAGGAGCGCAGGCTAGCGGTGATGCGGCCCATGCGGTCGATCAGTTCATTGATGGTTTTGAGGTTGGCGCTGGCAGTGTCGAGGGCGCCACGTTCGAGGAAACGTACCGTGTTGCCTGACAGGGTGCGCAGTGCCGCCAGCGGCTGGTTCAACTCGTGGGCGATGCTGGTGGACATCTGGCCGATGGCAGCGAGTTTTCCCGCTTGCACCAGTTCGTCCTGGGCGCGGCGCAAGGTTTCTTCGGCCTGGCGCCGTTCGCGAATCTGGCCCTTGAGCCGTTCGTTGCTGGCACGCAGGTCGGCGGTGCGTTCGGCAATCCGACGCTCCAGCTGGCTGTTGGCTTCCTGCAAGGCTTCCCGCGCGGCGAGGCGGGTGGCGATCACCTTGCGGCGCTCGTTCCAGGCGATCAGCAAAAACGCCACCAGGCCGAATGCGACGGCGACCAGAATGCCCTGGTTGATCGCCGCGCGGCGCAGGTCATTGAGTGGGGTCAGCAGGGTGAAATTCCACGGCGTGTCGTTGAGCGGGCGGGTTTGGGCGAGGTAGCTGACCTCGTGCTCGTCGTTGACCACTTCGCTGTTGGCCGGGAAGGTCAGCTTTTCGGTGCCCTCATTGAGTCGCTCACGGGCCAGCGGCTCCAGCTCGTTAAGCGTCGCCCAGTAATATTGCAGGCTGTGGGCCAGGCGTTCTTTGGTGTCGTCGCTCAGCGGACGCACCGCCTTGAGCCGGCGGGCGGGGTCGCTGGAGAGGATGATGATGCCGTTCTCGTCGCTCACGAACGCTTCGAGGCGCGCACGCTGCCAGCGCTCTTCGAGGGCTTCGAGGCGCACTTTGACCACGGCGACGCCGATGATCTTGCCGTGCTCTTCCAGGCCGTGGGCCAGGTAGTAGCCGGGCTCGCCGTTGGTGCTGCCGATGCCATAGAAGCGGCCCGGCTGGCCGCGCACGGCATTTTGGAAATAGGCGCGAAAGGACAGGTCTTCACCCTGGTAGCTGTCGGCATCGCGCCAGTTACTGGTGGCCAGCACACGGCCGGTGGTGTCCATCACGTAGATGGCCCGACTGCGACTGCGTCGGTTCAGGCCTTCGAGGTAATCATTGACCGTCTGCCGGGTTTCCTGGTTCGGGTCGGCCAGCAGCGTGGACACGCTGGATTCGAGCTCCAGCAGACTGGGCAGGTAGGTGTATTTGCTCAGTTCACTTTCAACGGTGCGCGCGTGCAGCTCCAACTGGCGTTCGCCGTTGTCGCTGAGGGTGCGAATGCCATAGTACTCACTGACCCAGAAGCCGATATAACCCAAGCCGATCATCAGGGCGATGATCAACGGCGGCAGGAACAGTTGGCGAATCAGACGAGGTTTCACGGCAAGTGATGGCGGTGCGGCGCGAAATTGGTTGGGGTCGCATTTCATCACAGTTGCCTTGGGTCAACCAGAGCTTGTCGGCCTGCTCAGTCCAGTGTGGGAGCGGGCTTGCTCGCGAATGCGGTGGGTCAATGAAAAATGTACCGACTGACACTCCGCCTTCGCGAGCAAGCCCGCTCCCACACAAGCCCACAGTCACATGGGCTCGGTTTTTTGCAGTGGAAGCTCTGTAGGGCTTAGTGCTGCAGGATTTTCTCAAGGAAGTGCTGCGCGCGTTCGGAGCGGGCGCTGATGTCGCCGAAGAACTCCTCCTTCGGGCAGTCTTCGATGATCTTGCCCGCGTCCATGAAGATCACACGGTCGGCCACTTTGCGCGCAAACCCCATTTCGTGGGTTACGCACATCATGGTCATGCCTTCGTGGGCCAGTTGCACCATCACGTCGAGCACTTCGTTGACCATCTCAGGGTCCAGCGCCGAGGTCGGTTCGTCGAACAACATGACGATCGGGTCCATGGCCAGGGCGCGGGCAATCGCCACCCGTTGTTGCTGGCCGCCGGAAAGCTGGCCCGGGTGCTTGTGGGCGTGTGCCGAAAGGCCGACGCGCTCAAGCAGTTGCAGGCCCTTTTTGGTGGCTTCTTCCTTGCTGCGGCCAAGCACCTTGATCTGCGCGATGGTCAGGTTTTCGGTGATGGTCAGGTGCGGGAACAGTTCGAAGTGCTGGAACACCATGCCCACGCGCGAGCGCAGTTGCGGCAGGTTGGTCTTCGGGTCGGCGATGGACGTGCCGTCCACCACCACGTCGCCTTTCTGGAACGGTTCCAGTGCGTTGACGCACTTGATCAGGGTGGATTTACCCGAGCCGGACGGCCCGCACACCACGATCACTTCGCCTTTTTTAACCTCGGTGCTGCAATCGGTCAGCACCTGGAAGTCGCCATACCACTTGTTGATGTTCTTGATAGAGATCATACGGCAAACCTTTTTTGCAGACGCTTGACCAGCAGCGAGGCGGAAAAGCTGATGATGAAGTAGACGACACCGGCGAAGATCAGGAACTCATTGGAGCGGCCAATGATGTCGCCGTTGGAGCGGGCGGAGTTGAGGAAGTCCACCAGGCCCACGGTGTAAACCAGCGAGGTGTCCTGGAACAGGATGATCGACTGTTGCAGCAGCAACGGGGTCATCTTGCGGAACGCCTGGGGCAGGATGATCAGACGCATGGTCTGGCCATAGGTCATGCCCATCGCCTGTGCGGCGGCCATCTGGCCCTTGGGGATCGACTGCACGCCGGCCCGCACGATTTCACAGAAGTACGCGGCTTCGAACATCATGAAGGCCACGACGCAGGAGGTGAACGCACCAATCGGGGTGTCTTCGCCGGTGATCCAGCGCAACACGAACGGCACCGCCAGGTAGAACCAGGTAATCACCAACAGCAGCGGGATCGAGCGGAAGTAGTTCACGTAGGCGCCGGCCAGACGCGACAGCAGTTTGCTGGACGACAGGCGCATCAGCGCCAGCATCGTACCCAGCGCGATACCGCCGATCACACCCATGACCATCAACTGCAAGGTCATGACCATGCCGTTCCACAGGCCAGGAATGGCGGGGATGATGCCGCTGAAATCGAAGTCCATTATTTACCCCCCACGGAGATCAGGCCGGGCACCGCGACTTTCTTCTCGACCACGCGCATCAGCAGCATCAGGCTCATGTTCAGGGTGAAGTAAATCAGCGTGGCCAGGGTGAAGGCTTCAAACAGGTTGGCCGAGAACTCGGCAGTCTGTTTGGTTTGCGCCAGCAGTTCCATCAAGCCGATCAAGGACGCCACGGAGGAGTTCTTGAACACGTTGAGGAATTCCGAGGTAAGCGGCGGAATGATGATGCGGTAAGCCTGAGGCAGCAGCACGTTCCAGTAGATCTGCGGCAGCTTGAAGCCCATGGCGCGTGCGGCAGATTCCTGGCCGCGTGGCAGCGCCTGGATGCCGGTACGCACTTGTTCACACACACGGGCGGCGGTGAACAGGCCCAGGCACACGACGACGCTCAGGTAGGCCGAGGTGGTCGGGTTGAGGTCTTGTTTGTACCAGTCCTGCAGGTTTTGCGGCAGCAGATCGGGTATCAGGAAGTACCAGATAAACAGCTGAACCAGCAGCGGCACGTTACGAAACAGTTCCACGTAGCAGGTCGCGATGCCCGATACGATGCGGTTTGGCACGGTGCGCATGACGCCCAGAATGGACCCCAGCAACAAGGCGATAATCCATGCCACGACAGCGATGGCGATGGTCCAGCCCAAGCCGGCGATGTACCAGTCGAGATAAGTCTCGCTGCCCACGCCAGTGGACTTGAAGAACACGCCCCAGTCCCAGTTGTAATTCATTAGGGTCTCCCCTCGAGATCGATCGATGTACAAGCACCCGCTTGGGGAAGATCCTTTCCCGCCCGACGTTGAACGCCAGGCACACACGATCGGCTCGAAAACCGCCAGGTCGAGTGTTCCAAATTAAAGCCAGCAGGTAGTAACAGACGCCTGAGGGAGGGTTGGCTCCCTCAGGAGATAAGCTTAGTCAGGTATCAGATTTTTACGTCAGGGGCTGGTTTGTCGCTTGGGTTAGCGATCAGCTCCTTAACCTTGTCGCTCATCGGGAAGTTCAGGTTCAGGCCTTTTGGAGGAATCGGGCTCTCGAACCACTTGCTGTAGATCTTGTTGATTTCGCCGGATTTGTACAGACCGACGATGGCGTCATCGACAGCTTTTTTGAAGGCTGGGTCGTCTTTACGCACCATGCACGCGTAGGCTTCGAAAGACTGTGGCGTACCGGTGATGACCCAGTCGTCCGGCTTCTTGGCCTTGGCTTCTTCGCCCGCGAGCAGGGCGTCGTCCATCATGAAGGCGACGGCGCGGCCGCTTTCCAGCATCTGGAAGGATTCGCCATGGTCTTTGGCGGAGATGACGTTCATGCTCATTTGCTTATCGGCGTTCATCGCTTTGATGATGCGCTCGGACGTGGTGCCAGCGGTGGTCACGACGTTTTTGCCTTTCAGGTCGGCAAAGTCAGCGTAGGACGGCTTGCCATCCTTGTCTTTCTTGACCAGCAGGCGGGTACCGATTTCGAACATGTTGACGGTGAAATCAACTTGTTGAGCGCGTTCGGCGTTGTTGGTGGTGGAGCCGCATTCGATATCCGCGGTGCCGTTCTGGATCAGCGGGATACGGGTTTGCGAGGTGACCAGGTTGTACTTGACCTTCAAATCGGGTTTGTTCAGGTCTTTTTTCAGGGCTTCAACGATGGCCAGTTGAATGTCGTGGGAGTAGCCCACGGGTTTGCCCGAGCCGTCCGCGATGTAGGAAAACGGAATGGAGCTGTCGCGGTGAGCGAGAGTGATGGTGCCGGAGTCGTTGATTTTCTTCAGTGTGCCGGTGAGTTCGGCGGCGAAAACTGGAGTGCTGATCAGAGCAGCAGCGATAGCTGCGCCCAGGATATGGGGAACGATGCGCATCAATACTTCCTCGACATTTGTTTTTTTTATGAAGCCGGCTAGACGGCTCTCTTTTGTACAGCGAATGCCCGTGACGGCTCCTGAAGCGTCGCAGGCAATCGTCAGGGAGTGTAGAGCATGAGTCGTGCCATACCAGGAATAAAAGGTTATCTGGTTGATTTATATGGGTATTAAGTTTGTATGGCGGGAGGGATTTGGCGGTTTGGTCCGGCAAACCGAATGGTTTGGGGTGTGGTGTTCGGAAAACCGAATGGCTGCGGTGGGGGGTGTATATCCGTTGCTGCGGTCACGGCGGCTTAGGGTTCCGCTCTTACAGCGGGTCACTTTTGGCAAACGCCCGGAATGCCGGCCCAGCCAAAAGTAACCAAAAGGTCTTTGCCCCACCACTCGGCACCTCGCCCAGGCTCGGTGTGCCCTCACTCCGGCTTGAATCCGTGGGCCGCCGCGACGGGCCATCCATGGCCCAACACGGCTAACCCGGCGTCCTGCCGGGTTACCCACGGATCCAAGCCTGCGTTCGGCCAGCGTGGTTGACGGGGCCTGTCAGATCAAAGTCAAAAGCAAGATCAAGAGCAGAGCACGGCGGCCTGGTAGCCGACCTGAGTGGTTGAAGCAAAAGCAGGGCAGAAGCAC
>NZ_CAWNZA010000001.1:0-246653 GCF_963878885.1 Pseudomonas sp. R9.37 | reverse complement strand
GTGAGTCTTACTGTCAACTCAAAGGTGACAGTGGTTGAAGAGCCAGCAGTACCGGTCCCTTTCATTTGCAGGACGTTTCCTAGAGAATCCGAGCGGCTTGCGCCAGCAAAATCCCGCGACTAGGCTGCGGACCGTCACTGCACATTCAGTGATCGGGTTTAGTCGCCCGGACTTCGCTAGGCGCACGCGCCATCCCAAAGCCAGGTGTCTCCTCACCTGCACTTTATGGTGGCTGTGCGCAGGGCACCTCCGGGTGCGCCGGTGCCTAGCGGCCGGTCGACTAACCTGCGTACAGCCGCCACCTCTGCTCGTTTAGTCGCGAAAGGACGGTGGTATCACTTACCGCTAGAGGTTTTCTATGGATAACGTTGTTTCGGATTTGCCGTCATCGGCTGCGACTAACCCATTTACTGTTAACGAAGAGCTGAGCTTTGAAGATGCCTGGGTGCGTGTGGCGGAGTTGCTGCAGTGTGCGGTGGCTACGTCGCAGGTGCTCGGGGAGCCGCTGGGCGCGCCGCAGAGAGCGGTGATGCATTTGGTGGAGATGGCGAAGATGGTGGCGGATCGCGCTGTGGAGTGTTTGAGCCAATAGGAGTTTAGCTGCCCACTCTTCTTTTGGAGTGGGCAGTTATCATAGATAGGAAAGTTTAGTGGAGGTTAAATTTCACTGTTTAGCGGTTTTTGTATGTTAGATGCTAATCGAAAAAGTAATTATCTGCAGAGGTTATTAGCTGAAGAAGTGACAAGTTTTTATTGAGCTCGAAAAATTTAGCTAGTTTGCTTGTGTCAGGGATAGGTAGCGAGTTTAAATCTGCTGCATTAATTTGTGTGTGTCCTGAAAAGCGACGGACATATCGGTCTACTGTTTTGCAGGATAAGTATGCTGATAAGGCTAGGCATATTTCTTCTGTGATTTCAATGTGCTCTCCCCATATATAGTTTAAGTGATTCTCTACGGCAATTGAATTTTTTATAAAATGTCGAGTTAGTAACGGAGATGCGATAATTCGCGTAGGAGCTTCCTTGAAGGAAATTCTGCGAATTAAAATGTAGTTGTTTTTGGTAATAAGCAAAGCCTTGGTTTTCGAACTGTTGATTATGTGGCGCGGCTTGTTGTTAGTTGTGAGGAAAGTTACTTCTGCCCCACAGTTTACGCAGTCCTGATAGATTAGGTTTACGGTGGAAGGACTGCTTTTAGTTTTAAGAAGACTGACACAGCGAAAGTCGACAACCTTCCCTGTTGATGCTCTAAATCCCTGGCTTTTTAATGTGCATGGAAATTTTGAGATCTTAGATAATAGCTCTCTGTCTCCTTCCGCCATCGGGATATGGATGACTTTTGTTGGGTCGGTAGGAAACACAATAGTCTTTGCGGGGAAGCGTGCTGAGCTGGAGTCGCCTGCATTATTTTCATGATATATTTTAACAGTTTGAGGTTTTTTTGTACCTACTTTAATGATTATTACTTCTTGAAGTATGTTTGAATCGGAAAATATTTTTCGAGACTCAAATAAATAAAATGCTTGAAGATAAAAATTATCGCTTAAGTTTTTTCTAAAGTTTTTAAATAGTGCGCCGTTGCAGAAACTACGCGGTACAATCGCGACTAGCTCGCCTTCAGGAGCAAGCAGCTTCAGGCAGTGAGAGATGAAGGCAGAGTATAAGTTCGACTCGGGATATCCGAGTACACTTACGCACTGTTTTGAGATCTCCGATGCTGAATTTAACTTCGCGTACGGGGGGTTTAATATGATTCTGTCGAATTTATTCAGAGTCGATAAACATTGGAAAAAGTCGGCGTTAAGTATCTGAACTGCCTCTACAGCGGAAAAGTTTTTTACACATGACTCATATAAAAATGGATCGCGTTCAATTAATGTGAAGTGCTGGAGTTCTCTGTTTTTCAATCCGAACTCATAGAGAGCGGCTGTTAGGTTACCCACGCCGGCACATGGGTCTAATACAGCCATACTTTTTTCACGGCGAGCTGAAAAAAGATTGGTCATGATTTGCGCAATCCGAGGAGGGGTGAAATACTGTTCCTCTAATTTTTTTATTTTTTCAGAAATTTGGTCACGAGCAAAAATTCTAGAATTCTCGACAACCGACAACAAATCATCACTCACTCTTAAGTATTCCAATGTGTTCAAGATATTGGTTTGTGACTAAGCGAAAAGCCTTTAGCAACTCGAGATTGTCCTCATCTTCCGCGATAATTTTGTCTAAAATCTTCATTTGGCTTTCCATTTTATCGAGAAGCCAGCAAATTTGTCTACGTTTGAGATTTAGTTTCAGTTTAGTATGTATATATTTCCCGAGATTCGTTAGTGCAACAATTTGACCAGTTTTATCCCTAGCAATGTGATCAAGATATAAAGGAAGGCAGGGGTCGATGTAGCCGATATCATTCAAATATGATACTTTAGGGTCGTCTCCTGGCCAATCATCACTTTTTCCAAGATTGCAAATCGGGCAACAGTAAACTAAGTTGTCATATTCATTAATTAAGTGCGCAAACTTTATTTTCGGTGCGAAGTGATCTATGTGGAATCCACGTTGCCCTCCGGAGTAATAGTCAGCGGTTCCACAATAGCCGCACTTTTTTGAAAAGTCAGTCCGTAAATCAACTTTGTAAGCGGTATATTTGCTTTTTCTAGATATATCTCTACGACGAACAGGTGAAATAGCATGAATAGGAACGAGAAGATTCATTTTTTCATTCCTATAAGTGTATCTATGTCTTCAACAAGTTTAGAGAGTAGCGCGATATGGGTGTCTTCTTTTAGCTTTGTTGGAATTGGGCTGGATGTGAATCCATAAGAGTCCAACGAGTCATCAAGCTCGAGAAGTCGTTGTTTTTGCGGGGCAGTGAGTTTATCCACGTCTAAGGCACTAAGATTTTCAAATTCGTTAACTAGTTTTTGGCGTGTATCTCTGAAGGCCTTTATAACTTTTTCAATCTGAATAATAAAAAGAGATTTGTACTCGTTAAGGTCATTGCCTCCAAATGGAATGCTTTTTGATTGAACTAATCGAGCATCATGCGTCGCGTTTAGAGCATCTGGAGCGTGAGACGTTAGTAGGAAACATGGAAAATGTCTATTTCGCTCTTGTATGGCTTCAATTAAAATCTGGCCATCAAATTTAACTCTCGCCTTTTCTGTAAGCAAGTAGTCAGTGATCAGTGCTTCACTTTGTGATCCTAAAATTTCATCGACAATGGCCTCTAGGTCATCGTCATTCTCAATTTTAATAATTTTAAGATCGAATTTTTCGTTAATAAATTGCTGGAATAGTTCGATGTCATCAGGGTCTTCATCAACATAAATCAATCGTCCTTTTGTCATTTTTTTATCTCCATGTCCAGTGAAAACCCATTTGCCTTATTGATTTTTATACTGCCCGAGTACTCTTCGATTGTTTTTTTAACTAACCACATTCCTAGGCCTGTTCCTACTTGTTGGCCTTGTTTGTTTATTTTTGTTGAATAGTTGGCGATGAATATTTCATTGGGATCTTTGATGTCTGGAGATAGGCCAGGCCCGCTATCTTTATAACTAAATAAGATGATGTTTATGTGGTCTATAATCTCTATAGTGATTTGACGCTCCCCGCTAAATCCACTTCTTTTAAATGCTTCAGTTGAATTTATAATTAAATTGTTAAATATGCAGTCTAAGTCTATCTCGTACGCTTTGAGATAGGCATCATTATTGGTTGCAGAGATTTTAATATCTATTTGACGGTCTACTAGTGTGCTATTCCACTCGTCTCGCAAATTTTCAAAATAGTCGAGTAAAGTGATTTTTTTACGGTTTCTTTTATCTTTTCTAATGGTTCTCAGTGAATATTTGATCCAGTTTTTTATTTTCTCGTCGTCTCGACGCAATGTTTCTATCCGCTTAAATGGATCTTTATAACTTTGGACTTGAAGACGTTCAGGTGCTGATAGTTCTAAGTAGGAGTTTAAAAGCTCTCGTAGCTGATCAAAGCGACCACCTAGTTTAGCGTTCAATCCATCCAGTTCGTGTGTAAATGCCGCGATTGTTAGGCCGCTTGATGCGAATACTCTGAGTAACGAGTTCTCTCGCTTCATTTCATCGAGACGTTCATCGGCTTCTCTAGATCTCGCTTTGGCTTTCAATAACGCTACGGCTAGCTTATCTGAGTCATTTTTTACTTTTAGAGGCTCTGTTTTTATATTCGCAAATATCTTTTGGGCTAGTGTTTCAGCATCGGCCTCTTGAGCTAAGTTAAGATGTTCGTCTGTAGGTGTATCTTTCAGTGAGTCAGAGTATTTGTAGATTTCACTGTAGATATTGCTACGGTCCTGTTCGAACTCTTTAATTATCGACTCGATAATATTTGTAAAAATGGCAAAACTGTCATTTTCCCGCATCCCTTCCCGGCTTGACTTGTCTTCAAGCTCGAGGTTCTTAACTCTTGAAATATTGATCGAGCCAGATATGTTGTTTGGGCTGACTCTCCAACGTCCGGTCCTAAGTGCTGAGGGGTCTCCTGCTTGCCGTGAGGAAAGACCAATCCAATCCCAGGAAGGCTTTCCAACTTCGCCATACGGGCGAACTCGAAAATTATCACGATAGACGCGAATGCCACTGTTATTGTCGAGCCATTTTTTTCTTGCACTAGAATCATAGTTCCGATGTAAGAAAGTAGCTATATCGTTCTTTTCACTCTGTCTTTTCAGGAAGTAAAATGTAAATTCAAAAGTGCCAATAGTTTTATGTACGTTTTCTCGATGCTCAGTGATTCCAGGAATAAGCTCCGTAAGGTATTTTGAATAACTGTGTGGTTTGTTGCATAAGTACTCTTTGGATATTTTGTTTTCTTGAAAGTAACTTCTATTTAATAGTTCAGGAGTCAGTTTGCTTGGGTCTGCTTCGTGGCGATTAAAGGTAAAGGAAACTACTCCATCTTCATTGAGCTCTACATGAACTTTACAGTCGTAGTCATCGCATATTGTCGGTTCTACTATCCCAAAGGATTCGGGATGTGCCTTGCTGAGGAGATGTATAGAAAAGCTGCTTCCTTCGGTTGGAGGAACTAATGTCTCTAGTTCCTTGTAGATTCTTTCAATACTGTCTTTAGTCCACGCATCTCTGAGAGAAGAAACAAAGATATGAGTTCCCTTTTGCTCCTTTGATATATCCAGAGCGCTTAAGTTTGGACTGTCAATGCGTAATAAGTTTTCGCAGAGAGATACAGGAGACGCGCCAAGCTCCGCATTGATTTTGTCGATTGTTGCTCCTTGCTTATCAAAGTCACTCCAGTCGACATGCCATGCTAATGTTGTGTGTGAATCAGCAGTCTTTGTTAAAAGCTGGCACTTTTCTCCTAGCCTATCAAGCGCGAAGCGTCCTATGCCCTTTGCACCTGACTTTATTCTTCCAGTTTTTTCCGAAAAAAAGTTTTGATGTTTATTGTCTGTGCCAATGGTCATCCAGGAGTTTTCGATAACTTCTTCGAGCATTCCATGGCCGTCATCAAATATATGAAGACCCACAGTCTTTAGCAAACATGCTTCGATAGCGTGACGTTGTTCCCTGCTAAAGTGCGTGTTGTAGAGTCGGTCGGAGAATATCCAGTCGTTGTCGAACAGGTTTTTCTCGTAACATTGATATATGTTGGGGGTGCCCGTTATATTAACAAGGCTATCTAGCTGTTGCTGACTTGCTGATTTTGGTATTTCTGCAAAAGAATCATCGAAATAGACGACGCAGATTTTCGCATCAGCATCATAACTATTTTTTACTAATTCAATTAGGGCTCCCTCAGCAGAGGAGACATTCTCTCGACCTATAAGTCGTGCGGTTCTGGCGGATACGTTAAACGGAACCTTTTTCACGGATCCCTCCTAATGAAAAATCCATTGGCTACGGTACGAAATTAGGCGCGTTGAAGAGGAGCCACGACGGCAATCGTCGCTTCCGCACCAGCAAATGTGCATCGTAGATCGTTATCTAAGTACTGGCTATTGGCTATGAAACATTAGCACGTAATTTAGCAGTTAAGAAACTGTCGTGAAAGAGAGTTTTTGGTGGATTTTAAGCACCATCCACTACCCGTATGAAGTCAAGATGGTATTGGTGACCGTTTCTCAAAAGGCTTTTTTGAGAAACTGCACTGACTAGCCTTAATTTTCTGAGGCGCAGCCCGTTCATATGATCGCTTAGCGTAGCGATTACTTAACGGCTTACCTTACTGCAGACATTAAAAAGCCGGCTTGTGGCCGGCTTCTCGGGGACTGCCTCAGCTTGTTTTTGACAAACCTCACCAGCCTTCAAATCGCTCAGCCCACATCACGTCGGGCTGAATAGTAAGGGCATCCGCGGGAACTCCTCCGCATCGCCGAGCAGGGTGAATAGCTTTAAGCCACCCCCTGCCAAATGTGCGGCGGATGATACCCACATTCACCTCAAATGCCTACCTCCGGGTCCGATTTAGAGCCTTCCCAGCCCAGCAGGTGTTCGTCCAGCGGCACCGGTCGGCGGTTGTTGAGGGTGGACCACCAGAACACCCAACCCACGATCTGAAAGTTCTGTTCGAAGCGTTGCTCGTGGGTGAGGTATTCGTCCGGGTGTTCGCTGGCGTTGTGGCTGCGCATGCGCAGGCCGCCGCCGGGGCGGTTGTAGAGGTATTTGATGCGTAGCATGCCGTCGTGTTCGACGGCGTAGATTTCGCCGTCGGTGATTTGGCTGCGGCCGCGGTCGATGGCGAGGGTGGCGCCTTGTTGGATGATGTCGATCATGCTGTTGTCGACCATGTAGGCGCCTATGGCGCGGTCGGGGTTGACGTTGAGGGCTTTGAGGGTGTGCAGGGTGACGCGGATGCGTTCGTTGGAGGTGAAGGTGGGGTGGAGGGCGATCTCCACGTCGATTTTTTCCGGGAGGCAGGCGGGGCCTGTGAGGTATTTGCCGCTTTCTTCGCGGGTGCGCAGTCCTTTGGCGGTGTCCGGGCCTTCCAGCAGGAAGTTGGCCGGTGGGTGTTTGAGGCCTTCGCCGGTGCGTAGCCAACGGCTGGAGACGCAGAGCAGTTCTGCGATCTCGTTGAGTCGGCCCATGGGCACGCCGCGTTTGAACCAGTTGTTCACGTGTTGAGGCGTGACGCCGCGGTTCTTGGCGAAGTCGGAGGCGGAAAGATGAACTTCCCGTAATAACGCTTTTAGTCGATCACCTGATGTATTCATAAACGCAGAGTTTACTGGCCGGAAAAAGACATCAAATAAACTATGCGTTGAATTGCGCGTGTAGGGATTTACTTAGTTGTAGGTCGATATGTCAGTGTCTTAATGCTGTTAAACATGGCGCATTAAACATTGCACTTGCAGTTTAATTTTTCCCACAAAAAAAGCCCCGAATAGTCGGGGCTTTTTTGATTGCCGAGGCGATGAGGAGCGGGTATCAGCCTTTGTAGGCAGCCACCGACTTCATGATCTCGGCGCGGGCGGCGTCTGCGTTGCCCCAACCGTCGATCTTCACCCATTTGCCTTTTTCGAGGTCTTTGTAGTTCTCGAAGAAGTGCTTGATCTGTTCCAGCAGCAGTGGCGGCAGGTCGGTGTATTCCTTCACGTCCACGTACAGCTGGGACAGCTTGTCGTGGGGTACCGCGATAACTTTGGCATCGCCGCCGCCGTCGTCGGTCATGTTCAGGATGCCGACTGGGCGCGCGCGGATAACCGAGCCTGGGGTAACCGGGTAAGGGGTTACGACCAGCACGTCGAGGGGGTCACCGTCGTCAGCCAGGGTGTTGGGGATGAAACCGTAGTTGGCCGGGTAGAACATTGGGGTGGCCATGAAACGGTCAACGAACAGGCAGTCGCTGTCTTTGTCGATTTCGTATTTGATCGGCGCGTGGTTGGCCGGAATTTCGATGGCGACGTAGATGTCGTTCGGCAGGTCTTTGCCAGCCGGAATCTTGCTGTAGCTCATTGGGCGTTGCCCCCGTAGTTGGCCATGGAACATGGCCGGATTGGCCTAAAAGTGGCGGCGATTATAGGCATATTCTGACGCCGATGCCATGCGTCAGACGTCGTACGGCGCGTGGCGTTCCGTCTGATAGCGCGCATCGCTGGCCTGCAGTTGATGCAGGCGGGCCAGGGGATCCTGGCGATAAAAGCGGCTCAGTTGCGCGTACACCTGTGGATAAGTGCTGACCAGTAAATCCGGGGCGCTGAAAAAATATTCGCTGGTGACGGCAAAGAACTCCGCCGGGTTTTCGGCGGCGTAGGGGTCGATCTCGGTGTCCGCGTCCGGGTTGGCGTCCAGCTGGCGATTGAGGTCATCAAAGGCGCTTTGCATCACGCTGGCCCAGTCCTGCACGCGCATGTCGTGGTGCAGCGGCGGCAGACCGTTGGCGTCGCCGTTGAGCATGTCGAGTTTGTGCGCCAGTTCGTGGATCACCAGGTTGTAGCCTTCCCACTGGCCGCTGGCCAACACGCCTGGCCAGGCGAGAATCACCGGGCCTTGCTGCCAGGCTTCACCGCTGTGTTCGCCGTCCCACTCGTGTTCGACGCCGCTGGCATCGCGATGGCGTTGCGGGCTGACGAAGTCGTCGGGGTACAGCACGATCTCGTGGAAGCCTTGGTACCAATCGAGGTCGCCCAGGTTCATCAACGGCAGTTGCGCCTGGGCGGCGAGCAGCAGGCGGTGCTCCTGGTGCAGCTCGACGCCGGGCAGGGCGGTGAGGTGTTTTTCGGCGAGGAAGACTACGCAGGCTTCGCGCAGCCACTGGTCTTGCTCGGCGCTGATGCCGTCGAGAAAGCTCAGGTGGTGGCGCACCCGTTGCCAGGTGTCGTCGGCAATCGGGTGCTTGGCCAGCAGGCGCCGGCGACGCCAGGCGCTGAGGGACCACATCGCAGGTTACTGCGGTTTGGCTTCGGAGGACGAGCGGCCAAAGCGACTGCGGAACACACCGATGATCATCGGGATCAGCGACAGCAGGATGATAAAGACCACCAGCAGCGACAGGTTCTTCTTGATGAACGGCACATTGCCGAAGAAGTAACCCAGGGTCACCAGGCCGCCGACCCACAGCACGGTGCCGAACACGCTGAACCCGAAGAAGCGCGGGTAAGGCATTTTGGCGATGCCGGCGACAAAGGGCGCGAAGGTGCGCAGGATCGGCAGGAAGCGCGCCAGGGTCACGGTTTTACCGCCGTGCTTGTCGTAGAACTCGTGGGTTTTTTGCAGGTAGTCGCGGCGGAAGATTTTCGAGTTCGGGTTGCTGAACAAGCGTTCTCCCACTGTTCGCCCGATTACGTAGTTGGTGCTGTCACCCAGGATGGCCGCCAGCATCAGCAAGCCGCCCAACAGGATCGGGTCCATGCCGCCGCCTGCCGCGATAGCGCCAGCGATGAACAGCAAGGAATCACCGGGCAGGAATGGCATGACCACCAAGCCGGTTTCGCAAAAGATAACCAGGAACAGAATGGCGTAGATCCACACTCCGTAGTTTCTCACCAGCATGTCGAGGTACACGTCGAGATGCAGGATAAGGTCGAGCGGGTTGAAATCCATGGATGGCACCTGTGTGAATGGCCCGGCTCAGCAGGCCAGTGCGGGGTCTACGGGTAAGTAAGGCTACAAGTGTATGCCGTATTTCTTACAACCCTGAAAGGTCCGCATTATACGTATTGAGAGGTGAAAAGCGTGTGGGTTTTGTAGCGGGGCGTGTCGTGGGTATGTCCGATCTACATTGATCCAAATAGGGGAGCGGGCCTTCTGTGGCGAGCGGTCTTGCTGTGGCGAGCGGGCTTGCCCCGCGTTGGGCTGCGAAGCAGCCCCCCGAGAAGTTCTGCATTTCTTCAGTTATAACTCGGCGCTTGGTTTTGGGGCTGCTGCGCAGCCCAACGCGGGGCAAGCCCGCTCGCCACACTCAGCCTGCTCGCCACTGTAAGGCCGTTCACCACAAGGGGAAGCCGAAGCCATTCGGCGTTATCAGTCTTCGCTGATCGGTAACACGTAGTTCTTGAACTCCGTATCTTCGCGAAAGCCAATCGACTCGTAGGTCTTCTGCGCCACTTCATTGTCACTGCTGGTCGACACCCGCAGCCGCACCGCCTGGGTTTCCTTGGCCATTTTTTTCGCCGTGCGCATCAGGTTGTCCGCCACCAACTGCCGGCGCGCATCTTCGGCCACGTAGATGTCATTGAGGATCCACACGCGTTTAAGCGACAGCGACGAAAAGCTCGGGTACAGCTGACAAAAACCCAGCAGTCGCTTGTCATCATCGTCGGCCAGGGCCAGGTAGATCACCGACTCCTTGCGGCGCAGGCGTTTTTCCAGAAACGCCCGCGATGAGTCGGGGAACGGCAGCGCGCCATAGAACTCGCGGTATTTGACGAACAACGGGGTCAACAGGTCCAAGTGTTCCAGGGTCGCTTGAGTAATCCGCATGCCAGGCCTCAACTTCCAAATGGGGGGTGACCACACAAGCGGCCGTGACCGGATGCTGCCTAATGGCGCAAAAAAGCGCAATCGTGCGGCTATCGGTCATTCCGGCGGGCTGAGCAGGAAATTGCCTTTCATCAGGTCAGGATCATCCGACTCGATGGTCTGGACCTGTGCCTCGTCCTTGAGGTTGACCCCCGACAGCTGCCGGCGACACGCCTCTTTCATCAAGTAAAGCAGGCGGTGCGCGGCCATGCCGTAGCTCAGGCCTTCCAGGCGCACGTTGGAAATGCAGTTGCGATACGCATCGGTGAGCCCGACCTTGGGGTTGTAGGTGAAATACAACCCCAGGCTGTCCGGCGAGCTGAGCCCCGGCCGCTCGCCGATCAGAATCACCACCATCTTGGCGCCCAGCAACTGGCCGATTTCATCGGCCACCGCCACGCGGCCCTGTTCCACCAGGATGACTGGCGACAAGGACCACCCTTCGGCGTGAGTCTGTTCCTCCATGCGTGTCAGAAACGGCAACGTGTGTTTATGCACGGCCAGCGCCGACAGCCCATCGGCCACCACCACGGCCAGGTCCACACCGCCAGGGTTCGCGGCGGCGTAGTCGCGCAAGCTCTGCGCTGACTCATCACTGAGGCGTCGCCCCAGGTCCGGGCGTTGCAAATACATATGTCGGTCAACGGCGGCACTGTGCAGCAACAAGCTCTCACGGCCGCGTTCGGCCATTTGGCTGCTCAGGCCTTCATGGTCAAAAGGCAGGTGCACCGCATCGCGCGCCTGGGCGTGGGCGAATTGGAAGTCCAACTGCGCACTGGTGGGAATGCTGGTGCCGGTGCGGCCCAGGGCGATGCGCGCCGGGGTCAGGCGGCGCAGTTCCAGCCACGGGTTGTCAGGCAGTTCTACTTGCACAGGCGGCTCCTTCATCCCAATTGCTTCAAGGCGTGGCGAAACGCCGGTGGCAGGCTGTTGCCGAAGTGCACCTTGCCGTCGGCTTGCGTGAAGATGCCCATCTTGGCCAACCACTGTTCAAACTCCGGCGCCGGTTTTAACCCCAATGTTTGTCGGGCGTACAACGCGTCGTGAAACGAGGTGGTCTGGTAGTTGAGCATGATGTCGTCGGAGCCGGGGATGCCCATGATGAAGTTGATCCCGGCCACGCCCAGCAGGGTCAGCAGGGTGTCCATGTCATCCTGGTCGGCCTCGGCGTGGTTGGTGTAGCAGATGTCGCAACCCATCGGCACGCCGAGCAGTTTGCCGCAGAAGTGGTCTTCCAGGCCGGCGCGGATGATCTGCTTACCGTTGTACAGGTACTCGGGGCCGATAAAACCTACGACGGTGTTGACCAAAAACGGCTTGAAATGCCGCGCAACGGCGTAGGCGCGGGTCTCACAGGTTTGCTGGTCGACGCCAAAGTGCGCGTTGGCCGACAAGGCGCTGCCCTGGCCGGTTTCGAAGTACATCAGGTTCTGGCCCAAGGTGCCGCGGTTCAGGCTCAAACCCGCCTCGTAACCTTCCTGCAGCACGCTCAGGCTGATGCCGAAACTGGCGTTGGCCGCTTCGGTGCCGGCAATCGACTGGAACACCAGGTCCAGCGGCACGCCCCGGTTGATGGCCTCGATGGACGTGGTCACGTGAGTCAGCACGCAGGCCTGGGTGGGGATTTCGTAGCGCTGGATGATCGCATCGAGCATCTCAAGCATGGCGCAGATCGAGGCGATGCTGTCGGTGGCCGGGTTGATGCCGATCATGGCGTCGCCATTGCCGTAGAGCAGGCCGTCGAGAATGCTCGCGGCGATGCCCGCCGGTTCGTCCGTCGGGTGGTTGGGCTGCAGGCGCGTCGACAGGCGCCCGCGCAGGCCCATGGTGCCGCGAAACTGAGTGACCACGCGGATCTTTTGCGCAACCAACACCAAGTCCTGCACGCGCATGATCTTGGAGACGGCGGCGGCCATTTCCGGTGTCAGCCCCGGCGCCAATGCGCGTAGGGCGTGTTCGTCGGCCGCGTCACTGAGCAGCCAATCGCGCAGGCCGCCGACGGTGAGGTGGCTGACCACGCTAAACGCCTGTCTATCGTGGGTGTCGATGATCAGCCGGGTGACTTCGTCGCTTTCGTAGGGGATCAGCACTTCTTCGAGGAAGTGCTTCAACGGGATGTTCGCCAACGCCATCTGCGCCGCCACGCGTTCGCCGTCGTTCTGCGCGGCCACGCCGGCCAGGAAGTCCCCGGAACGCGCCGGGCTGGCCTTGGCCATCACGTCCTTGAGGCTGTCGAAGCGGTAGGTCTGTGCACCCACCGCGTGGGAAAAGCTTGCCATACAGTGTCTCCTTGGCGACGCGGGCCAGCTGCCCGCGTCGAGGTTTACGGCATTCAGTGCAAGGCGGCCTCTGCGGCCTGGATCGCGGCGAATTCTTCTTCGGGCGTGCCTGCTACCAAGTGATGCCGGCTGTAGAAAGCAAAGTAAGCAATTAATACTCCATAGATGATCGCGGCGCCAATCACCACCCGCGGATCCACCAGAAAGCCCGCCACTACGGCCACGCAGGCCAGTACCAGCGCGACACCAGAGGTGAAAATGCCGCCCGGCGTGCGGTACGGACGGTCCATTTTGGGGCGGCGGATGCGCAGGGTGATGTGCGCGGCCATCATCAGTACGTAGGAAATGGTCGCGCCGAAGACCGCCACCAGAATCAGCAAATCACCCTGGCCGGTCAGTGACAGGCCAAAACCGATGATGCCCGGGATCACCAGCGCCAGCACCGGTGCCTTGCTTTTGTTGGTTTGCGACAGCTTGCGCGGCAAGTAACCGGCGCGGGACAAGGCGAAGATCTGCCGCGAATAGGCGTAGATAATCGAGAAAAAGCTCGCGATCAGCCCGGCCAAGCCAACCAGGTTGACGAAGCTGCCCATCCAGGTCGAACCGCCGTAGGACAGTGCCAGCGCCTCAACCAACGGGTTGCCCGACTTGATCAGCGCGTAAGTGCCGGCGCCGCCGGGTGCGATGACCAGAATCAACAGGGCAAAACTGGTCAGCACCACAATGGCACCGATCAAGCCACGAGGCAGGTCACGCTTGGGGTTCTTGGTTTCCTCGGCAGCCAACGGCACGCCTTCGACGGCGAGGAAAAACCAGATCGCATAGGGAATCGCCGCCCAGACGCCGACGTAGCCGAACGGCAAGAAAGTGCTGGCGCCTTTGGCCTCGGTCACGGGGATGTCCAGCAGGTTCGCAATGTTGAAGTGCGGCACCATCGACACCAGGAACACGCCCAAGGCAATCGCCGCTACGGCAGTAATCACAAACATCAGCTTCAAGGCTTCGCCCACGCCGAAGATGTGGATGCCGATAAAGATGATGTAGAACGCCAGGTAAATCATCCAGCCGCCAATGCCGAACAGTGACTCGCAATAAGCACCGATAAACACCGCGATGGCCGCGGGGGCGATGGCGTATTCGATCAGGATCGCGGTGCCGGTAAGGAAGCCGCCCCAGGGGCCAAAGGCGCTGCGGGCAAAGCCGTAGCCGCCGCCGGCGGTGGGGATCATGGAAGACAGTTCGGCCAGCGAGAAGCACATGCACAGGTACATGGTGGCCATCAGCAACGTGGCGAGGAACATGCCGCCCCAGCCACCTTGGGCCAGGCCGAAGTTCCAGCCGGCGTAGTCGCCGGAGATCACATAGGCAACGCCAAGGCCGACCAACAGCACCCAGCCGGCGGCGCCTTTTTTAAGTTCGCGTTGTTGGAAGTAGTCGGTGCCGACTTTTTCGAAGTCGACGGAAGAGCCAGTGGGTTCGCTAGGCATGGGAAAGTACCGTCCATTCTTATTGTTTTAACTCGGCCTCTTTGTGCCGAATGCGAGTTGCGAGTACTTGCGTAGATCTAATGTGGGAGCTGAGCTGTGCCTGACACATCGAGGTGCCTGCATCGCAGGCAAGCCAGCTCCCACACTTGATTGCATGTCAAGTTGAGAGCTGGTCGCCTGTTACAGGTTTGAGTTAGAAGAAACCCAACGGGTTAATGTCGTAGCTCACCAGCAAGTTCTTGGTCTGCTGGTAGTGATCCAACATCATCTTGTGCGTCTCACGGCCCACACCGGACTTCTTGTAGCCGCCGAACGCGGCGTGCGCCGGGTACAGGTGGTAGCAGTTGGTCCACACGCGGCCGGCCTTGATCGCGCGGCCCATGCGGTAGGCGCGGTTGATGTCGCGGGTCCACACACCGGCGCCCAGGCCGAACTCGGTGTCGTTGGCAATTGCCAGGGCTTCGGCTTCGTCCTTGAAGGTGGTGATGCTCACCACCGGGCCGAAGATTTCTTCTTGGAACACGCGCATTTCGTTGGTGCCCTTGAGCAGGGTCGGCTGGATGTAATACCCGCCGGCCATGTCGCCGCTGAGCTTCTCGACCTTGCCGCCGGTGAGCAATTGCGCGCCTTCGCCCTTGGCGATTTCCAGGTAGGACAGGATCTTGTCGAACTGCTGCTCGGACGCCTGGGCGCCGACCATGGTGTCAGTGTCCAGCGGGTCGCCGCGTTTGATCTGCTCGATCTTTTTCATCACCACTTTCATGAAGTCGTCGTAGATCGACTCTTCTACCAGCGCGCGCGATGGGCAGGTGCACACTTCACCCTGGTTGAAAAACGCCAGCACGAGGCCTTCGGCGGCCTTTTCGATAAACGACGGTTCGGCTTTCATGATGTCGGCGAAGAAGATGTTCGGCGACTTGCCGCCCAGCTCAACGGTGGACGGAATAATGTTCTCGGCCGCCGCGTGCATGATGTGCGAGCCCACCGGGGTCGAGCCGGTAAAGGCGATCTTGGCGATGCGTTTGCTGGTGGCCAGGGCTTCGCCGGCTTCTTTGCCGTAACCGTGCACCACGTTCAGCACGCCTGGCGGCAGCAGGTCGCCGATCAGTTCCATCAGCACGTTGATGCCCAGCGGTGTTTGCTCGGCGGGCTTGAGCACCACGCAGTTACCGGCAGCCAGGGCCGGGGCGAGTTTCCACGCGGCCATCAGCAGCGGGAAGTTCCACGGGATGATCTGGCCGACCACGCCCAGCGGTTCGTGGAAGTGATACGAGGCGGTCAGTTCGTTGATTTCGGCGCTGGTGCCTTCCTGCGCGCGGATGCAGCCGGCGAAGTAGCGGAAATGGTCGGCCGCCAGTGGGATGTCGGCGTTGAGGGTTTCACGCACGGCTTTGCCGTTGTCCCAGGTTTCGGTGATGGCCAGCAGTTCGAGGTTCTGTTCAATGCGGTCGGCGATTTTCAGCAGCACCAGCGAGCGGTCCTGAGCCGAGGTCTTGCCCCAGGCATCCGCGGCGGCGTGGGCGGCGTCGAGGGCTTTGTCGATGTCTTTAGCCGTGGAGCGCGGGAAGTCGGCGATGGGCTTGCCGTTGACCGGCGAGGTGTTGGTGAAGTAGTTGCCATCCACCGGCGCGACGAATTCGCCGCCGATGTAGTTACCGTACTTGGCCTTGAACGAAACAATCGCGCCTTCAGTACCGGGATGTGCATAACGCATGGTGGGTATCTCCTGACTTTTATGTTTATTGGAGTACAGCGGTGTTGCGCTTGATAAAGCGTAGAGCAAAGGTCGGGCCACTGCTTTGCAGGCCAGGTAAATCAAGGGCTTGGGGTTTATTGCAAGGCGTTGCTGTGACAGGGCTGGTACAGGTGGGGTGACAGTGTGTGCCACAAACGGTACAGCCCGTGACCGGCGGGTCTGCCCGGGATTGCAATGCCTGGGTGGCTGGGGGATGCTGGCTGCTCTCACGCAGAGAGAATAATAAGAACATGCAAAACGATCATTTCAGTCGCCATGCCCAGCAAGTCCTCACCGTCACCCGTGGGCAGGACCTTGCCCAAGGCCCGGGCAGCGACCCGTCCATCGCCCGCTCCTGGCTGCGCTGCCTGGAGGATTATCACCTCGACCCCGCGTTGAGCATCGCCCCCACCGTGCTCGAACATGGCCGCCTGCTGGAAAGCCGCGAACGCCTGCAGCAGGTGCTGCACATTGCCGGCAGCGAAATGAACAGCCTGCATCAGCAGCTTTCCGGCGCCGGCCATGCGGTATTGCTCACCGATGCGCGTGGGGTGATTCTCAACTGTGTGACCGCACCTTCGGAACGCAAGATTTTCGAGCGCGCCGGGCTGTGGCTGGGCGCCGACTGGAGTGAGGCGTGCGAAGGCACCAACGGCATCGGCACCTGCCTGGTGGAGCGCCAATCCCTGACCATTCACCGCGATGAGCATTTTCGCGGCCGCCACACCGGCCTGACCTGTTCGGCGAGCCCGGTGTTCGACCCTCAGGGCGAGCTGTTGGCCGTGCTGGACGTGTCGTCGGCGCGCGAGGCCGTGTCGCGTCAGAGCCAATTCCACACCATGGCGCTGGTGAACCTGTCGGCGAAGATGATCGAGAGTTGTTACTTCCTGCGTCATTTTGAAAACCAGTGGTTGCTGCGTTTTCACCTGCAGGCCGAATCCGTGGGGCTGTTCAGTGAAGGGTTGCTGGCGTTCGATGGCGAAGGGCGGATCTGCGCCGTCAACCAAAGCGCGCTGAACCTGCTGGCACAGGTTCGTGGCGGTTTGCTGGGGCAACCGGTGGAAGCGTTTTTCGAGTGTTCCCTTGATCAACTGCTTGGCCGTTCCAGCGCCAACGCCACGGCCAGTTGGCCACTGCGTACCCGTGATGGCCGGCATTTATTCGCCGCATTGCGCGGCCAGGCACGCAGCGTGCCGGCACCGCAGGCCAAGCCCCAGGCGCCGCGCCTGGCGGGCATCTGCCTGGGCGACCCGGTGCTGCAGAATGAATTTCGCAAGGCGCTGCGGGTGTTCGAGCGCGACGTGCCGTTGCTGATCAACGGTGAAACCGGTTCGGGCAAGGAGGCCTTCGCCAAGGCCGTGCATCAGGCCAGTCAGCGGGCTGACAAGGCGTTTGTTGCGCTCAACTGCGCCGCCATTCCTGAGAGCCTGATCGAAAGCGAACTATTCGGGTATCGCGGCGGCAGTTTTACCGGCGCGCTCAAGGAAGGCATGCGCGGCAAGTTACAGCAGGCCGACGGCGGCACCTTGTTTCTCGACGAGATCGGCGACATGCCCCTCGCATTGCAAACCCGCCTGCTGAGGGTGTTGGAAGACCGTCTGGTCGTGCCCATCGGCGGTGAGCCGCAAGCAATCAATGTGCGGATCATCAGCGCAACGCACCGTGATTTGTTGGCGCGTGTGGCCAGCGGCAGCTTCCGCGAAGACTTGTACTACCGCCTCAACGGCCTTGAAATCGACGTGCCGGCTTTGCGTGAGCGCAGCGACAAAGCCCAATTGCTGGACTTTTTGCTGGCCGATGAGGCGCCAGGGGAGGTCGTGTTGCTCGACGAGACGGCGCGTCAGGCGCTGCTGGACTTTGCCTGGCCGGGCAACGTGCGGCAGTTGCGCAACGTATTACGCACCTTGGCGGCGTTGTCCGAGGATGGGCGAATCAGGTTTGACGACTTGCCGTCAATCATTCGCCAGACCCGACCCGCCGTGGCCTCTGAACTCCTTCCCGGCCTTGCCTTGAACGATGCGGAGCGCGTGGCCTTGCTTGAAGCGTTGCAGCACCACCATTGGCACATGACCCACACCGCTGAGCATTTGGGGGTGAGCCGGAATACGCTTTACAGAAAGTTGCGCAAACACGGGATTGAACGAAGTTCTTAAGCTTAATCAGGCCATTAACGCCGGTTATGTGTTGCGTAATGTAGAGAGAGAAACAAACAGTAATTGACATATCTGAACGCAGACTTTTCGGTGGTCTGTTGTGATGTTTGTAGGCGGTTGCACCACTCAGTGAGTGAACAGTCAGCCAGACTGTTTTGCCTGCGAGGTGTTGAATGACTAATGTTTCGAAGTTTAGTCCACAGCCAATCTTTGCAACTCATGCACCGGCGCCGGTCGTGAAGTCCGCCCCGGCGCCTGCCAATAACCCTGCCATTGGACAGCAACGCTGTGCCGCGTTGCCGGACAGCACCGAGTGCCGTGCCATGGGGGATGCCCAGTTGGCGAGGTACTTCGCAAGCGCATTGGCCACGCGTTCCTATCAGACGTCGGGGATGCCGCCTGACGTTCAAGTGCCCGCGGGGTCCACGCTCGGGCGTTGGCGCGCCCAGCTGGACAGCGCGTTCAAAGCCCCTGGGTTTCTGGCGTGGGCAAAGGGGCAGGGGCTTGATACGGCGGGCATGCAGCTGGACGCGGCGCGCGGGGAGCTTGCCGGCATCGTCGACGGCAAGGTGCGGACTTTTACGCTGCGGGACGATTCGGGGTGGTCCGATGTTTCCCGAACACTGTTGTCGATTGCCAGGGTGATCGCGCCTCAACCCGGGCAGGGGTTCAGTTACCCCTGGCCGGAAGGCAAAGTGCCGTTGTACACGGTGGGCCGGTTTTACAACCAGCCGATAGACCTCACGCCGGCGCAAGCGGCCTTGCACCGCAAGAAGCTGGCGAATAAGGCGCTGTTTGAGTTCGCGCCCTCGGCTTATGCGTCGCTGCGGTCTGCAGAGGCGTTGGCCCTGCAGCAGACGGCGCTGGGTGATGACGCTGACCGTCATGCGCTCATGGCTGCGCTGAGGTCTCAGACAGACGACGCCAGCGAGAGCATCGACCTGGACCAGGTCATGCTCCAGATCGACCCGCGTTCCAGCCGATTTGCCAGCGAGCAGCGCCGCCAGATGAGCGTGGCGCACATGCTCAGGCAGGATGGGCATAAAGTGCCCGTCAATCGTCAGCAGGCCCAGGGGTTGGCGCTGGCGTTATCCTTTGACCTTGCCCATCGGGCGCCGCGGGCGAACGCTGGCGGGGCAAGGCCGATCGCTGGTTTATTGAGCGCAACCTCACTGCGCAAGGTCCGCGCAACGGTAGTTCAATGGCACAAGGCCCAAGTAAACCACCGTTCAAATCCTCAAGCGGGTGCCGGCAGCTTATTACGGGGGTTGATCAGCGAGCTTCCTCAGTCCGCCAGGGCGACGATAGCGAGCAACCCTGCGTCGGCATTGGACCAGCTGATTCGATCACCCAAGGCGCGGGCCTTGGGTCAGGAAATACAAAAAAAGATCAAGGTGATCGAGACGCCCACCAGTGTCATTGAGAGTGTAAGTGTCGCCCTGGTGCAAGAGCTTGATCCTGGAATGGGCAAGTCTTGCTTCAACCTGTCGGGCTACAACCTGTATCAAAGGGACAACGCAGGGTGCTCACCGGCAACCATTGTCAAAAGTTTCACCACTCACCTTGAGCGTAAGGTCGGGGTTGAAGCGGCGCCTGTTGCTGCGCAGCTGTTATTAGCGGCGGCCGCCCCGGAGTTCCTGGTAAAAGACATACCGCCTAACCTTGTTTACGGTTCTCATACGTGGGCGAACTTTTCCATAGAAGTTTCACGTATAGAACAACAAGTGCCTGGTGCTGCGGGGAACATGACGTTCAGCCAAATAATGGCGTTTGGTCAAGCGCCGCTTACGTCCCTGGAAAGCGAGGATCAACTGAGCGCTGCGTCAGGCATTGCGATTATTACCTGGGGCCTGGCCAACGGTGTTATCGCGCTTAAACCCGACCATAACTATGCGTACACAGACGTCAAGCGTTCACAAGAGGCGGTGAATAAACAACAAAAAGAGCTGGCATGGGCAGGTGATGCCTTGTCAGCACCTGCGACGACGCGAGAGCAGTTGGCGGTGGCTGAGTTGAAGCGGGTGTTTCCTGAGTTGGACCCCACCCAAAAGGTGTTGCAGGCACCGTGGGTCAAACATGACCCTGTTTCGCTGCTTGATGTGTATATGAGTGGTCCGATCAAACCAGAGCGCTGGCGGTCGCTGAATAATAAGGCGCTGCCTTGGGCGGCGATAACGCCACGCCTTGCTCAACTTGTTCCTGATATCAATCAGGTATTTTCTACAACCTTTGAGAACTATAAAGTGGCGCATGACAGTGCCTGGGCCATTCAGTTTAAGTATCAGCTTTCGCTATTACCCAAGGTGGACCGAGCGCGTATCGAACAGTCGGCTGTCAGTTTTATCGAGGTGTCTCGCCCCTTTCTTGATACGGCGCCTGCACCGGGATTTTCCTGGAACAGTGCAGAGCCTGTATCAGGGCTCTCCTTGTACGCCGATATCAAGCCCCGAACGCCCACAGTACAAGAGGTCGAGGCACTCAAAGGCCGGCATGGTTTGCTCATGAAAGTAGCGGGGAATGCGGGCCAGGCCAGCTACTACAGTTACTTCCCGGCATTGGGGCGGTTCGTCAAGGAAAGCGGGTTTCCGGGTGAAAACACCAATGCTGACGATGGCGCCTATTTTGGCGGGAGCACCCAAGGTCGTGTTCCGGGCACGTACAACGTCTATACGCAATACGGCGCGACCCATCACGGGCGTGATCCCCTTGAACGCCCCGGTACATTGCACGGGACGTATTTTTCCGCCCAAAGCGGTGCCCTAGGTATCACGGCAGCGAGTTTTTTTACCCGTGACTATGAGGCGTTAAAGTCCAAGGCGGCCGGGATGACAGCGATAGAAAAAGGAAGACGCTACGACAAACAGTTGAAGGATTTTTTTCTTGGGCTCATCCCTTTCTATGACGGTATTCACGACGCGATCAAGGGCGACGTGTCGGGAGCGATCTTTAATATCGGCTTCGATATTTTAGGCTTTGCGCTTCCGGCACTTAACACGGCTCGAAAAGCAGTCAAGGGCGGTCAGTCGCTCGGCAATATCATCAAGAGTTCGGTCTTTTCCGGTGTCGGCGCTTCGGTGGGCTATACCGACGCGGCCGATATTGCAAAAAACCTTAATCGAGGGGCGAGCGCTGGGTATAAGGATATCAAGTACGTACTTGAACATGGCGACAAGGTATTGTCCCGATTAAGAGGGCACTGTCGCAGCTATGATGTGACAAAAGTCTATAAAGACGGCGATATCGTTAAAGGGTTTTATCCCGCGCAAGGCAATAATTTGTGGGTCCCTGTGGTTGCTGTTTTCAAGAAAGGTGGGTGGTACGCCTACAATATTCTCACCAATACGCCATTTGGGCCCCAGTTGCTACAGTTCGGTGTGGTGAGTGCGCTGGCGCCGGCGGCCAAATAAATTAGTCAGTAACGACGTGGGTTAAATAACGGTCTCTTGGTGTTTGAGGGGTTATGGCGGTGGGTAAGGAGTAGGCTTATTAATCGGTTGTGTATTTATAGGGTTTGGTCGGAACGTTATTGGTTGTTTTGCCACGTATTAAATGAAGGAAATGGATGACTTTCTAATGTTAATCAACCATTAGGTAAATCATTATGATGTTTTCAAATTCAATCTCGCGGCCATTGGCATTCTCAAAGATTGGGGATCTTTTCTCCACGGGTTTTACCAGGGTGGACGTCTCGGGTGTTTCTTCCGGTTCTACGCGAGTTATTGACGCGCCGAAATTCGACGGCGGGTCAGCCAGCAAGCCCGGGGCAGGTAGCCAGGCCTATGATCAGCATTTCGTAGACGCCCGCGTTAATGGCTTCAGCGCGCCAGGACACGCGAGCGGTACCCGCACGCCGGGAGAGGCACCTGATACTCCTGACACACCGGAAATGGCTGATTATCACGCCAAGCATCAAAAAGAGTGGCAAGCCCAGAAAGATGCTGGGTTGCGAGATAAGTTGTTCGCGCAACCGACGCCCGGTCGAGTAGAGGGCCAGGAAGTCGAACCGTTTTCTGCACAGGGTCTGGAAGAAAAAGCAGCGGAGTTGGTCAAGGCCAGCAGTGCGAAAGCGCCCCGTGCGCTTCCACTTCAGCGCAAGGACATTGCAAAAGTCGCCAGCATCACGGCAGCGGTCACAGTACCGCTTTCGACGGTTGGCGTGATCGCCAGCGGAGCCATTCTGGAGGTCGTAAAACCCCTCATCAGTTCGACGAAGACGGCCGCCACTGAGCAAAGTGTTCAGGATGGGCGTCTGGTGGATCATAGTCAGAAGAGCGTATTTCTGTTGGCAAATACCTTGGCGGATCTTCGTTCCGAGCCGCATGTACAGCCAGGCCTGGAATGGGTCGCGAAAACAAACGAAGAGCGAATGGATTATCTCGAGGAGATGCTTGATTACATCGAGCCGGCATTTGCCAACGAAGCGCAGAAGCTGGGTATTTCCTTTCAGGCCGCCTCAACCGGGGCCGAAAAAGACGACATCAAAAGCCGGGCACTTGGCTTGGAGTCCAGGATGGCGGCCCTTACCGCGTTGATGGGGGCAATGAAAGTGAAGCACCGGGGCAGCGCCGCCTAGGTGAGCGCCGGCGTCCCAGGCTCTGAGCCACAGAGCCAGCAATGAAAGAAGTGCGGCTGTCTTCGATGGGTTGCGTACTGGCAACCACAGCGTAGGCGGCGGCGCTTCTTTTTCGGTAAACGGCCGTCTGGATTGACCCCGTCACCCCAGCACTGCGGCAGCTAAAGAGTGCGATTTTCCCCTCCCTGCGCTAACCTGCCTCGATGTTTTACGAGGTCAACCATGCACATTCATATTCTCGGTATTTGCGGCACCTTCATGGGTTCGATGGCGGTTCTGGCCAAAGAGCTGGGCCACCACGTCACCGGCTCCGACGCCAACGTTTACCCGCCCATGAGCACGCAACTGCAGGCCCAGGGTATCGAGTTGACCCAAGGCTACGATCCGTCGCAATTCGACCCGGTGCCAGACCTGGTGGTGATCGGCAACGCCATGGTGCGGGGCAACCCGGCGGTCGAGTACGTACTCAATAAAGGTTTGCCTTATGTCTCCGGCCCGCAGTGGCTGGCGGACCACGTGTTGCAAGGTCGCTGGGTACTCGCGGTGGCCGGCACTCACGGCAAGACCACCACCAGCAGCATGCTCGCGTGGGTGTTGGAGCACGCAGGCATGAGCCCGGGCTTTTTGATTGGCGGTGTGCCGCAAAACTTTGCGGTGTCGGCGCGCCTGGGTGACACGCCGTTCTTCGTGATCGAGGCAGATGAATACGACAGCGCGTTCTTCGACAAACGCTCCAAGTTCGTCCATTACCGCCCGCGCACGGCGATCCTGAACAACCTTGAGTTCGATCACGCCGACATCTTCCCCGATCTGCCGGCCATCGAGCGCCAGTTCCACCACTTGGTGCGCACCATACCGAGCGAAGGCCTGGTCATCCATTCGACCACCGAGCCGGCCTTGCAGCGTGTGATCGATATGGGCTGCTGGACCCCGGTGCAAACCACCGGCGCGGGCGGGCAGTGGCAGGTCAACCTGCTCAGCGAAGACGGTTCCAGATTTGAAGTGCTGTTTGAAGGGCAAGCCCAAGGCATCGTCGAGTGGGGCATGACTGGCCAGCACAACGTCGCCAACGCCTTGGTCACCCTGGCGGCCGCGCGACATGTGGGCGTGGTGCCCGCCATGGGCATCGCCGCGTTGAGTGCTTTCAAAAGCGTGAAGCGCCGCATGGAGAAAGTCGCCGACGTCAACGGGATTACCATCTACGACGACTTTGCCCACCACCCGACGGCCATTGCCACCACGCTGGATGGCCTGCGCAAGCAGGTCGGCGATGCGCCGATCATTGCCATTGTCGAGCCGCGCTCCAATTCCATGAAGCTGGGCGCACACCGCGATGGCCTGCCGGAAAGCGTCAATGACGCCGACCAAGTGGTCTGGTATGCGCCGCCCAACCTTGGCTGGGACCTGCCGGGCATTGCTGCGCTGTGCACCGTGCCCTCAACCGTTTGCGATTCCATTGAGGGCATCATTGAGCACGTCAAGCATCAAGCCACGCCGGGCACCCACATCGTGGTGATGAGCAACGGTGGCTTCGGCGGCTTGCACGGCAAGCTGGCCGAGGCGCTCAAATGAGCGGCCCGGAACGCGTCACCCTGGCGATGACCGGTGCCTCCGGCGCGCCCTATGGCCTGCGTCTGCTCGATTGCCTGGTGCGCGAAGACCGCGAGGTGCATTTTTTGATCTCCAAGGCCGCGCAGTTGGTGTTGGCCACCGAAACTGATGTCGCGCTGCCGCCCAAAGTGCAGATGATGCAAGCCTTCCTCACCGAATACACGGGTGCGGCGGCAGGGCAGATCAAGGTTTACGGCAAAGAGGATTGGATGTCGCCCGTGGCCTCAGGCTCCGGGGCGCCGGCGGCGATGGTGGTGGTGCCGTGCTCTACCGGCACCTTGTCGGCGATTGCGACGGGCGCCTGCAACAACTTGATCGAGCGCGCGGCGGACGTGACCTTGAAGGAGCGCCGCCAGCTGATTCTGGTGCCGCGCGAGGCGCCGTATTCGAGCATCCATCTGGAGCACATGCTCAAGTTGTCGAACATGGGCGTGACCATCTTGCCGGCTTCGCCCGGCTTTTATCACCAGCCGCAGACCATTGATGACCTGGTGGATTTTGTAGTGGCGCGGATTCTCAACCTGCTGAACATTCCCCAGGACATGCTGCCGCGTTGGGGCGAGCACCATTTGAGCAGCGATGAATAAAGCCCTGTTAGTGCTGCTGGCGCTGCAACTGACGGGCTGCGCTACCGCACGCACGCTGGACGCAGCGCAGCCTGGCGCGCCGGTGGTGTACGCCGGCACGCGGCTGGATTTGTATGCGATTGACGGTGGCTGTTGCGCCAAGGACCGATTTGGCGCTGAAGCGCCGAGCTATCCGCACATCGACCTGCCGGCCAGCGCGCTGCTCGACACACTGCTGTTGCCGCTGTCGGTTCTGACGGTGTTGGGTGTGGGCTTCAACGCAACCGGTGGTCTGTAGCACCAACCTTGCAGGCAACACAAAACCAATGTGGGAGCGGGCTTGTTCGCGAAGGCGGTGTGTCAGTCGATGCCTAAGTTGACTGATCCACCGCCTTCGCGAGCAAGCCCGCTCCCACCGTTTATTGTGTGCCAAAGCTGAACGACGTTACTTGCCGAGCTTGCGCAACTCATCCGACTCGACCACCCGCACCCCGTCCTGCTCTTCCAGCGCCAGGCGCCACATGGCCCGGGCCAGCTCGCAGACTTCAATGCCGTGGTACTTGCCCGGAATCAGCCGCGACAACGGCCCGGCGAGCTGTTCAGCCAAACGGGGTTCCAGGCGCTCTCCCAGCAACAGCGAAGGTCGCGCGATCGTCAGTTGCGGCCAGTCCTGGGCCTTCAACGCCTGCTCCATTTCGCCTTTGACGCGGTTGTAGAAGATCGAGGATTTCGGGTCGGCGCCAATTGCACTGATCACGATCAGGTGCCGCGCGCCCATTTCCCGAGCGCGCTTGGCGAAGGCCACGACCATATCCAGGTCGACCGCGCGAAAGGCCGCTTCGGAGCCAGCCTGTTTGATTGTGGTGCCCAGGCAGCAGAAGGCGATATCGACCTGGCCGCTCAGTTGCGGCAGCAACGCCACTGGATCACCCACCGGGTTTTCCAGGTGCGGGTGTTCAGCCAGCGGCTTGCGGCTAGGCGCCAGTACGCGGGTCACGGTAGGTTCGTTGAGCAGGCGGTCGAGCAGGTGTTCGCCGGTGAGGCCCGAGGCCCCGGCGAGCAAGATATGTTGTGGTGTCAGGTACATGGTGTTTCCCCCTTGTTACACGTTACAGCTTAGTTGCCTTTGGCTTCCTTGCTATTCATTGAGACGCTTTCGAGCGCCTTTCGTGCCTGCTGTTTACGTAATAACTGCCAATGGGCGATCACGCCTTTGGGCGCCCATATCTGCGGTTCGGACGCTTCGAAGTTGTCCGCCTGTTCGCGCTCGGACACGTGCATTTGTGCCAGTTTGAAAGCCTGCTGTAAGTCATCTGTCTGGTTTAAAGCTTGTGCGAAAAGTGCATCGCCAAAGTAGGTGAAGTCCGCTTCCTCGGAGCAGCCGAAGGACACGCGATCGGCACGCGAGGCGGTCATGATCAGCGTGCGCTCATCTTTGAGCGCCGGGATAAACCCACCGGAGTAGCAGGCGGAAATCACGATGACCTTGTCGCGGTGTTTCAGCGGGGCGAGCACGGCGGCCAGTTCATCGGCCGGCAGGTCGGCCAGTTCCATGCGCGGTTGGTCGAGCACCAGTTCGTGTTCGTGAGTGCCATGGCTGGTCATGTAGATAAACACCAGGTCTTCCGGCCCCGTGCGCTCGGCCAGGGTTTGCACGGCGCGGCGCAGGCTTTCGCGCGTGGCCAGAGGGCGGTCGGCAATATGGTCGCGGTGGTTGACCAGGCGAATCTGCCCGCGCGCGCCGAAACGGGTGGCGAGCATGTTGCTCACATAATCGGCTTCGCGCAGGAACACGCTTTGCTTGCCGTCGCCGGCCAGCACCAGGGTGTACAGCTCGACGGCGGGGGTGGAGGCGGGCACGGCGGCGAGGGCGGCATCGAGTAAGCGGCCTTGGGCCAGTATGCCGATTTCCAGCGGGTCGGGCAGCAGCTTGCCGTCGGCGTCGCGCACGCGCATGCCATTGACCCAGGTGCCGGCCTCTACGGTGCCATCGGTGAGCACGAGGGTGCCCTTGCCTTGATAGCTGTCGCTGTCGAACCCCCCGATATAGAAGCTGCCGTCGGTAAGGTTCAAGCGGCCTTCGCCGGTGAAGCGCCAGTCGCTGAACTGGCCGACATAGTGGCTGCCGTCCACGCCGATCAGCTCGCCTTTGCCGCTGAGGGCGCCTTCCTTGAACTGGCCGATCCACACGTCGCCGTCGGCGTTTTCATAGCGGCCTTTGCCATTGAGCTGGTTCTGTTTGAACTGGCCGACATAGATGTCGCCGTCGGCGCTGTTGAACGTGCCATTGCCTTCGAGTTGGCCATCGACAAAGTGGCCGCTGAACTGGTTGCCACTGTCGTCGTTACGCTGGCCTTCGCCATTCGGTTTGCCGTGGGCGAACTGGCCCTGATATTGGCTGCCGTCGGCCAGCTCGAGGCGGCCGAGGCCGGAATATTGATCGTCCTTGAATTCGCCGCGATAGGTCATTTGCCCCTCTTTGAGGGTGCCCTCGCCGTTGCGCCGGCCATTCTTGAAACCACCGACGTAACTGCTGCCCGCCGTGGTCAGGCTGCCCTGGCCATCGAACAGGCCTTGCTGGAACTGACCTTTATAGACCTCGCCGTTACTGCCATGCCATTCACCCTGGCCGTGCCATTGGCCTTTGTCGAACTGGCCGGCGTACCAGCTGCCGTTGGGGTAGTCGACCCGGCCCTGGCCTTGCAGCAAACCATTGACCACATCGCCCCGGTAACGGCCGCCATCGGGCAGGCGCGCATCGGGCGGCAACAGCGATTCGCCGTCTCCGCAAGCGGTGAGCAACAGGGCAAGGGCAAGGGGAGCGAGTGGGCGCATAGCGGGATCCGGATAATTGAGCGCCGAGTATGCCGCAGCTGCGAGTTTCATACATAAATTTACATACGCTGTGGTGAGGTTTATATCCCCACCACAGGCGCGGGCTTACACGAAGTAGAGCGACAACGACTCGGCGACGTAAGCCGGTTTTTCCTGCCCGTCGATTTCCAGGGTGGCGGTGGCTTTGAGTAGCCATTGGCCAGGCTTTTTCTCGGTGACGTCGTTGAGCGTCACGTTCAGGCGCACCTTGGAGTTGACCTTGACCGGTTGGATGAAGCGCACGCTGTCCAAGCCATAGTTGACCGCCATCTTCAGGCCTTCGGGCACGATCAGGAGGTCTTCCATCAGCTTGGGCATCAACGACAGCGACAGGAAACCGTGGGCAATGGTGCTGCCGAACGGGGTCTGCGCGGCCTTGACCGGGTCGACGTGGATGAACTGATGATCGCCGGTGGCCTCTGCGAACAGGTTGATACGCGCCTGGTCGATGGTGAGCCATTCGGAACGTCCCAGTTCCTTGCCGACATAATCTTTGAGCTGCGCTACAGGTACATAGGGCATTGCGACTCTCCTTGGTTCATCGTTTTTATAGGTGGGCCAAATCCAGGGTAGATCATCATGGGCAACCCACCCGGTCAACCCACCATGCTTTTGGCGAATGCCGAAGCATAGAGCCGGCGTGCTTATAATGCGGGCGGGTTTTGAGGGGGAGATAACCGATGCTGTTACGGGGCCTGACATGGCTGGTGCTGTTTCAATTGATCGGCACCGCGATCAACCATTTGCTGGTGCCGGTGCTGCCGGGGCCGATCATCGGCTTGCTGCTGATGCTGGGCTTCCTGATCTGGCGCGGTGAAGTCGGCGAGCCCTTGAGCCTGGCCGCCAGCAGCCTGTTGCGTTACTTGCCATTGCTGCTGGTGCCGCCGGCCGTGGGCGTGATGGTGTACGCCAAGGACATCGCTGCCGACTTCTGGGCTATCGTCGGCGCACTGGTGCTGTCGCTGGTGATCGCCATGGGCTTTGTCGGTGTGCTGATGCAGCAGATGGTCAAGCGCAAGGAGAAGGATCAATGACCTTCGACTGGCAAGGCGCATGGACGGCGGTCATTCATCACCCTCTGTTCGGCATCGGTATTACCCTTGGCGCCTATCAACTGGTGCTGGCGGCCTTCGAGAAAACCCGCTGGATCTTCCTGCAGCCGGTGCTGGTGTCCATGCTGCTGGTGATCGGCGTATTGCTCAGCTGTGGCCTGACTTACGTCGAGTACCGCAAAAGCACCGAGATCATGGGCATCCTGCTTGGCCCTGCGACCGTGGCCCTGGCCGTGCCGCTGTTCCTGAATCTGCGGCGGATCCGCCAATTGTTCTGGCCGATTTTTACTACGCTGGTGGTAGGTGGCGTGTTGGCCACCGGCCTGTGTGTGCTGCTGGGCTGGTGGTTTGGCGCTGAGCATAGGATGCTGATGACCATGGCGCCCAAGTCGGTGACCTCGCCGATCGCCATGCTGGTGGCCGAGCAGATCGGTGGAGTGGCGGCCCTGGCGGCGGTGTTTGTGTTGATCACCGGGGTGGTCGGCGCGATGATCGGCCCGGCGTACCTGTCGCGCCTGGGCGTGCACAGCCCCGAAGCGCGCGGCATGGCCCTGGGCATGACCGCGCATGCGGTCGGCACCTCGGTCGCGCTGCAGGAAAGCGAAGAGTGCGGCGCTTTCGCGGCGTTGGCCATGAGTCTGATGGGCGTGGCCACGGCGGTGTTCCTGCCGCTGGCCGTGTCCGTGATCGTTTAAACCGGGTTTAAGGAAACCTCTATGAGTCTGGCGCTGTTCCCGCTCAATACCGTGCTGTTCCCTGGCTGCACCCTCGACTTGCAACTGTTCGAGGCGCGCTACCTGGACATGATCAGCCGCTGCATGAAAAAGGGCGAAAGCTTCGGCGTGGTGTGCATCTTAAGCGGCAGGGAAGTGGGCATGGCCCCGGACGGCTACGCGCTGATCGGCTGTGAAGCGCTGATTCGCGACTTCAAGCAACAAGACAACGGCCTGCTGGGGATTCGCGTCGAAGGCGGGCGCAGGTTCCGCGTGCGTGACACCGGGGTGCAGAAGGACCAGCTACTGGTCGCCGAGGTGCAGTGGCTCGAAGAACTGCCGGATCAACCGCTGGGCGAAGAGGACGCCGACCTGCTGGCATTGCTCCAGGCGCTGGCTGAGCATCCGATGGTTGCCTCGCTGGACATGGGCACCCACGCCGATGGCCAGCAAGCCTTGGGTAACCAACTGGCCTATCTGCTGCCGTTCACCGAGGCCGACAAGATCGACCTGCTGCAACTCGACGACCCGCAGCAACGCCTGGATGCCATCCAGATGTTGCTCGACGAGTTGCAGGGCGAACTCTTCACTCAGTAGGCGTAGCGCAGCAGGGCGTGGGAGGTGCCGGTCAGGGCGATAAAACTCATGAGCGCCACCAGCACCGGCAGCAGCAGCCACCAGGTCTTGCGCGGCATCGCCGGCAGCGAGCGTTGATGCTGGATGACAGTCAGGCTGAACGCACACACCGTCATCGCCAGCAACGTACCGGCCAGGATGTCCGTGGGCCAATGTGCGCCGAGATAGACGCGCGACAGCGCAATGAAGGCCGCCGGAATACAGCCCAGCAGCATCCAGGTCAGGCGCAATCGCGTGGGCTGGCCGCGACCGGCCAGTACCGCCAGCGCCAGGAAAAACGCAAATGCGCCGGAGGCGTGGCCGCTGGGCATGCTGAAACTGGTCAGCGGGTCCGTGAGGATTTCCGGCCGGCCACGGGCGAAAAACAGCTTGGTGCCGGTGTTGGTCACCGCCGCGCCAGCCAGTGTGGCGCCCACGAACACGGCATGACGCCACTGCCGCGCCAGCAGCAGCAAGCCGGTGAAGATGGCGCTGGCGACAAACATCTTCCTGAACTCACCCAGCTGGGTAATCCGCACCATCACCTCGTCCAGCCAGGGGCTACGGTGTTCCTGCACCAGTGCGCTCAAACCCTGATCAAAGTCATTGAGGTGCGGGTAGCCAATGAACAGGGCGATCAACAGCGTCAGGCTTGCGCAACCCATCCACAAGGTGGCGCGACGATGGCCGCGCAGGCTGCTGTTCAAGCTCAGGCCCAGCAACACCGCCAGGCAGGCCGCGACGATACCTGCCTGCGGCCAGAAACCGGCCGGCAGTGGCAGGCGAAAGGCCGCGCCGGTGGCCCAGCCCGGCAGCAGATAGGCCACCGACCAGCCGGCCGCCGCCAACACGCTCACGGCGGCAAAGCGCGGGAAGGGCATGTCGCACATCCCGGCCACCATCGGCAGCATCGGGCGTAACGGCCCGATGAAACGTCCTACCAACAGGCTGGCGATGCCGTATTTGTGGAAGTAGGTTTCCGCGCCGTTCATCCATTCAGGATGGTGGCGCAGGCCGGGCAAGCGTCGGATGTTCTGATGGAAATGTCGGCCCAGGTAGTAGGAAACCCCGTCGCCCAGCAAGCCGCCGAGGAAACCCAGCAACAGGGTTTCACTCAAGGACAGCGCGCCACTGCCGGCGAGCGCCGCAATGGCAAACAGCAACACCGTGCCCGGCACGATCAGCCCGGCGATAGCCAGGCACTCCACGCACGCGACGATAAACACCGCGACGGCCAGCCATTGCGGGTTCAGGGTCAGCCAGCCGGTAATGCTATCGAGCCATTGGCCCATAAAACGCCACTCCAGGTAGGTAATACAGAATCTGAGACAGTGGTCATCACCTGTGGGAGCGGGCTTGCTCGCGAACGCGGTGTCTCAGTGAAGGAATCCGCAGCTGACACACCGCATTCGCGAGCAAGCCCGCTCCCACATTGGATCTGCTGTGTGGCTGGGATCAATGACCGGCGCGAACAGCAGTCTCAATCAATTCAAATCAAAAAATAATCGCGGCCTTCTACCTGGCCCCGGCGCAGCGGGTTCCGGGTGCAGTAAGGCGCGTAGCCAGCATCGACAAAGCGGTACATCAAGTGCTCATCGCGCCCGCTGGGAATGCCCAGGCGCGTGGTCTGGATGATCTGCGACGGCGCCTGGCCCACGTCTTCAACGTAGAGCAGTTCCTGGTCAAAACGCTTGGCATCCCACATTGGCACTTTCAGTCCCAAGGCTTTGCACAGCAGCGTCTGGCCCGCGCAGAGTTTCTGCGCGGGGCGAGGGTGGCCGTTGGCATCGGGGTTGTTCAGCAGCATCTGCGCCAGACTCGCCGGGCCGCAGATCTCATCGACCCACGGATAGGCCGATTTGATCAGCACGGCATTGCCTGGGCCCTGAGCGCTGAAGTTCAGCGAATCGCCGCCACGGGCGTAGTACATGTAGATGTGCCCACCATCCAGAAACAAAGCCTTACGCTTTTCTGTATAGCCGAGCGACGCGTGACTGCCTTTTTCGGCCACGTAATAGGCTTCGGTTTCAATAATTCGCGCTGAAAGCCAGATATCGCCCACGCGGTGGCGTATGACTTTTCCGAGTAATTCGCGCGCGAGTAGTTGCGCGTCGCGGTCGAAGAAGCTGTCGGGCAGGGCGCTGGCGGGGAGCTGAGGGGCAAAACTGGACATGGCGATCAGGGTTAATGCGGCTAAATGTGACGGAATAATAACAACTCCCACCTTAATTACCGCTGAACCCCAAGTTTTTACAGTTCATTTCGACCATCCGCCCCTCACCGCTGTCAGTCGGGCGGCGTCACAGCTATAATCTGCCGCTTTCCTCTTTGCCAAGACTCCCTGACCATGACTGAGTCCGTTCTTGACTACATGACCCGCCTGGGTCGCGCTGCCCGGCAGGCCTCGCGGTTGATCGCCCGTGCGAGCACTGCGCAGAAGAACCGTGCCCTGTTGGCCGCCGCCGATGCTCTGGATGCTTCGCGCTCCGAGCTGGCCGCCGCCAATGAACAGGACCTGGCCAATGGCCGCGCCAATGGCCTGGAGCCAGCCCTGCTGGACCGCCTGGCGCTGACCCCGGCGCGTATCGACGACATGATCGAAGGCCTGCGTCAGGTGGCCAAACTGCCTGACCCCATCGGTGAAATCCGCGACATGCGTTACCTGCCGTCCGGTATCCAGGTCGGCAAAATGCGCGTGCCCCTGGGCGTGATCGGCATTATCTATGAGTCGCGCCCGAACGTGACCATCGACGCCGCGAGCCTGTGCCTCAAGTCCGGCAACGCCACCATCTTGCGTGGCGGTTCCGAGGCGATTAATTCCAACCGCGCCATCGCCGCCTGCATTCAGCAGGGCCTGGCCGTGGCCGAGCTGCCGGCTGAAGTGGTGCAAGTGGTGGAAACCACCGACCGCGCCGCCGTTGGCGCGCTGATCACCATGCCGGAATTTGTCGACGTGATCGTGCCGCGCGGTGGCAAGAGCCTGATCGAGCGCGTGAGCCGCGATGCGAAAGTGCCAGTGATCAAGCACCTCGACGGCGTGTGCCACGTGTTCATCGACGTTGCCGCCGACATCGACAAGGCGATCCGCATCGCCGACAACGCCAAGACCCACCGCTACGCCCCCTGCAACACCATGGAAACCCTGCTGGTGCACGTCGGCATTGCCGATCGCGTGCTGCCGCCGCTGGCTGCCATCTACCGTGACAAGGGCGTGGAACTGCGCGGTTGTGAACGTACCCGTGCGCTGCTGGGCGCGGACGTGATCGAGGCGACAGAGCAGGACTGGTACACCGAGTACACGGCGCCGATCCTGTCGATCCGCATCGTCGACGACCTGGACCAGGCCATCGAGCACATCAATAAATACGGCTCCAAGCACACCGATGCCATTGTTTCCGAGCATTTCAGTGATGCCCGGCGTTTCCTCAACGAAGTGGATTCCGCTTCGGTGATGGTCAACGCCTCGACGCGTTTTGCCGACGGCTTCGAATATGGCCTGGGGGCGGAAATCGGCATCTCCACCGACAAACTCCACGCACGCGGCCCGGTTGGCCTTGAAGGCCTGACCAGCGAGAAGTACGTGGTGTTCGGCGACGGTCACGTGCGCACTTGATGGCTAAACGCATCGGGCTGCTCGGCGGTACCTTCGACCCCGTGCACATCGGCCATTTGCGCAGTGCCCTGGAAGTGGCGGACGCCCTCGCGCTGGATGAGCTGCGGGTGATGCCCAACGCGCGGCCACCGCATCGCGATACGCCGCAGGTATCACCGCAACAACGCCTGGAAATGGTGCGCCTGGCGGTAGACGGCATTGCGCCGCTGGTGGTGGACGACCACGAGCTCAAGCGCGATAAACCGTCCTACACTGTCGATACCCTGGAACTGATGCGTGCCGAGTTGGCCGCAGACGACCAGTTGTTTCTGCTTTTGGGCTGGGACGCATTTTGCGGCCTGCCCTCTTGGCATCGCTGGGAGGAACTCCTCCAGCATTGCCACATCCTGGTTTTGCAACGCCCGGATGCCGACAGCGAACCGCCGGATGCCTTGCGCAACCTGCTGGCCGCGCGGTCGGTAAGTGACCCCTTGGCCCTGACCGGGCCGAACGGGAATATTGCATTCGTCTGGCAGACCCCGCTTGCGGTGTCCGCCACCCAGATCCGTCAACTGCTGGCCAGCGGGAAGTCGGTACGTTTCCTGGTGCCTGACGCGGTCCTGGCCTACATCGATGCGCACGGGCTTTACCGTGCGTCGAACTGAAAAGGCGCGTTTGATCGCACGCACAGTCGTGCAGCAAGCGCCCGAACATACGAGCAAAACGAGTTTTATATGACGAACAAAGACGTAAGCAAAGTTAAGCGCAAAGGCACTTTCAAAAGCGCCCCGCTGCCAGTTGAAGCGCACACCGGCCCTGAGCTGGCTGGCGAAGAGCTGGTTAAAGTCGCCGTGGCTGCCCTGGAAGACGTTAAGGCCCAGGACATCCAGGTGCTGGACGTGCGCGACAAGCAGAGCATCACCGACTTCATGATCATCGCCACCGGTACCTCCAACCGCCAGATCGGCGCGATGCTGGACAAGGTTCGCGAAGCCGTCAAAGCCCAAGGCGTGAAGCCGCTGGGTGAAGAAGGCAAGGGCGACAGCGACTGGGTGCTGCTGGACATGGACGACGTGATCGTTCACATGATGACTTCCAATGCCCGTCAGTTCTACGACCTGGAGCGTCTGTGGAAGGGCGCCGAGCAGAGCCGTGCCGCTGATGGCAAGCACCACAGCCCGGAAGTGGGCCACGCGCACTTCGACAAGCTCAACAAAGACCAGGAATAAGGAACGGCTGTGCGCCTGCGTCTGATCGCTGTCGGTTCACGCATGCCCAAGTGGGTGGAAGAAGGTTGGCACGAATATGCCAAGCGTCTGCCCGCTGAGCTGTCGCTGGAACTGGTGGAAATACCGCTCAACACCCGGGGCAAGAATGCCGATGTGGCGCGCTTTATCCGTCAGGAAGGCGAAGCCATGCTGGCCAAGGTCGGCCCCAACGAGCGCATCGTCACCCTCGAGGTGCACGGCAAACCCTGGAGCACCGAGCAATTGTCGGTGGAGCTGGATCGCTGGCGCCTGGATTCGCGCACGGTCAACTTCATGGTCGGCGGGCCCGAAGGGCTGGCGCCGGAAGTCTGTGCGCGGGCGGACCAGCGCTGGTCGTTGTCAGCGCTGACGCTGCCGCACCCGTTGGTAAGGATTCTGATCGGTGAACAGCTGTATCGCGCCTGGACAGTTCTGTCCGGGCACCCTTACCACAAATAATCTGCGCCCCTGCCGATGACCCAGCCGATCCGCATCAAGGACCACGAGAAAGACGCACGTCTGGTACGCGCGCGGGTCGTGTTCGGTGCCTTTCTGGTGGTGGGGCTGATCGGTGTGCTGATTGCGCGCCTGTATTTCCTGCAGGTGATCCAGTACGACTATCACTCCACGCTGTCGGAAAATAACCGGGTGCATGTGCAGCCGATTCCGCCGACCCGTGGGCTGATTTTCGACCGCAATGGCGTGGTGGTGGCCGATAACCGGCCCAGCTTCAGCCTGAGCATGACCCGCGAGCGTTCCGGCGACTGGCAGCAAATCCTCGATGTGATCGTCGAGGTGCTGCAGCTGACGCCGGAAGACCGGGTGATCTTCGAAAAACGCATGAAGCAGGGGCGCCGGCCATTCGAGCCGGTGCCGATCCTGTTCGAGCTGACCGAAGAGCAGATCGCGCGAATCGCCGTGAACCAGTTCCGCCTGCCCGGTGTGGAAGTGGTGGCGCAGTTGGTGCGGCATTACCCGCAAGGGCCGCACTTTGCCCACTCCGTCGGTTACATGGGGCGCATCAACGAGAAAGAGCTGAAAAGCCTCGATCCGGTGAATTACAGCGGCACCCACCATATTGGTAAAACCGGCATCGAGCGTTTCTACGAGCCGGAGCTGCATGGCCAGGTGGGTTACGAGGAAGTTGAGACCAACGCCCGCGGCCGCGTGTTGCGCGTGCTCAAGCGCACCGACCCGGTGCCGGGCAAAGACATTGTGTTGAGCCTGGACATCAAGTTGCAGGAAGCGGCCGAAATGGCCCTGGGTGGCCGGCGCGGCGCGGTAGTGGCACTGGACCCGAGAACCGGCGAAGTGCTGGCGATGGTCAGTCAGCCAAGCTTCGACCCCAACCTGTTCGTCACCGGCATCAGCTTCAAGGCCTACGCCGAGCTGCGTGATTCCATCGACCGGCCGCTGTTCAACCGCGTGCTGCGCGGGTTGTATCCGCCGGGTTCGACCATCAAGCCGGCGGTGGCGATTGCCGGCCTGGATTCGGGCGTGGTCACCGCATCAAGCCGCGTGTTCGACCCGGGCTACTACATGCTGCCCAACTACGATCACAAATACCGTAACTGGAACCGTACCGGTGACGGCTATGTCGACCTGGACACCGCGATCATGCGCTCCAACGACACCTATTTTTACGACCTGGCCCACAAGCTGGGCATCGACCGGCTGTCTGCCTACATGGGCAAGTTCGGCCTGGGTCAGAAAGTCTCCCTGGACATGTTCGAAGAATCCCCCGGCCTGATGCCGTCGCGGGAGTGGAAGCGCGCCACCCGTCGCCAGGCGTGGTTCCCGGGCGAAACCCTGATCCTCGGCATCGGCCAAGGCTACATGCAGGCCACACCGCTGCAACTGGCCCAGGCCACGGCGCTGGTTGCCAACAAAGGCATCTGGAACCGTCCGCACCTGGCCAAGACCATCGAAGGCGAAAAGCCTGTGGATGAAAACCCGATTCCCGACATCGTGCTGCGTGACCCGTCCGACTGGACCAAGGTCAACCACGGCATGCAGCAAGTGATGCACGGCGCCCGTGGCACCGCGCGCAAAGCGGCGGCCGGCGCGCAATACCGCATTGCCGGCAAGAGTGGTACCGCGCAGGTGGTCGCGATCAAGCAGGGCGAGAAATACGACCGCTCCAAGGTTCAGGAACGCCACCGCGACCACGCCTTGTTCGTCGGTTTTGCCCCGGCAGACGACCCGAAAATCGTCGTGGCAGTAATGGTCGAAAACGGCGAGTCCGGCTCCGGCGTGGCTGCACCCGTGGTGCGCCAGATCATGGACGCCTGGCTGTTGGCCGACGACGGCAGGCTCAAATCCGAATATGGCGGCCCCCCTTCAAACACCGAGGTTACGGCCCGTGAAGAGTAATTTTGACCGCATCCTCTCCAGCGAGGATGTGATGCGTCGCCGCGCGACGTTATTGCAGCGCATGCACATTGATGGCCCGTTGCTGATCCTGTTGCTGACCTTGGCGGCCGGCAGCCTGTTCGTGCTGTATTCGGCCAGCGGCAAGAACTGGGACCTGCTGATCAAGCAGGCGTCGTCGTTCGGCTTGGGCCTGTTGTCGATGGTGGTGATTGCCCAGCTCGAACCGCGTTTCATGGCGCGCTGGGTGCCGCTTGGTTATGTCGCCGGCGTATTGCTGCTGGTGGTGGTGGACGTAATGGGCCACAACGCCATGGGCGCGACGCGCTGGATCAACATTCCAGGGGTGATCCGCTTCCAGCCGTCGGAATTCATGAAGATTTTGATGCCGGCAACCATCGCCTGGTATTTGTCCAAGCGCACCTTGCCGCCGCAGCTCAAGCACGTGGGCATCAGCCTGATATTGATTGGCGTGCCGTTCATCCTGATCGTGCGCCAGCCCGACCTCGGCACCTCGCTGCTGATCCTCGCGGGCGGTGCGTTCGTACTGTTTATGGGCGGCCTGCGCTGGCGCTGGATCCTCAGCGTGCTGGCCGCCGCCATCCCCGTGGCCGTGGCGATGTGGTTCTTCTTTATGCACGACTACCAGAAGCAGCGGATCCTGACGTTCCTCGACCCGGAGAGTGACCCGCTGGGCACCGGCTGGAACATCATCCAGTCCAAGGCCGCCATCGGTTCCGGCGGAGTATTTGGTAAGGGCTGGTTACTGGGCACTCAGTCGCACCTGGACTTTTTGCCCGAAAGCCACACCGACTTCATCATTGCCGTAATGGGCGAAGAGTTCGGCCTGGTAGGCATTTGCGCGCTGTTGCTGATTTATCTGCTGTTGATTGGTCGCGGTTTGGTGATCACCGCGCAGGCGCAGACGCTGTTCGGCAAACTGCTCGCCGGCAGCCTGACCATGACTTTTTTTGTTTACGTTTTCGTCAACATCGGTATGGTCAGTGGCCTGCTGCCGGTGGTTGGGGTGCCGTTGCCGTTCATTAGCTACGGCGGAACTTCGCTGGTGACATTGCTGTCAGCGTTTGGGGTTTTGATGTCGATTCACACGCATCGCAAGTGGATCGCACAGGTTTGAATAAGGTGAAGATGTCAATGCAAGTAATGCGCGGCTGGGCGACTCGGCATGCGTCCTGGATGAGCCTGATTGGGCTGCTGGGCGCGACGCAAGAGGCGCAGGCCGGTGACTACGATGGCTCACCCCAGGTCGCCGAATTTGTCGGTGAAATGACCCGCGACTACGGTTTCGCCGGTGAACAGCTGATGGGCGTGTTCCGCGAAGCCCAGCGCAAGCAGGCGATCCTCGATGCGATCTCGCGTCCCGCCGAGCGCGTGAAACAGTGGAAAGAATACCGCCCGATGTTCCTCGCCGACGCCCGCGTGGCGCGGGGTGTGGACTTCTGGCGCCAGCACGAAGCCGCGCTGGCCCGCGCCGAGCAGGAGTACGGCGTGCCGGCCCAGGTCATCGTCGCGATCATCGGCATTGAAACCTTTTACGGGCGCAATACCGGCAGTTACCGGGTGATCGACGCCTTGTCGACCCTGGGCTTCGATTACCCGCCGCGCGCCGAGTTCTTCCGCAAGGAGCTGCGCGAATTTCTGCTGCTGGCCCGCGAAGAGCAGGTCGACCCGCTGACCCTCAAGGGCTCCTATGCCGGTGCGATGGGCTTGCCGCAGTTCATGCCGAGCAGCTTTCGTGCATACGCCGTGGATTTCGACGGCGACGGCCACATCAATATCTGGAGCAATCCGGATGACGCCATTGGCAGCGTGGCCAGCTACTTCAAGCGCCATGGCTGGGTGTCCGGCGAGCCGGTGGTGATCCGTGCCGATGTCACCGGCGAGCGCGCCGACGAAGGTTTGACTCAGGGAATCGAGCCGGTCAAGACCGTCGGGGAGTTGCGAGCCCTGGGCTGGTCGAGTCAGAATGCGCCACGCGATGATATGCCGGTGACGGCGTTCCGCCTGGAAGGCGAAAACGGCCCGGAATACTGGATGGGCCTGAAGAATTTTTACGCAATCACGCGTTATAACCGCAGTGTGATGTACGCCATGGCCGTGCATCAGCTGTCAGACATGCTGGTCCAAGCACGGGGCAACAAGTAATGCGGGCATCGCCGTTCAATAAACCGCTCAAGCTGGTGGCGTTTGCCGCGTTGTCCTTGCTGGTTGTCAGTTGTTCTTCTACCACCACCACAAGCCGCGCGCCGGCGCAGAAGGGCGGTGGCGGTATCGTTCGCGCCCAGCCGGGCCTGGACATCAACCGCGCGCACAAAGACGGCGCGCCGTGGTGGGATGTCGACGTATCGAAAATCCCGGATGCCACGCCGACCCTGCACACCGGGCCTTACAAGGCCAACCCGTATACCGTGTTGGGCAAGAATTACTTCCCGCTGCAGGATTCCAAGACCTACGTCCAATCGGGCACGGCGTCCTGGTACGGCACCAAGTTCCATGGCCAGAACACCGCCAACGGCGAAGTGTATGACCTGTACGGCATGAGCGCGGCCCACAAGACCCTGCCGCTGCCCAGCTACGTACGCGTGACCAACCTGGACAACAACCGCACGGTGATCCTGCGGGTCAACGACCGTGGGCCGTTCTATTCGGACCGGATCATCGACTTGTCCTACGCCGCCGCGAAGAAACTCGGTTATGCCGAAATCGGCACCGCACGCGTGAAAGTCGAAGGCATCGACCCGGCGCAGTACTGGGCCCAGCGTGGCAAACCGGCACCGTTGATGCTCAACGAGCCACAAACGCCGCAGCCGCAAGTGACCGCGTCAACCGGCAAGATCGAACAGTGGACACCGCCACCGGCGCAGCACGCGCCGGACACGGTGGTCGTGCCGCACGCAGCACCGGGCGCTTCCGCGGTGGGCGGTCAGTACCTGCAGGTCGGCGCTTTCGCCAACCCGGACGCGGCAGAACTGTTAAGGTCCAAGCTCAGCAGCATGGTCAATGCGCCGGTTTTCATCAGCTCCATCGTGCGTAACCAGCAGACTCTGCACCGTGTGCGCATGGGGCCAATTGGTTCGCCAAGTGAAGTGGCGCAAGTACAGAACAGCGTGCGCCTGGCCAACCTGGGGCAACCCAGCGTGGTCACCGCCGAATAAGAAAGATTGATGGCTCAGACGCGTGCGCGGGTCTGGGCCCTGGTTGTTGGCTCTGAACAATAAAAACCCAGGGGCAAGGGGTGAGCGGGCAACCGAACACGTGACAGTCTGGCAGCGGGCTGTCTGAATAGTTTTGCCCGCGAGGGCAAGTTTCCATAAGCAATTTCGAGAGACGGATGAACATCACCACCTTAGCCAAACGCACGTGCCTGCTTCTTTCGCTGATCATCACCCCGGCCGCCTGGGCGGTTGAAATGGTGCCGGCTTCCCCGCAACTGGCCGCCAAGGCCTGGGTCCTCATGGATGCCGCCAGCGGCAACGTGCTGGTCGAGAACAACGGTGACCAGCGCCTGCCACCGGCGAGCCTGACCAAGCTGATGACGGCGTACATCGCGACCCTGGAAATCCGTCGCGGCCAGATCGGCGAAAACGACCCGGTCACTGTCAGCGAAAACGCCTGGCGTACCGGCGGTTCGCGGATGTTCATCAAGGTGGGTTCGCAGGTGACTGTCAGCGACCTGCTGCACGGCATCATCATCCAGTCCGGTAACGACGCCAGCGTGGCCCTGTCCGAGCACATCGCCGGCAGCGAAGACGCCTTTGCCGACATGATGAACAAGACGGCCGGCGACCTGGGCATGACCAACAGCCACTTCATGAACCCGACCGGTCTGCCGAACCCGGAGCACTACTCGTCGGCTCACGACATGGCGCTGCTGGCCCGCGCGATCATCCGCGTCGACCCGGTGCACTACGCGATCTACTCCCAGAAGGAATTCTTCTGGAACAACATCAAGCAGCCTAACCGCAACCTGCTGCTGTGGCGCGACAAGACTGTCGATGGCCTGAAAACCGGCCACACCGACGAAGCCGGCTACTGCATGGTGTCGTCCGCCGTACGTGACGGCCAGCGCCTGATCGCCGTGGTCTTTGGTACTAACAGCGAGCAGGCCCGCGCGGCCGAGACGCAAAAGCTGCTGACCTACGGTTTCCGCTTCTTCGAAACCCAGACCTTCTACCAGAAGGGTGCTGAGCTGGCTCAAGCCCCGGTATGGAAAGGCGCTACCCACCAAGTCAAAGCCGGCCTGGCTGACGACCTGACGTTGACCATGCCTAAAGGCCAGCTGAAAAAGCTCGCTGCCAGCATGACCATGAACCCGCAATTGGTTGCGCCAATCGCCAAGGGTGACGTTATCGGTAAAGTCGAAGTGAAGCTGGACGACAAGGTGGTGCACAGCGCCGACCTGATCGCGCTGGACGCCGTCGACGAAGGTGGTATCTTCCGCCGCGTGTGGGATAGCATCCGTCTATTCTTCTACAGCTTGTTCAACTGATAAGTGTGCACCTGCAAAGCCCCGCGTCGACCTGACGTGGGGCTTTGCCCGTCGCCACGGCTTACGCTTACGAGGCCGTTACGCCATGACCGATAAAGAAGTAGAAGTAAAGGCGCCAAAGATCGAATTCCCTAACGTGGACTATCCCGTCAAGGTGATCAGCGATACGGGTGTGGGCAACAAAGACAAGATTCTGGAGATCGTGCGTAAACACGCGACGATCAACGACAACCGTGTGGACGAGCGTTTGAGCTCCAACGGTAAGTACACCACGATCCAGTTGCACATCGTTGCGACCGGTCAAGACCAGCTCTACGACATCAACAGCGAACTGCGGGCCACCGGCTTCGTGCACATGGTGCTGTGATGTCTCAGGTCCTGGGCTTTCGCGAGCTCGGCCAGATGGCCTACGAGCCGGTCTGGCATGCCATGCAGCGCTTTACCAACGAGCGCGGCAGCTCGGCCCCGGATGAAATCTGGCTGGTGGAACACCCGCCGGTATTCACCCAGGGCCAGGCCGGCAAGGCCGAGCATCTGCTGCTGCCGGGGGATATTCCGGTGGTGCAGGTCGACCGAGGTGGTCAAGTGACTTACCATGGGCCGGGTCAGCTTGTTGCTTATCTCTTGCTGGACGTACGCAAGCTGGGTTTTGGCGTACGTGACCTGGTGAGCCGCATGGAAGCTTGCCTGATCGAGCTGTTGGCCAGTTACGGCGTGAGCGCCGCGGCCAAGCCCGATGCACCCGGTGTGTATGTGGACGGCGCGAAAATCGCCTCCCTCGGTTTACGGATTCGCCACGGTTGTTCCTTTCATGGCCTGGCCCTGAACGTGGACATGGACCTGGCGCCGTTCGGGCGCATCAACCCGTGCGGTTACGCAGGGTTGGCGATGACCCAACTGAGCGACCACGCCACACCGATTAAATTTGCCGAGGTAAGTGCCCGGCTGCGTGCGCAGCTCGTCAAACACCTCGACTATGCTGAGCAGACGACCCTTACGGGCGGAATCGACTGATTATGACTACTGATGCAGTGCAAACCATGATCCCGACGCTGGACATCACCGAGCGTCCGGCCCCGCGTGCCAAGGTGGAAGCCGGCGTCAAGCTGCGCGGCGCCGAGAAAGTTGCACGCATCCCGGTCAAGATCATCCCGACCACCGAACTGCCGAAAAAACCTGACTGGATCCGCGTGCGCATCCCGGTTTCGCCGGAAGTCGACCGTATCAAGGCCCTGCTGCGCAAACACAAGCTGCACAGCGTGTGCGAAGAGGCGTCCTGCCCGAACCTGGGCGAATGCTTCTCCGGCGGCACTGCCACCTTCATGATCATGGGTGACATCTGCACCCGTCGTTGCCCGTTCTGCGACGTTGGCCATGGCCGGCCGAAGCCTCTGGACGTCAACGAGCCGGAAAGCCTGGCCATCGCCATCGCCGACCTGAAGCTCAAATACGTGGTCATCACCTCGGTAGACCGCGACGACCTGCGTGACGGCGGTGCCCAGCACTTTGCCGACTGCATTCGCGAGATCCGCAAGTTGTCGCCGAACGTGATGCTCGAAACCCTGGTGCCGGACTACCGTGGCCGTATGGACGTCGCGCTGGAAATCACCGCGGCCGAGCCACCGGATGTGTTCAACCACAACCTGGAAACCGTGCCACGCCTGTACAAGGCTGCGCGTCCAGGCTCGGACTACCAGTGGTCGCTGACCCTGCTGCAGAAATTCAAGCAGATGATGCCGCACATCCCGACCAAATCCGGCCTGATGCTGGGCCTGGGCGAGACCGACGAAGAAGTGATCGAAGTCATGAAGCGCATGCGCGAACACGACATCGACATGCTGACCCTCGGCCAGTACCTGCAGCCGTCGCGCAGCCACTTGCCGGTGCAGCGTTTTGTGCACCCGGACACCTTCGCCTGGTTCGCCGAGGAAGGTTACAAAATGGGCTTCAAGAACGTGGCGTCCGGCCCGCTGGTGCGTTCCTCGTACCACGCTGACGAGCAGGCCAAGCTGGTCAAGGCTAGCCTGGTTTCCTGAGCCTAACCTGAAGTAATTTGGGCGTGGCTTGTGTGGGAGCGGGCTTGCTCGCGAAGGCGGTGTTTCAGTCACCTGATGTGTAGACTGACACCCCACCTTCGTGAGCAAGCCCGCTCCCACATTTCGTTCTGCGTCATAGATGGGAGACTTATGGATGAGCACTGAACTGGCAGCCGCGGTACCTGCACTTCGCCCCGAAGGCATCATCGGCCTGATCGCCCCCGCCGGCCCTGCTGCCCTCGACGTTGAAAAAGCCGGGCAATGGATGCGTGCCCGTGGCCATGAGCTGCGGATTTTCCCTGGTGTATACGAGCGCGACGGTTACCTCGCAGGCAGCGATGACGTGCGCCTGCGTGACCTTCACGCTGCCTTCGCCGACCCCGAAATCGATGCCATCTTCTGCCTGCGCGGCGGCTACGGTACGCCACGCTTGCTGGATCGCCTGGATTACGACCTGCTGCGCGCCAACCCCAAGCCATTCGTGGGTTATAGCGACATCACCGCGTTGCACCTGGCGATCAGCCGCTACGCCGGCTTCGTGACTTTCCACGGGCCAATGCTCAATGCCGATTTGCTGGGCGACAAACAACAGCCCACGGAGTCATCGCTGTTCAGCATGCTGCGCGGCCAGCTTGGCGCCGGCAGTGTCGTGGCGCACCCGGTGGCCTACGCATTGACCACCCTTGAGCCGGGTATTGCCTGTGGACGCTTGCTGGGCGGCAACCTGTCGATGATCGCCGCAGTCATGGGCACGGCCTATGAGATTGATGCCGAGGGCATCATTTTGCTGATCGAAGACGTCAACGAGCCGATCTACCGTATCGACCGCCTGCTGACTCACCTGCGCCTGGCCGGCAAGCTGGAGCAAATTGCCGGTGTGCTGGTGGGCGACGTGGCGGGTGTGGATAAAGCAGCGCTGGAGCGACTGCTGAAGCAGACCTTCGCACCGTTGTGCATTCCGGTGTTGTCCGGCTGGCGCAGTGGGCACTGCGATCCGAATCTGACGCTGCCGATGGGCGCGTTGGTGCGGCTGGATGCGGGGGAGCAGCGGCTGGTGTTGGAGCAGGATGTAGTTTTGAAATAATTGTCGCTTGTGATGCCGTCTTCGCGAGCAAGCCCGCTCCCACATTCGACCGAGTTCCAGCCTTGGAATGTCGTTGAATGTGGGAGCGGGCTTGCTCGCGAAGGCGATAGTCGCCATACGCCGGCCTATTGGCTTTGCAACGACTCCAGCAGTTTCACCGTCGGATACCCGTCCGCCGGCCAACCCAGCGACTGCTGCGCCGCGCGGATCGCCTTGCGCGTGTTGGCGCCGATGATGCCGTCTGCATTGCCCGCGTCATACCCTTTGGCGCTCAGCACTGTCTGCAAATCGATGCGTTGGGAGCGGCTCAGTGGCAGCTCATCTTTGGGCCAATCGCCACGAATCACACCACCGCCACCAAACCGCTCCGACAGCAGGCCAACCGCCAGCGCGTAGGACGACGAGTTGTTGTACTTGAGGATCGCGCGGAAGTTGTCCAGCACCAGGAAAGCGGGGCCACGGTAGCCTGCCGGCAGCAACAAGGCAGCGGACAGTTGGTCGACGTTGGGCGGCATGCTCGCGCCAGGTGGCAACTGGATGCCGAGTTTCAGCCACTCGGCGACGGTCTTGCGTACGCCGCCGTCTGCCAGGGCGTAATCAAAGTTGGCCGGCAGCTGTTGCACCTCAAAGCCCCACGGCTGGCCTTTTTGCCAGCCAGAGCTTTGCAGGTAGTGCGCCGTGGAGGCGAGGGCGTCGGCCGGGCTGTTCCAGATGTCACGGCGACCGTCACCGTCGAAGTCGACGGCGTGGGTGTTATAGGTAGTCGGGATAAATTGCGTCTGGCCCATCGCGCCGGCCCAGGAGCCTTTCATCTGGTCGGCATGGATGTCGCCATGCTGGATGATCTGCAGCGCCGCCAGCAGTTGCGCCTGGGCGAACGCCGGGCGACGGCCTTCGTAGGCCAGGGTTGCCAGGGAACGGATCACCGAATTATTGCCCTGGAACTGGCCAAAATTGCTTTCCATGCCCCACACCGAAACCAGCGCCTGGCGGTCGACGCCATAGCGTTGTTCGATGCTTTGCAGGATGTCGGCGTACTTGATCAGCAAGGCTTGGCCGTTGCGTACGCGCACCGGCGAGAGGGCGCCGTCGAGGTATTCCCAAACCGGGCGGGAGAATTCCGGTTGGCTGCGGTCAGCGCGAATCACCGCCATGTCGGGGGTGACGCCGGCAAAGGCGTTGTCGAACACCGCAGGCGTGATCCCGGCTTTCAGGGCGTCCACGCGAAAGGCCGCTTGCCATTCGGCGAAGGTCTGGGTCGGTTGGATATCGAGGTTGTCCACGGCCAACGGCGCAACGACGGCAGGCGCGACGGCCGGCACAGTCTGCAGTTTTGGCAGGGGTTGCGCGTCTGCGGCGGTGGGTTTTTCCGCGCAGGCGACAAGCAGAATGAGGCTGGAGGCAGCGATCAATTGGCGAAGGTGCCAACGACGGGAAAGGCTAGAGGGCATGCACAGGTCCAGGGATTACAAATCAGGTACAGACCTTATCATGCCGGAGGGGCGCTTGCCTTCAGGCAGCCAGAAAGTAAGAAGCCTCCCAGCTATTAGACTGGAAGGCTTCGCGGCGGTAGCTGCCTTTGCCCTTGCCGGCGCGTTCCTGACGGCTTCGGAACAGTGGCTGGGCGATGATGGATTTGGCCTTGTTGGGGCCATGCTTGGATGGCTTTTTGCTCATGTCGATACTCTCTGTCGGTGGGATGAAGCGGTGCAAATCATCTGCCGAAGTGACGCCGCTGTAAAGCCCGGCGCGGTGTAGGAAAGGTGCACGATCAAAATCGGGGAGCGGGCTTGCTCGCGAAGGCGGTGGGCCATTCGCCTGATCTATAAACTGATACACCGTCTTCGCGAGCAAGCCCGCTCCCACATTCGGATTGTGGTGTTTTTGGGCGGGGCGTTATTCAGCCGGTAACGACAGGCGCTGACCAGACATCAAAAGTGACAAACGGCTCAGGCTCATCCACGGCGAACCCGCCGCCTGACCCTTGATTTGCGCATCGATGCGCTGCGCTTCAAGTAGAAGCTGTGCCCAGCGTTGCGCCGAGTGCCGTTGCAGGGCTTTGCTCATCAGGGGTTTGCGTTTGTCCCAGACCGGTGGCCGCGCCTGGCTGAAGCATTTGTCCAGCGGAGTGCCCTGGCTGTATTGCAGCGAAATATTGGCCAGCACCCGCAACTCACGGGCCAGGGCCCATAGAATCACCGGGGGTTCCACGCCTTCGCCGCGCAGCCCTTCGAGCATGCGCAGGGCGTGGGCAGGTTCACCATTTAGAATCGCGTCCACCAGCCCGAACACGTCAAAGCGAGCACTGTCGGCCACTGCGCCTTGCACGGTTTCGACGGTGATCTGCCCGTCTTCGGCCATCAACTTGAGCTTTTCGATCTCCTGGGCGGCGGCAAGCAAGTTGCCTTCGACCCGGGCGGCGATCAGTTCAACAGCGTCTTGCGTCGCTGACAGCCCCGACTGGGACAGGCGCTGACGAATCCACTGCGGCAACTGGTTGCTGTCCACTGGCCAGATCTGGATGAACTGGGTCTGTGGTCCCTCTACCAGCGCCTTGCCCCATTTGGTTTTCTGCGCACTGCCGTCGAGCTTGGGCAAGCTGATCAGCAGCACTGTGTCTTCAGCGGGACGCGAGCAGTATTCCATCAAGGCCGCCGCGCCCTTGTCCCCGGGTTTGCCCGAAGGCAGGCGCAATTCCAACAGGCGTTTTTCGGCGAACAGCGACATGCTCGCACCGGCTTGCAGCAGCGTGCCCCAGTCGAAACTGGCGTCGGCGCTAAAGACCTGGCGTTCATCGAAACCCTGCTGGCGAGCGGCGCTGCGAATAGCGTCTGCCGCTTCCTGGCACAACAGCGGGTCATCACCGCTGACGATGTAGACAGGCGCGAGGCCACCTTGCAGGTGTTTGGCGAGTTGGGCGGGGGCGAGCTTCATAGGCGGGGCAAACGGGGCGCCAGGGGCGCCCCGTCTGGCTTACTCGACAGGGACTTCAACAGGCGATTGTTTCGGCGTGTTGTCTTCGTACTCTTTTGCGGCTTTCAGGGCGTCGGCGTCAGCCTTGGCCTTGTTGTCGGCGGTTTGCTGCAGAGCGGCCAGTTTTTCCGGCGTCAGCTGTTGCAGACGTACCATCAGGCGCTGGATCAGCTCACGACGCATTTCCTTGCGAACCTGAATGATCTCCGAGTCCGAACCCACCAGGTTGTTGCCGTCGTGGCTCACCACTTTCTGGACTTCGAGCTTGTCAGCCATCAATGGCAGGTGGTCACGGCCTTGTACTTCATAGTTGACGGCTGTATTGAGCTCAACGTCCGACGCGCGGCCAGCGCTGGCGTAGCTCAGGCTACGCTGGGATTCCTGCTCGTCCACCAGGACCAGTTTGTAGGTTGCACCGGTGTAGACGCGCACACCGCTGTTTTCCAGGGTCTGGCGCAGCTGAACCACCGTGTCGCCATAGGCGTTGCGGGCGCTGACGTCCAGTTCCTTGATGCTCAGTTCATTGGTGCCGGTACCGCGCAGCTGGAAGCCGCAAGCGCTCAGCAGCACAGCGAGGCCCATCACCAGCAAATTGCGTTTGATCATTTTGTTGCTCCCCTTGAAACCATGTGGGCCTTATCGAGGCCTTAAAGGTTTGGTTCGGCGCAGGGCCCAAGCCCTGCGCCCGATCCGATTAGCTGGCGACGATGTTGACCAGTTTGCCAGGCACTACGATCACTTTGCGGATCGTCAGGCCTTCGGTAAAGCGCAGCACGTTCTCGTTGACCCGTGCAGCCGCCTCGACGTCTTCACGACTGGCGCTGGCTGGCATATCAATCTGGCCACGCAGTTTGCCGTTGACCTGGATTACCAGCTGCAGCGTGTCCTGTACCAGCGCGCTGTCATCCTGTACCGGCCAACCGGCGTCGATCACCGCGCCACTGTGGCCCAAGCGGCTCCACAGATCATGGCTGATGTGCGGCGTGATCGGAGCCAGCAACAGGACGACCGTTTCCAGGCCTTCCTGTACCAGCGCGCGGTCCTGTTCGGTCGCCTGTGGTGCTTTTTCCAGCACGTTCATCAGCGTCATCACCTGAGCGATGGCGGTGTTGAATTTGTGGTTCTGGCCCACGTCCTGGCTGGCCTGGCGGATGGCCAGGTGAGTGCTGCGGCGAATGGCTTTCTGTTCATCGCTCAAGGACGCCACGTCCAGCTTGCCCGGCAGGCCCTGGCTGACATGGGCGTGCGCCAGGCGCCAGACGCGCTTGAGGAAACGGTGCGAGCCTTCGACGCCGGAGTCGGACCATTCGGCGCTCATGTCGGGCGGCGAGGCGAACATCATGAACAGGCGGCAGGTGTCGGCGCCGAACTGATCGATCATCGACTGTGGGTCGACGCCGTTGTTCTTGGACTTGGCCATCTTCTCGGTGCCGCCGATTTCCACCGGCAGGCCGTCGGACTTCAGCTTGGCGCTGATCACCTTGGCCTTGCTGTCACGCTCAAGCTCTACGTCCGCCGGGTTGAACCAGGTGTAGGCGCCATTGGCTTCGCGGCGATAGTAAGTGTCGGCGATCACCATGCCTTGGGTCAGCAGGTTCTTGAACGGCTCGTCGGAGCTGACCAGGCCTTCGTCGCGCATCAGCTTGTGGAAGAAACGCGCGTACAGCAGGTGAAGAATTGCGTGTTCGATGCCGCCGATGTACTGATCCACCGGCAACCAGTGGTCGGCCGCGGATTTTTCCACCAGACCGCCTTCATAGTGCGGCGAGGCGTAGCGAGCGTAGTACCACGAGGACTCGACGAAGGTGTCCATGGTGTCGGTTTCACGCTTGGCCGGTGCACCGCATTTCGGGCAGGCGCACTCGTAGAATTCGGGCATGCGCGCCAATGGCGAACCGGCGCCATCGGGCACCACGTCTTCGGGCAGTACCACCGGCAACTGGTCTTCCGGCACCGGCACGTCACCGCAGGTTTGGCAGTGGATGATCGGAATCGGGCAGCCCCAGTAGCGCTGGCGGCTGATGCCCCAGTCGCGCAGGCGGAACTGGGTGCGCGAGGCACCGAGGTTTTTCTTGATCAGTGCCACTTCAATGGCGTCGAAGGCACCCTGGAAATCCAGGCCGTCGAACTCGCCGGAGTTGATCAGTTCGCCGTGCTCGCCGTAGGCGTCTTGCCATGGGGCCGGGTTGGTATCGCCCGCGCTGGTACGCACGACCGATTTGATCGGCAGGCCGTACTTGGTGGCAAATTCGAAATCGCGCTCGTCGTGAGCCGGCACGGCCATTACTGCGCCATCGCCGTAGTGCATCAGCACGTAGTTGGCGACCCACACCGGCAGTTTTTCACCGGTCAGTGGGTGCTCGACGAACAGGCCGGTTGGCAGGCCTTTTTTCTCCTGGGTGGCGACGTCGGCTTCGGCCACGCTGCCGCCTTTGCATTCGGTGATGAACGCCGAAAGCTCTGGATTGTTCTGTGCGGCCTGGGTGGCCAGCGGGTGTTCTGCGGCCACGGCGACGTAGGTCGCGCCCATCAGGGTGTCCGGGCGGGTGGTGAAGACTTTCAGTGCGCCGGCAACGCCAATGGAATCGACGTTGTACGGGAACTGCACTTCCATGCCCTTGGATTTGCCGATCCAGTTGCGCTGCATGGTCTTGACCTGTTCGGGCCAGCCCGGCAGGTCGTCGAGGCTCGACAAGAGTTCATCCGCATAGGCGGTGATCTTGAAGTAGTACATCGGGATTTCGCGCTTTTCGATCAGCGCGCCGGAGCGCCAGCCGCGACCGTCGATGACCTGTTCGTTGGCCAGTACGGTCTGGTCGATCGGGTCCCAGTTCACGGTGCCGCTTTTCTTGTAGATCACACCTTTTTCGAACAGGCGGGTGAACAGCCATTGTTCCCAGCGGTAGTAATCGGGCTTGCAGGTGGTGACCTCGCGCGACCAGTCCACCGCCAGGCCCAGGCTGCGCAGCTGGGTCTTCATGTAGGCGATGTTTTCGTAGGTCCACTTGGCGGGCGCCACGTTGTTTTTCATCGCGGCGTTTTCCGCCGGCATACCGAAGGCGTCCCAACCCATGGGTTGCAGGACGTTCTTGCCGAGCATGCGCTGGTAGCGCGAAATCACGTCGCCGATGGTGTAGTTACGCACGTGCCCCATGTGTAGCTTGCCGCTGGGGTAAGGGAACATCGATAGGCAGTAGTAAGTCTCCTTGCCTGGCTGTTCACTGACTTCAAAGGACTTTTGCTCGTCCCAGAAGGTTTGGGCGGCATTTTCTATTTCACGGGGCTGATATTGTTCGTGCATGGCTACTTTTGAACTGAATAGGGGTGGCCTAATCCTCTTCGGTGCAACGTTCAGGTTGATCGACACCAAAAAGCGGCGCGTCCGTGCCCAAACCCTGCGGGAAGTGGAGTTACAGGAAGCGCCGTAGCATACATGACCCCACTCTATCGAGGGAAACCCTGATTGCGCAGGCAGGGCCGTCTGTCGCGGCGCCGGGCAGGCGCAGCCATGGGGACTACGCTGTTTATTGGGGAGTGAGTCTTATCTTCAATGAGGTGAGGGGATGGTTGAATCGCAGCGAACTTTAACGAAACCGCAGTTGTACCAAGGACTGATCGACCGCTTGGGTCGGGCATTGGATGCCGCCAGAACCGCAGGCCGATTGCGTGATGAACGGCCTCTGGAATTGGAGTTGCGAGGCTTGAGCCAGGCTGAGCTTGAATTGATCAAGGTTTACCTGGAATTGAATCACCACCGTGCCTCTCAAGGGCAGGCTTCCCCGCCAGCCCAGGTGCCATCACGTTCGGCCAAGGTGGTCTGGCTGAAGGATGTGGCGGCCGGTCGCGGCCCCGAAAAGCTTCGGGCCGTTCGGTGAAACATCGCGTTATCCAGTGACCTTCTCGAAATGTGTTGGTAAAGATTGTCGCTAAATCCCGTTGCATCTAGGCTTCGGGCATCTTTGGAGATGCCCGATGCCTTTTCGTTATTTCATTAAACAATTGCTCTTGCCGCCCGGCATTTTTTTGCTGTTGCTGGTGTTTGCCTGGTGGTTTCGTAAAAGCCGCCCGCGCCTGGCCGGGTTTTGCTTTGTAGTGGGGTTGGGCGGGATGTGGCTGATCAGCCTGCCGGTGATGGTGCAATGGGGCGCGCATGCGCTGGAAACCGAGCCACCGTTGGCGCGTGACGCGTGGGCAACATTGGCGCAGCGCGCCGATGCCATTGTGGTGCTGGGCTCCGGGCGCGAACGCGGTGATCCGGCCTGGGGCAGTGATCAGCCCACCGGCATCGGTCTTGAGCGCCAGCGGTATGCCGCGCGACTGGCCAAGGCCTCCGGGTTGCCGGTATTGACCAGCGGCGGCTTGCACTACGGCACGCCGCCCAGTGAGGCGCAGCTGATGGCCGTGTCGATGCAGGATGACTTCGGCGTGACGGTGCGCTGGAAGGAAGAACGCAGCCGCACCACCTGGGAAAACGCGCAGATGAGTGCCGAGATACTGCTGCCCCAAGGCATCAAGCGCGTGGTGGTGGTGACCCAGGCCTGGCACATGCCGCGCGCGGTGTGGAGTTTTGAGAAGGCCGGCTTCACCGTGGTGCCGGGGCCGGTGGGTTTCTTGGGCGTGGACAATGCCCGGCCACTCGGCGGCTGGATGCCCGAGTTTGTATCGGTGTGGCGCAGCGGGCAGTTGATCAATGAGGCGGTGGGGCAGGTGGGGTATCGGGTGTTTTATCGATAACACCGAGAATCAAGGTGCGGTGGGCTTATGTGGGAGCGGGCTTGCTCGCGAAGCGGTGCGTCAGTCAGCCTGTTCGTTAGCTGATGCACCCTGTTCGCGAGCAAGCCCGCTCCCACATTGATTTTGGGTTTGTCTGTCAGACCGTCTTGGACATCCGGCCCGCCAGCAACGCCCAGCCAAACAGCCCCAGGCAGACGATGATCAACGGCCATGAGCGCCATTGCAGGTACGGCGTGAGGTTATGCATCGGCACCACTTCGCCGTACAGGATCCCGCGCTCGAACTGCGGGATCTGCGCGGTGATCTGCCCGAACGGGTTGATCAGGCCGGTAACGCCGTTGTTGGTCGCCCGAATCATCCAGCGGCCAGCCTCCAATGCGCGCATCTGCGCCATTTGCAGGTGTTGCAGCGGGCCGATGGAGCGGCCAAACCAGGTGTCATTACTGATGGTCAGCAACAGGTCGCTCTGGGCCGACAGGCCGGCGGCAAATTCCGGGTACACCACTTCATAGCAAATGAAGGGCGCAATCTGATAGCCCTTGGCCTGCAGCATCGCCTGGTCAGCCGGGCCGCGCGCAAAGTCCGACATCGGCAGGTCGAAGAACGCAATCAGCCCGCGCAGCATGTCTTGCAGCGGCACGTATTCGCCAAACGGCACCAGCTTCTGCTTAAGGTAGGTGCCTTCGCCTTCACCGACCACGGTGATGCCATTGAAAAAACGCTTCTGGTGGTGCACTTCCTGGCGGATCGGCACGCCGGTGATCAGCGCCGTGTGCCGGTCTGCAGCAAACTTGCCCATCATGCCCAGATAGCCTTCGACGGAATCCTTGAGCACCGGCACGGCGGTTTCCGGCCACACCAACAGGTCGACGCGCTTGGAGCTGAAGCTCATGTCGCGGTACAGCGCCAACTGCGCATTGAGCTGCTCCGGGTCCCACTTCATGCTTTGTTCAACGTTGCCCTGGATCGCTGCCACCGTCAGGGGCGCGCCCGAGGGCGCGGTCCAGGCGTGGTGCTTGAGCGCCAGGCCGATGGCCCAGGGGGCAACCAGCAGAATCAGGCCTGCGCCGATGAACCCGTTGCGCTTGCTCGCCAGCAGGCGTGGCAGGTTGCACAGCACCGCAGCGGTCAGTGCCAGCGCGAAGGAAATCAGCCACATCCCGCCCAGCGGCGCGAGGCCGGTAAGTGGGCCGTCGAGTTGACTGTAGCCAGAGTACAGCCAGGGGAAACCGGTGAGGAACCAGCCGCGAAACGCCTCCTGGCCGACCCACAACGCAGCAAACGTCAGCGCGTCGGCCAAAGGCGCTTCATTACGGCGCAGCCAGCGCGCCCACAGCCAGGCGGGCAGGGCGAAAAACCAGGCGATGGCGGCGGTAAACAGCAGCATCAAAAAGCCAGCCAGCAGCACCGAAGCGCCGCCGAAATGGTGAATGCTGTAGTAGATCCAGCTGGTGCCGGCGCCAAACAGGCCGAAGCCGAAGCACCAGCCACGGCCCAAGGCCTGACGTGGCGTCAGCTCGCGCAGGCCGATATAGAACAACCCGATCGCCAGCAGTGCAAATGGCCACAGATCGAACGGCGCCAGCGCCAGGGTGGTGATGGCGCCGGCCACCACGGCCAGCAAGTTACCGGGCCAGCCGGGGCGGGTCAGACGGCGCATATCAATCCTTAGCGGGCAATAGGTGTCAGGCGAATCAGATGGATGCGGCGGCTGTCGGCATTCAGGATGCGGAAGCGATAGGCGCCGATCTCGGTGGTCTCGTTACGTTTGGGCAGATGCCCGAACGCGCTCATTACCAGGCCGCCGACGGTGTCGAACTCGTCGTCGGAGAATTCGCTGTCGAAGAACTCGTTGAAGTTCTCGATCGGCGTGAGCGCCTTGACCAGGAAATCACCGCTGGGCAGCGGCTTGATGTAGCTGTCTTCTTCGACGTCGTGCTCGTCTTCGATGTCGCCGACGATCTGTTCCAGCACGTCTTCGATGGTCACCAGACCGGCCACGCCACCGTATTCGTCGATCACGATGGCCATGTGATTGTGGTTGGCGCGAAATTCACGCAACAGCACATTCAGGCGCTTGGATTCAGGCACGAAGGTGGCTGGACGCAGCAGGTCCTTGATGTTGAAGTTGTCGCCGTTCTCCTTGAGGATCAACGGCAGCAAGTCCTTGGCCAGCAGGACACCCATGACGTCGTCATGGCTTTCACCGATCACCGGGTAGCGCGAGTGCGCCGAGTCGATCACGGCCGGGAGGAATTCCCGAGGGGTCTGGGTCGCCTTGATGCTGATCATCTGCGAACGCGGGACCATGATGTCCCGGACTTGCAGGTCAGCCACCTGGATGGCGCCTTCGACGATGGCCAGCGCTTCGCTGTCCAGCAACTTGTTCTGATGGGCCTCGCGCAGCAGCTCAAGCAGCTCCTGGCGGTTTTTCGGCTCGTGGGCAAAAGCCTGGGTCAATTTACCCAGCCATGACTTCTGCCCGTTGCTCGATCGGTCTTCGCTCATAGCGATTACTCTAAATCCTTTATTGTTTCAGTGAGGTGTAGTTTCGATTTCGTCGTCTGCATAAGGGTCGCGGTGACCCAATTCAGCAAGCAACGTTTGTTCCAGTGTTTCCATCTCTAGCGCTTCGTCATCGTCTATATGGTCGTAACCCAAGAGATGCAAGCAGCCGTGGATCACTAGATGGGCCCAATGGGCCTCAAGTTCCTTGCCTTGTTCCTTGGCTTCGCGTTCCACCACCTCGACACAGATCACCAGGTCGCCCAGCAGCGGGATGTTCAGTAACTCATCCGGCACGTCGGCCGGGAATGACAGCACGTTGGTCGCGTAATCCTTTTGACGCCAAGTGTGATTCAGTTCGCGGCCTTCGGGCTCGTCCACCAGGCGGATGGTCAGCTCCGAGTCGGCGGTGCGCTGGCGCAGGGCCAGCGTGCACCATTGACGGAACTGTTCTTCGCTGGGGGCGGGCGCTTCGGTGGCCAGCTGCAGGTCAAGCTCAAGCATCGCGGCGAACGTCCTTGGCGGGTGCGTCGTCCTTGTGGTCGAAGCGCTCGTAGGCTTCGACGATGCGCTGCACCAGCGGGTGGCGCACTACGTCTTTGGGCATGAAATGCGTAAAGCTGATGCCCGGCACGTCCTTGAGCACTTCGATGACTTGGGCCAGGCCCGACTTGGTGCCCTTGGGCAGGTCGACCTGGGTCACGTCACCGGTGATCACAGCGGTTGAGCCGAAACCGATACGGGTCAGGAACATCTTCATCTGTTCGACGGTGGTGTTCTGGCTTTCGTCGAGGATGATGAAGCTGTTGTTCAGCGTACGCCCACGCATGTAGGCCAGCGGGGCGATCTCGATCACCTGGCGCTCGATCAGTTTGGCCACGTATTCAAAGCCGAGCATCTCGTACAGCGCGTCATAGAGCGGGCGCAGGTACGGGTCGATCTTCTGGGCCAGGTCGCCGGGCAGGAAGCCAAGCTTTTCGCCGGCCTCGACCGCCGGGCGCACAAGCAGGATGCGGCGTACTTGCTCGCGCTCCAGGGCGTCCACCGCACAGGCCACGGCCAGGTAGGTCTTGCCGGTACCGGCGGGGCCGATGCCGAAATTGATGTCGTTACCGAGGATTTCTTTGACGTAGCGCTGCTGATTCAAGCCGCGTGGGCGAATCATGCCTTTTTTGGTGCGCAGGGCCACGCTGGCTTCGGCAACCGGGTTGTTCGCCAGGTCTTGCACGGCAGATTCCTGCAGGTACAGGTGCACGGTCTCCGGCGACAGCTCGCTACCCTTGGTTTCGCGGTAGAGGCGGCGGAGCAGGTTTTCTGCAGACGTGGTGTGCTGGGGTTCACCAATAAGCTCGAACTGATTGCCGCGGTTGCGGATCTCGATGCTCAGGCGTTGTTCGATCAGGCGCAGGTGCTCGTCGAACTGTCCGCACAGGTTGGCGAAACGGCGAGCCTCAAAAGGCTCGAGGAGAAAACGATGAGGTTCTATGGGTGCGTTCAAGGTCGCTTTTAGCCGCCCTTTGGCTGTTGAGGTGAAAGAGAGGATAACGCCAGCCGTCGACGTGCGAAAGCACTTATCTAGCCCAAGTGCAGCACGGTTCCCATGTGGGAGCGGGCTTGCTCGCGAATGCGGTGGGTCAGCTAATCCATGTATCAACTGATCCACCGCATTCGCGAGCAAGCCCGCTCCCACATTTTGATCTCTACCAGTCAGCAATATGGGTGGGTTACTGAACCAACGACCCGCGCAACGAGTGCGGTTGCGCCGCGTCAATGTGCACATCGGCAAACTGGCCGATCAGGGTCGGGTTGTCGCAGCGGAAGTTGACGATGCGGTTGTTTTCGGTACGGCCTTGCAGCTCGCCCGGGTCTTTTTTCGAATAGTCGGTGACCAAGATGCGCTGGATCGAGCCGACCATTTGTCGGCTGATTTCGAAACCTTGCTGGTTCAGGCGATGTTGCAGAGCATTGAGGCGCTCTTTTTTCAGCGCTTCGGGGGTTTCATCCGCCAAGTCGGCAGCCGGGGTGCCCGGGCGCTGGCTGTAGACGAACGAGTAGGAGAAGTCGAAACCGACGTCTTCGATCAGCTTCATGGTCTGCTCGAAATCTTTCTCGGTCTCCCCAGGAAAGCCGACGATGAAGTCCGAACTGATGCAGATACCCGGTACCGCCGCGCGCAGTTTGCGCAGTTTGGATTTGTATTCCAGGGCGGTGTGGTTGCGCTTCATCGCCGACAGAATGCGGTCCGAGCCCGATTGCACCGGCAAGTGCAGGTGTTTGACCAGCTCCGGCACTTCGGCGTGGGCCTGGATCAGGCTGTCGGAGAACTCCAGCGGGTGCGAGGTGGTGTAGCGAATGCGCTCGATGCCATCGACGGCGGCCACCACGCGGATCAACTCTGCGAGGTCGGCCAGGCGACCATCGTGGGTCTGGCCGCGATAGCCGTTGACGTTTTGGCCCAGCAGGGTCACTTCGCGCACACCGTTTTCGGCCAGGTGGATAATTTCCGCCAGCACGTCATCAAACGGCCGGCTGACTTCTTCACCACGGGTGTAGGGCACCACGCAGAAGGTGCAGTACTTGCTGCAGCCTTCCATCACCGACACATAGGCGCTCGGGCCGTCGATGCGCGGCTCGGGCAAGTGGTCGAATTTTTCGATTTCCGGGAACGACACATCCACCTGCGGCAGCTTGGTGATACGTGCCGCGTCGATCATTTCCGGCAGGCGGTGCAAGGTTTGCGGGCCGAAGACCACGTCGACGTAGGGCGCGCGGTCGCGGATCGCGGCGCCTTCCTGGCTGGCCACGCAGCCGCCAACGGCAATCACCATGTCGGGGTTGGCCAGTTTTAACTCGCGCCAGCGGCCCAGCTGGGAGTAAACACGGTCCTGGGCGCGCTCACGAATCGAGCAGGTATTGAGCAGGATAACGTCGGCATCTTCGGCGCGGGCGGTGACTTCCAGGGCCTGATGTTCGCCCAGCAGATCGACCATGCGCGAGCTGTCGTACTCGTTCATCTGGCAACCGTGGGTTTCGATGTAAAGCTTCTTGGCCATGGGAATCATCAACTGGTGGTAAAGAACCGCGCATTATAGGGGGCATGCCCATTGGTTCCTAGCGTTGTGCATCGGGTGCCATGCTATAGTTCGCGCCCTCTTTTATATCCCCGATGTGTTATTCGCCCACCATGACCAAACGTGAAGCTCCAATCTATAAGGTGATTTTCCTTAACCAGGGCCAGGTGTTCGAAATGTACGCCAAGCAGATCTATCAAAGTGATCTGTGGGGCTTCCTGGAAGTGGAAGAGTTCGTCTTTGGCGAGCGCACCCAGTTGGTCGTCGATCCGGGCGAGGAAAAGCTGAAAGCGCAGTTTGAAGGCGTGGTACGCAGCTTTGTACCGATGCATTCGATTGTGCGCATCGACGAAGTCGAGCGCCTGGGCACGCCAAAGATCAGCGAAGCGCGTGGCACCAGCAATGTCATGCCGTTTCCGATGCCGATGCCTGAGAAGTAGGGCGTTAGACCGAGGTGTGCCCATCGCAGGCAAGCCAGCTCCCACATTCGACTGCATTCCAATCTTGGAGCGCGTTCAAGTGTGGGAGCTGGCTTGTCTGCGATAGCGGTAGAAGGGTTTAGCTGAAATCAGGGAAGGGGTGAGAAGGGCGAACGCCCATCGGCACTCTGCAATTCCTGCAAGTAATTGCGGAAGATCTGGCCCAGCACCTGGGTCGCCACTTCCAACTCATCACGCTGCATGTGCTCGGCGACTTCGTCGGCGGTGTCCAGCGCGTCTTCAGCGCCGTTGACCGCGGCCATTTTCAGCACGATATAGGCCTGGACGTTATTGGCCGGCACGCCTTCGCCATGGAAAAACATTTTTCCCAGTTCGAATTGCGACTGGGCATGGCCCTGCAGCGACGCTTTCTCGAAGTAGCTCAAGGCTTTGTTGAGGTCGCGCGCGGGGTTTTTGTCGTCGTGGTAGTACTCGCCCAACTCGTATTGCGCCTGCGCATCCCCGCCGTCGGCCTGTTTCTGGCACGCGCTCAGGGCTTCGGCCTGGCTGTCTGGCTGGGTATTGAGGGTGCAACGACCCATCGCTGGGATTAACAACGAGTTGCCGCCTGCTTGTGCTTGTGCATGTGCCAGCAGCGGCTGAAGGAGCAACAGGCAGCCCAGAACCAGGGTGCGGCCGGTGCGTTTCATGGGAATCGACTTACCTCTGACGGGGCGCGCGGACCCTCGGGGGTCCAATAAGCGCGCATTATGAAATAAGCAGGCCTCTGCTTACAAAGTCTTTACTCGTTTTTCTGCTGCGTGGGCAAGTTATCTGCCGGATTGCAGGTGATTTCTCGAAAAATGCAGGAAAGCGCTGTAAGCAAAGTAGCAAATTCTGACGTCACCCAAGGCAACGTCAGCTTGATATGCCCCTTATTTCAGGGCCGCGAAGGCGCGCTCGGCAGCATCCAGGGTCAATTTCAACTCTGCATCGCCATGGGCGATCGAGGTGAAGCCCGCTTCAAAGGCGCTCGGTGCCAGGTAAACGCCGCCTTCCAGCATCAGGTGGAAGAAGCGCTTGAACAGGTCGGCATCGCTGCCCATCACGTCATCGAAGGTGACGATATCGTCGGCACCGCTGAAGTACAGGCCGAACATGCCGCCGGCTTGCGTGGTGACGAACGGGATACCGGCAGCATCGGCGCGCTGTTGCAGGCCATCGAGCAGGCGCGTGGTGTAGTCGGTCAGCTCGGCGTGAAAACCCGGGCGGCTGATCAGGCGCAAGGTGGTCAGGCCGGCCGCCATCGCCAATGGGTTACCGGACAAGGTGCCCGCCTGGTACACCGGGCCCAGTGGCGCGATGTGCTGCATGATGTCGCGCTTGCCGCCGAAGCAACCCACCGGCATGCCGCCGCCGATGATCTTGCCGAAGGTGCTCAGGTCCGGCGTGACGCCGTAGTAGGCCTGGGCGCCACCGAGGGCGACACGGAAACCGGTCATGACTTCGTCGAAAATCAGCACTACGCCGTGCTTGTCGCACTGCTCGCGCAGGCCTTCAAGGAAACCAGGCGCCGGCGGTACGCAGTTCATGTTGCCGGCGACCGGCTCGACGATGATGCACGCCACCTCTTGGCCTACTTCACTGAGCATCTGCTCGACCGCGGCGATGTCGTTGAACGGCAGGGTCAGGGTGTGCTTGGCGAAGGCCGCCGGTACACCGGCCGAGCTTGGTACGCCCTGGGTCAGCGCGCCGGAACCGGCTTTTACCAGCAGGCTGTCGGAGTGGCCGTGGTAGCAGCCTTCGAACTTGATGATGCTGTCGCGGCCGGTAAAACCACGGGCCAGGCGAATCGCGCTCATGGTGGCCTCGGTGCCGGAGCTGACCATGCGCACCATTTCCATCGACGGCACGATCGAGCACACCAAGTCCGCCATTTCGGTTTCCATGGCGGTCGGGGCGCCGTAGGACAGGCCGTGTTGCAACTGCTGGCGCACCGCATCGAGCACGTCCGGGTGGCTGTGGCCGAGGATCATCGGGCCCCAGGAACCCACGTAGTCAACGTAGCGCTTGTCATCTTCGTCGGTGACGTAGGCGCCTTCGGCATGCTTGAAGAACAACGGCGTGCCGCCCACGCTCTTGAACGCACGCACGGGGGAGTTCACACCGCCGGGAATGTGTTTCTGAGCATTGGCAAACAGGGTTTCGGAACGGGACATGGTCGGGCTCTCTAAACTGAAATTTTAAGAAGATCGTTGAATGCGCGCGCGCGGCGCGTGACTTCCTGGGTGCTGTCGGCACCGAACAGGCCGTGCACCACGGCGAGCAGGTCGGCACCGTGGGCCACCAGCGGTTCGGCGTTTTCCAGGGTGACGCCGCCGATCACGCAGATCGGCAGCTGCAGGCGCGCGCGGGCCTGCGCCAGCATTTCAACGGTGGCGGCGGGTGCGCCGGGCTTGGTGTTGGAGTTGAAGAAGCGGCCGAAGGCGACGTAGCTGGCGCCTTCTTTGGCGGCCTGTTCGGCCAATTCGATCTGGCTGTGGCAGGTGGCGCCGATGATCGCTTTGGAACCGAGCAACGCTCGGGCCGGAGTCAGTGGGCCGTCGGTTTGGCCCAGGTGTACGCCCACGCCCAGGCGCGCGGCCAGTTCGGCGTCGTCATTGATAATAAGCTGGGTCTTGTAGCGCGAGCACAGCTCGCGCAGTTTCTCCGCTTCTCGCAGGCGGCGGGCTTCATCGCTGCTTTTGTCGCGGTACTGCAGCAGGATTACGCCGCCGTCCAATGCCGCTTCGACGTAGGCGAGAAATTTGCCGGCCAACAGTTGGCTGTCGGTAATGGCATACAGGCCACGTAGTTTCATCGGGCAGGCCTCTTGTGCTTTAAGAGCAGAAATCCAGCGGCAAACGGCGCGGCACGAACTGGCCCTGGCCGAGTTGTTCGGCGTCACGCAAGGTGCGCCACGTGTAGTTGAGCGCTGACTGCACGGCGCTGACCAGGCCTTCGCCCTGGGCGATGCGACCAGCCAGTGCGCTGGCCAGCGTGCAGCCCGAACCATGATAGCTGCCGGGCAGGCGCTGGCAGGTAAAGGTCTGGCGCGTGCCGTCGCGGCTGTACAGGCGATTGTGCACTTGATGCTCGTCGCCGTGGCCGCCGGTGATCAGCAAGTGCTTGATAAACGGCAGCAGCTTCTCGGCGCATTCGTCCGCGGTGCCCTCAGGCAATTCGGCGAGGATGCGCGCTTCAGGCAGGTTGGGCGTGGCGATCAGCGACAACGGCAGCAGCCGCTCGCGCATGGCGTAGCCGACTTCGTCCTTGCCCAGGCTGCCACCGCCGCCGGCCCGCAGCACCGGGTCGCACACCACCGGCAGGTGCGGGTGCGCCTGCAGCAGTTCGACCACGGTGTCGACCATCGCGGTGGAGCCGAGCATGCCAAGCTTGACCGCCGCTACTTCGGAATCGCCGAGCACGGCATTCGCCTGGGCCAGGACCCACTCGCGGTCGAGCACGCGGAAATCGCTGACATTGACGGTGTTCTGCACGGTCAGGGCGGTGACGGCGGGAGCCGCATGACAGCCTTGGGCGAGCAGGGCTTCGATATCTGCCTGCAGGCCGGCGCCACCACTTGGGTCATGGCCGGAGAGACAGAGGACAACGGGGCGAGAGCTGTAGATATTCATGGTGCGCGAGCTTACCACCAAACGCTTTTTGCGTGGCTGTCTGGCGATGGTTGAATTTTGCCGCTGCCCAGGTGTAATTGTGGCTGATAGCCATTATCGAGCGTTGCGGCATAAACCCGTTGAAAGCCGCGTTCTAGAGCCTTTCAAAAAATTATTTCAATGGTGTCTAATGGCCTCCAGCGGCTATGCTAGAGTGGATCCAAACAACTTACTGTATCGCCGGTATACGTCTTCTCAAAAGGAATGGGGGCTTTTGACATAACCGGACAGGCCACGCTGGGGCTCTATGCGCTATTTGCTGATCTTATTATTGTGCGGGCTGCCAATGCTCGCCGGCGCCGTCGAGTTCAATCAGAGCACTCGAAGCCTGCCGCTGGGCCGGGTCATGCAAGTACTCGAAGACCCTACCGACGCCCTCACCATCGCCCAAGTCAGTTCCCCCGCCTACGCCGCCCAGTTCAAGACCCACGACCAGGCCACCCTCAATGCCGGCTATTCACGTTCGGTGTTCTGGCTCAAGGTCGACCTGCATTACACCGCCACTGACCCGCGCGCGCCGCGTACCTGGTTCCTGGAGCTGGCGTACCCGCCGCTGAACCGCCTGGACCTGTACCAGAACGACGGCACCGGCGGCTACCGACTGACCACTCGCACCGGCAGTGCACTGCCCTTTTCCAGCCGTGAAGTGCGCCAGAGCAACTACCTGTTCAAGCTCAACTTTGTGCCCGACCAGCAGCAAACCGTGTACCTGCGCCTGCAAAGCGAAGGCTCGATCCAGGCGCCGTTGACGCTCTGGGCCGGCACCGCGTACCTGGAAGAAGAGCCACTGCGCCTGTATGTACTGGGCGCTATCTACGGCGTACTGCTGGGGATGCTGGTCTACAACCTGTTTATCTACCTCAGCGTGCGCGACACCAGCTACCTCTATTACATCCTTTATATCGCCTCGTTCGGCCTGTACCAGCTGTCGGTCAATGGCGTGGCCGTGGAGTACTTCTGGCCGAACAACCCGTGGTGGTCGAATGCGGCGGTGCCGTTCCTGATCGGGTCGGCGGCGCTGTTCGGCAGCCTGTTTGCGCGCAGCTTCCTGCACACCGCGCAGCACAGCCGCTGGCTCGACCGGATCTTGCTGGCGCTGGCGACCTGCGGCGCGGTGGTGATGGTGCTGGCGCTGCTGACCAGCTATGCAGTGGCCCTGCGCCTGGCTACCGGTCTGGCGCTGGTGTTTACCGTGACCATCTTTGTTGCCGCGATCAAGGCGTGGTATTGCGGCCAGCGCATGGCGCGGTATTTCATCATCGCCTGGTCGGCATTCCTGCTCGGCGGGGTGGTCAACACCCTGATGGTGTTGGGCTACTTGCCCAACATGTTCCTCACCATGTACGCCAGCCAGCTCGGTTCTGCGATTGAGGTGGCGCTGCTCTCGTTGGCCCTGGCGGACCGCATCAATGGCATGCGTGAGCAGCAGGCGCAAATCCTGTTCGACGCCAGCCAGAAACTCGAAGTGCTCAACCAGCAGCTCGCGCGCAGCAATCGTCTGAAAGACGAATTCCTCGCCACCCTGACCCATGAACTGCGCACCCCGATGAACGGCGTGATCGGCTCCCTTGAGCTGATGCAAACCGTGCCGCTGGACGATGACCTGGCGCAGTACCAGCAAACCGCCGCCGGCTCGGCGCGGGACATGATGCGCATGGTCAACGGCATTCTCACTCTGACCGAACTGCAGGCCGGGCGCCTGACCGCCCAACCCCAGGTGTTCAGCCTGCGCGGCGCGCTCGACACCTTGCGTCAACAGTTCAGCACCGGCGCCCAGAACAAGGGCCTGGCATTCTCCATCGACGTGGCGGACGAGTTGCCGGACCGCGTGATCGGCGATGCCGACAAACTGATCCAGTGCCTGGATTGCCTGCTCGACAACGCGTTCAAGTTCACTCACGAAGGCGCCGTGCGCGTGCGTGTGGTGGGTGTTCCACAAAGCGATGGCAGCTTGCGCCTGAGCTTTATCGTCACCGACAGTGGTATTGGCTTCGCTTTCCTCGACGAGGCCACGCTGTATCAGCGCTTCTTCCAGCTCGACGGCTCGACCACCCGCGAATACGGCGGCCTGGGCATCGGCCTGGCGATTTGCCGACAGCTGATCGAGCTGCTCGGTGGGCGCCTGACCCATCATTCCGAGCCGCGCAAGGGCAGCCGTTTCCAACTCGAGGTGACGGTAACCCCGGTGCCTCCCGAACCCAAAGCGACGCCCCAGGAAACCTTGACGCAGCGCGCGCCCCACGAGTGCGCGGTGCTGCTGGTGGACGACAACAGCGTCGGCCAGTTGGCGGTGCGTGGCATGCTGCTCAAGCTGGGCTATCGGGTGAAAACCGTGGACAACGGTTCGTCTGCGCTGGCGATGTTGCAGAGTGAAACGTTTGATGCGGTGCTGCTGGACGTGCCTGAAGGCGGGTTCTCATTGTGCTGTCAGATCCGTGCACTGCCTGGGTGTGGCGAACTGCCGGTGATCGCCCTGACGACGTCCCTCAATGGCACGGAGCGCGAGCGCTGCCATGGCATTGGCATCACGGACCGGCTGGCCAAGCCTGTGCGTTTTGAAGCGCTACAGGCGGTGCTGGAGCGTCGGCTGCTGTGCCCGTTAGAGGGCGAAAGCGCCGGGCATTAGGCGGGTATGCCACTTTTTTAAGCCCCGTGACGGTGCTTAACTGAAATTCAGGCCTCAACTGCACGTGGCCTTTTTCCAGGAGGCCCGTCATGAACCTGCATCAGTTCGCCGAAACCCACGACGTCACCAATCAGCCACCGTCCCTGGACGGCACCAACCTGTACCGCATTGACGTGCCCCTGCAAGACTGGTCGCGCCGCTTTGGCGCCGGCTGGGCCCATGCGCGTATCGATGCGTATGGCGCACTGGCGGGCGGGCCGTTGATGGCAGCCGGGTTCCTGGCAAACGAGAACAAGCCGGTGTTCAACAGCCATGACCGTTATGGCCATCGCATCGACTGCGTGGCGTTTCATCCGGCGTACCACGAGCTGATGCGCACTGCCGTCGAACATGGCCTGCCGTCGCTGCCGTGGGCGCACCCGCAACCCGGCGCCCACGTGGCGCGCGCCGCCATGACCTACCTGCACAGCCAGGCCGAAGCGGGCACCGGTTGCCCGCTGACCATGACCTTCGCCTGCGTGCCGGCCCTGCGCCTGCAACCGGATCTGGCGCAGACCTGGCTGCCGAAAATCCTCAGCACCGAATACGACCCGCGCAATGTCGGCATCGCCCACAAGGCCGGGGCCACCATCGGCATGGCCATGACCGAGAAGCAGGGTGGCACCGACGTGCGCGCCAACACCACCCGCGCGTATCCGGTGGGCGCGGGCGGCCCAGGGCAAGCTTATGAGCTGGTGGGGCACAAGTGGTTCTGCTCGGCGCCGATGTGTGATGCGTTCCTCACGCTGGCGCAGACCGACAAAGGCTTGACCTGTTTCCTGCTGCCCCGGCACCGCCCGGATGACACCCGCAACGAGTTCTACATCCAGCGCCTGAAAAACAAACTCGGCAACTGCTCCAACGCCTCCAGCGAAGTGGAGTTTCGTGGCGCGCTGGCCTGGATGATCGGCGAAGAGGGCCGTGGCGTGCCGACCATTATCGAAATGGTCGCCATGACCCGCTTCGACTGCATGGTTGGCTCCAGCGCGCTGATGCGTCAGGCGTTGACCCAGGCCAGTCATCATTGTGCGCACCGCTTGGTAGGTGGCCGTGTGTTGAGTGAGCAGCCGCTGATGCAAAACGTATTGGCTGACCTGGCCCTGGAAAGCGAGGCGTCGCTGGCACTGAGCATGCGCATGGGCCGGGCGCTGGACCATCTGGATAACGAGCAGGAAGCCAAATTCGCCCGGCTGGTGACGGCAGTGGGCAAGTATTGGATCTGCAAGCGCGCGCCAGCAATGATCAACGAGGCGGCCGAGTGCATGGGCGGTGCCGGGTATGTCGAGGACAGCATCCTGCCGCGCTTGTACCGTGAGGCGCCGGTAAATTCAACGTGGGAAGGTTCCGGCAATGTGCAGTGCCTGGACGTGTTGCGGGCACTGTCGAAAGAGCCGGGCGTGCTCGAGGCGCTGTTTGTCGAACTCGGGGACGGGCATGGCCACACGCAACTGGCGCGGCATATCGAGCAGCTGAAGTCGGCGTTTATGGACACTCAGGACATCCAGTACCGCGCGCGGCAATTGACCGAGGATATTGCCGTGGCGTTGCAGGCCAAGCTGTTGCTGGAGGCCGGGAATGCGGCGGTCAGTGATGGGTTTATTGCCAGCCGTTTGGGGGAGTCGTCCGGTCGGGTGTACGGCACCTTGCCGCGTGGGGTGGATGTGGGAGCTATCGTCACCCGCTCAACCCCAACCCTCTGACTGCACGCGGTCAAAATGTGGGAGCGGGCTTGCTCGCGAATACGGTCTGTCAGTGACTGATTAGGTGACTGATACACCGAATTCGCGAGCAAGCCCGCGCCCACATTATTAACCGCATTCCAATCCCACTGTTTCAGTGAGGCTGGGATACAGGCAAGATAAAGGCCTGCAAGTCAGAACACAGGATGCTTACCGTGACCGAAGCTTTTGTTGTCGTTCAAACCGCCGAAGAAGCCGTGGATCGGCTGGCGGCTCTTCACGAGCGTGCTACCGGTGCGCTCAATCAAGCCCTCAAGCAATACCTTAAGGACCGCGTCGAGCCCGACGCCGCCCAACGCGCGTTGTTTCGCTATCCAGAACTGCGCCTGACCTACCACTGCCACGGCGAAGTCCCACAGACGACTCGGGCGTACGCCAAGGTTCAGCTGCCGGGAACCTACAGCGTCACCGTCACCCATCCGGCCGCATTCCGTAAGTACCTGCTGGAGCAACTGGTGCCGCTGATGCACGACTTCACCGTGACGGTAGAAGTCGGCGTGAGCCAACAGAATATTCCTTACCCGTATGTGGTGGAGCAGGGCGACGAACTGGCTGGCTCAGGCGTGACTGCCGCAACCCTGGCGCGGGTGTTCCCCAGCACCGACCTGTCCGCGGCCACCGACGGTATCGCCGATGGCCTATACGACTGGGAAAACACCGACCCGCTGCCGCTGGCGCTGTTCGATGCCGCCCGCGTGGACTTTTCCCTGCGCCGCCTGGTGCACTACACCGGCAGCGACTGGCGCCATGTGCAGCCGTGGATCCTGCTGACCAACTACCATCGCTATGTTGACCAGTTCATCCTGCATGGCCTGGAGCAATTGCGCAGTGACCCGCGGTTTATCCGCATGGTGCTGCCGGGCAACGTGATCATCGACAAGAGCATGGACCACGGCGAAGCCTCGGCCATTGCGGCGGGCGTGGTCTGGCACCGTTATCAGATGCCGGCCTATCACCTGCAGGCCACTGATGGCCACGGCGTGACCCTGGTGAACATTGGCGTTGGCCCATCGAATGCGAAGAACATCACCGATCATTTGGCCGTGCTGCGCCCGCATTGCTGGCTGATGATCGGCCACTGCGGCGGCCTGCGCCAATCCCAGACCATTGGCGATTACGTACTGGCCCACGCCTACATGCGCCGCGACGGGATTCTGGACCGCGTGGTGCCGCCGAATATTCCGATCCCGGCCCTGGCCGAAGTGCAGATGGCCCTGCAGCAAGCGGCGGCCAACGTCACTGGCGAGAAAGGCGAAGAGCTGAAAAAGCGCCTGCGCACCGGCACCGTGTTGACCTACGACGACCGCAACTGGGAGCTGCGTTGGGCCCAGGAACGGCCGCTGATCAACCTGTCCCGCGCCGTTGCCGTGGACATGGAAAGCGGCACCATCGCCGCCCAGGGCTATCGTCTGCGGGTGCCGTATGGCACGTTGCTGTGCGTCTCGGACAAGCCGCTGCACAGCGAGATCAAGCTGCCGGGTTCGGCCAACGCGTTCTATGAGCGTGCGGTCAGCCAGCACTTGAAGATCGGCATCGAGGCGGTGGACCTGTTGCGCACCGAACTCAACTCGCTGCACTCGCGCAAACTGCGCAGCTTCGACGAGCCGCCGTTCCGCTAAGCGGTTGGGATGGTCATTTAGCGGTCAGGCCACTAGCATTGTCGGTCCTGACCGTTAGATGTTCCTTTGCCATGTCCCGTCCCCCCCGTCCCGATTCGCGCCGCCCTGGCGTGAAACCTGCGTATTGCGCTCCTCGTCGTGTCGCCAAGGCGCCACCGGCCGAGCCGAAGTTGATCCTGTTCAATAAACCCTTCGACGTGCTGACCCAATTCAGCGACGAAGGCGGGCGCGCGACCCTCAAGGATTTTATCGACATCCCCGGCATCTACCCGGCTGGCCGCCTGGACCGTGACAGCGAGGGCCTGCTGCTGCTGACCAACGATGGCCAACTGCAGGCCCGGATTGCCGACCCCAAGCACAAGCTGGCGAAAACCTACTGGGTGCAAGTCGAGGGCGAGCCGACCGAAGAGCAATTGCAGCGCCTGCGTGACGGCGTGAAGCTTAACGACGGCATGACCTTGCCCGCGCAAGCCCGGCAGTTGGACGAACCTGAATTGTGGCCGCGCAATCCGCCGGTGCGTTTTCGCAAGAGCGTGCCCACGCATTGGCTGGAGCTGGTGATTCGTGAAGGGCGTAACCGCCAGGTACGGCGCATGACCGCAGCGGTGGGCCTGCCGACTTTGCGCTTGGTGCGCGTACGTATCGGGGATTGGTCGATTGACGGCCTGGATCAAGGCCAATGGAAGGAAGTGCCGGCGCGTTTATAAGGCGCCGGATTCGATCAGGCCGATCACCACGCTCTTGATGATGAACGCGGCCACGCCCAGGCCCAGTACGAAGAACAGAATGAACGAGCCAAAGCGCCCGGCTTTGGATTTCTTCGCCAGGTCCCAAACGATAAAGCCCATGAAAATGATCAGAATGGTGACCAGGCCGGTCATCATCCATTCTTCAAACACGGCGGGGTCGATGTTGTTCATGTGAGCATTTTCCGGCAGGGCAGGCGGGAAGTATAAAGCAGGGCTTCAGGCGCAACATTGACCTGAGTCGAAGTGCAATCCAAATGTGGGAGCGGGCTTGCTCGCGAATGCGGTCTGTCAGTTAACGAATAGGTAACTGATCCACCGCATTCGCGAGCAAGCCCGCTCCCACATTGGATCTTCATTGATTTCGCGATCAGGTACGCAGGTGCGTCAGCGGCAATTCTGTGCTGTTCAATACTTGGTTAAGCACAAAACTCGACCGCACGCTGGTCACCCCTTCAATGCGGGTCAGGTGGCCCAACAGCAGTTTCTGGTAGTGATCCATGTCCGGCACCACCACTTTCAACTGATAGTCCGCATCCATGCCAGTGACCAAACTGCATTCCAGCACTTGCGGCAGGGTGCGGATGGCCGCTTCGAAATTCTCGAAACGCTCGGGTGTGTGGCGGTCCATGCCGATCAGCACATAGGCCGTGAGGCTCAGGCCGAGCATCTTGCGATCGAGCAAGGCGACCTGGCGCGCGATGTAACCATCGTCCTCAAGCTGCTTGACCCGGCGCGAGCAGGGCGAAGGCGACAAGCCGATGCGCTCGGCCAACTCCTGGTTGGAGATCCTCGCGTCGCGCTGCAATTCCGCCAAAATACTCAGGTCGTATCGGTCAAGCTTGCTCATTGGGTTGGCCTTTGTCGTAACTATTGCGGCGAATTATCTATGAAGGGTTAAAAATTGCGCAAGCACTGTTTATTGACGCAATCTTCGCAATCATCTGTCGGCGCGGCGGGCCTATGATTACCAACAGAATCACCGCTTGGACAACAGTCCACTGCAGCCCGCCCAATCAGGCCCGCTGCGGCCGCCGCCCCAGCAGGGTTGAGCCGGCCTCCAGGCTGCACACTGTCCACAAGACGGCGTGAGGTGAGCCAACGTCAAAAGCGTTGAGCACGGACGAAATTCTCAAGGGGTGGCCGACGGGTCACCCCTTTTTCTTTGCGCGCGTTTTTACCCGAAAAAATACTTCTCGTGACTGATAACCTGTCTCAGAACCGGGCGAGGCTTTTCCAGTCTCATCTATGAGGCCGGACGTTCTAGGCCCTTATCCGCAGTGAGGAATAGCATGAAGCGCATCTGGCGTATGGCAGGTGTAGGTTTGCTGATGATGACCGTTGGCTCGCACGTGATGGCCGACGACCCGCGCTCTGAAGGGGGCGGTCAGCATGAAAGAGGTCCCGAAGGCGGACGGCAAGGCAACGAACAGCCGCGACCGCAAAATAACCAACCACGTCCGCAAAACAATCAACCGCGCCCCGAAATCAACCAGCCGCGCCCGCAGAACCCGCATGTCGAGAACAACCAGCCTCGGCCGCAAAACCAGCATTTTGATCGCGCCGAGCAACAGCAGCACGGCGGTGGGCAATGGCAAGGTCGCCCGCAAGGTGCCGAACAGCCTCGGCCGGCGCCGCAGCCCGCGAATAACCTGCCGATTCAGGGGCGCCCGGACACGGTTCGGCAAACCCAGGAGCCGCGCCAGGGTCATTATCAGGACATCCCGCGCCGTAACGATGGCAACCAGCATTGGCAGGCCGGCAATGGCCCCGGGCGCCCGGGTGGCGGCTTCAACAATGGTCACCCCAACGACAACCGCTGGCCGGGTCGCCCCAGTGGGCACGGCAATGGTTGGGGCCCTGGCCCGCAATATCGCCCCGGCTATACAGTGGATCGGTTTCCCGACCGCAACTACCGCGTGCCTTACCGTGGCCAGGATTACTTCTTCTCCGGCGGTTACTGGTATCGCCCGCAAGGCCCGCGTTATGTCGTGGTGACGCCGCCGTACGGCATCCGCGTGCAATACCTGCCGGACTATGCGCGCGAAGTGTGGGTGGGAAGCGCGCTGTTCTTCCTTGCAGCGGGTTCGTACTACACCTACGAAAACGCCACCCAGCAGTACGTGGTGGTGCAGCCGCCGACAGAGGTGCCGGCACCGCAACCTGCGCCGCAAGGCAATGGCTATGACGTGGTGGCCTACCCGGCCAACGGCCAGTCACCGGCGCAAGTGCAGCAGGACGGCTACGACTGTTATCGCTGGGCAGTGCAACAAAGCGGTTTCGACCCACGGACCGTCACCTACGCCCCGGACCCTGCGGTGGTGCAAACCTACCGCCAGGCCCAGGGCAACTGCCTCACCAGTCGCGGGTATCAGGTGCAGTACTAAGCCTTATTGCCCGTGACCACTTCCCGCGGGTCGGCGTGCACCAGCACTTCGGCGCGCGGGTAGGCGTTGTGAATGGCATCGGCGGCCTGGTCGCTGATGCCGTGGGCAACCGACAACGATAATTCCCCCGGCAACTCCAGATGCAGTTGCACGAACCAGTGGCTGCCGGAAATCCGTGTGCGCAAATCATGCGCACCCAACACGCCCGGCACACCGCGCGCCAGTTCCAGCATGTGCTGGCTCACTTCGGCTGGCAGTTCCTCGTCCATCAACACTGCAAAGCTTTCGCGGGCGATCTGGATGGCGCTCCACAAAATGTACGCGGCGATACCCAGCCCGAACCACGCATCGACCTGATTGAAGCCGAACCCCGCCAACACCAACGCCACCAGAATGCTGCCATTGAGCATCAAGTCCGAACGGTAGTGCAGCGAGTCCGCGCGCACGGCGTTGGAGCCGGTTTCGCGGATCACCCGGTGTTGCAGCATTAGCAGCGCGACCGTCATCACCAGCGAAAACACGATGACCCCGATGCTCAGCCAAGGCGCGCCGACCGGTTCCGGATGGTGCAAACGCTGGTACGCCTGGAACGCGATCAGCACCGCACTGCCGGCGATAAACAACGCCTGGGCCATGCCCGACAGCGACTCCGCCTTGCCATGCCCGTAACGGTGATCATCGTCGGCCGGGCGCAGCGCGTAATGCACTGCCAGCAGGTTCAGCAACGAGGTCACGCCATCGAGCAGCGAGTCGGTCAACCCGGCGAGCATGCTCACCGAGCCACTGAACCACCAGGCGATGGCCTTGGTAATAATCAGCGCACAGGCCACGCCCACCGACGCGCGAGTGGCCAGGCGCAAGAGCCTTGCGTGTTCGGGACTGCTGGTCATAAGCGGGTCGAATCCTTAAGCGGCGGGCTGCAGGCCCAGGGAGGCGAGTTGCTGCACGCTGCCCTTGAACTGGATCATGCGCGGGTCATCCAGCGGCAGGGTGCGGCCGGTTTCCTTCTGGATGATGGTTTGCAGCTTGGCGTTATCGACCTTGCCGTCGGCGCCGATGGCTTCGTGCAGTTTCTCGGGTGCGACTTGAGCCGTTTTGCCGGGTTCGAAGTAAATCGCGCCGGTGGCGAAGTCCACGCCGAATGCGATCAGGCCGGGGATTACGTAGAACAGCAGGCCCACGGCGTCGAGCACGGCAATCGCCGGGTCGATCTTGCCGTCGATCTGGCCACGGCGGTCCGGGTAGAAAATCGAACCGCAGGCGGTCAGTTGGCTCAGCAGGGTGACGGCGAGGACACCGCCGATGACACGGGAAGCGATACGCATGAAAACTCTCCTGAACACGGTTGATACGAAACTATAAGCCAGATCTACCGGACGACGACTATCCAATGTGGGAGCGGGCTTGCCCGCGAAGACGGCGTGTCAGTCAATACATGTGTCGACTGATACACCGCCTTCGCGAGCAAGCCCGCTCCCACACTTAACCGCGTTACCCGTGGGATTGTGCGGTGTCTTTGAGACCAGCACCGGCATCCGGCAGTTCGCCGTTATACTCGCCGCTCTGCTTTGGAGCCAGTATGAATTCGTTGCCGATCGATGATGTTTTACCCGCCCTGCGTGACGCCTTGGCGATTCGCCATGAAGCCGTGCTGGAAGCGCCGCCCGGCGCCGGTAAAACCACCCGCGTGCCCTTGGCCTTGTTGAACGAGCCATGGCTGGCCGGGCAGACCATCCTGATGCTCGAACCCCGACGCCTGGCCGCGCGTGCGGCCGCCGAACGGTTGGCCAGCGAGCTGGGCGAAAAGGTCGGCGAAACCGTCGGCTATCGCATCCGCCTCGACAGCAAGGTCGGGCCCACGACGCGTATCGAAGTGGTCACAGAAGGCATCCTCACCCGCCGCTTGCAGGACGACCCTGCGCTGGAAGGCGTGGGCCTGCTGATCTTTGACGAATTCCACGATTTGCCGATTGGTTCTCTTTTAGGCTTCTCATTGTCAAGCTTTAAAGGCAGCGCTCACAAGGCGCTGCCTGCTTTTGCTCTTGCTTGAAAGTCAAAGCCCACAAGGCTTTGATGCTCCTGCTCCTGCTCCTGCCCTCGCTATTCTTATCTTCAAATCGTGTACTTAGGTAGCTCACTGATCCTGACTGGCACTCTCAAGTCCAAATCATCACTCAACGCCAAGCGTATACTGCTTCCCTGCTTTGGGAGCCTTGATGATTTCTCTACCTATTGATCTCGTATTGCCAGACCTACGAGAGGCCCTGGCCAACCGCCACGAAGTAATCCTTGAAGCGCCACCTGGTGCGGGTAAGACCACTCGAGTGCCCCTGGCGCTGCTGAATGAGCCTTGGCTTGGTGACAAAAAGATCATGATGCTCGAGCCTCGCCGACTGGCTGCTCGGGCGGCTGCTGAGCGCCTGGCGAGTGAGCTGGGTGAGAAGGTTGGTGAGACTGTCGGCTACCGAATTCGCCTTGAAAGCAAGATAGGCCCGCGCACCCAGATCGAGGTGGTCACCGAAGGTATCCTGGCGCGCCGACTCCAAGATGATCCCGCGCTCGACGGTGTGGGTGTGGTCATCTTCGACGAGTACCACCTTCGAAATCTTGACTCTGACCTTGCACTGGCTCTGTGCCTGAGTGCTCGCGAATTGCTACGTGATGAGCCCCCGCTGAAGCTGCTCCTAATGTCCGCAACGCTGGAAGGTGCTCGCCTTTCAAAGGTGCTGAATGATGCGCCTGTGGTCACCAGTGAAGGGCGGATGTATCCGGTCTCGACGGTTTGGGGTAGCCCCTTCCAGCCGGGCGAGCGAATCGATGCGCGAGTCACAGACACCTGTTTGGCCGCCATCAACGAACAGTCGGGAAGTGTTCTGGTTTTCCTTCCTGGGCAGGCTGAGATTCGGCGGCTGGCAGAGATACTCAAAGAGGAGTTAAGCAGCCGTCCAGAGGTGATCGTATGCCCGCTGTACGGTGACCTTGACCTGAACGCACAGCGTGCTGCTATAGACCCGGCCCCCAAGGGCTCCCGGAAGATCGTACTGGCCACGAACATTGCTGAGACCAGCTTGACCATCGAAGGCGTCAGAGTTGTGGTGGACAGTGGTCTCGAGCGAGTACCGAAGTTTGATCCTCGCAGTGGTATGACCCGACTCGACACGCAGCGTATCTCGAAGGCCAGCGCGACCCAGCGTGCGGGGCGGGCAGGGCGATTGGAGCCAGGTGTCTGCTATCGCCTGTGGTCGGAGTCGCAGCACGAGCAAATGGCCGGCTACAGCACTCCAGAGATCCTGCAGGCGGATCTCGCAGTCCTGGCTCTCCAGCTGGCCCGGTGGGGAATGAAGCCGGAAGAGATGACCTGGCTCGACCAACCTCCATCAGCCCCTTTTGGCCAAGCTAGAGACCTACTTAAGCGCCTAGGCGCACTCGACGATGCTGGACTGCAGCTCACACCACACGGATCGGCGATGAGCGAGCTCCCAGCGCATCCACGGATCGCTCACATGCTCATCAAAGGCAATGCGATGGGCCTGGATGACCTGGCGTGCAACATCGCGGCGCTGCTCGGTGAGAAGGACATCCTACGTGGAGTAGGGGCTGACCTTCACACCAGGCTGAGTGCCTTGTCAGGCGAGCAACATTCACGTCGAAGTGGTGGCTCCCTCCAGCGGGTGAAGCAGTCTGCTCGGCAGTACCGATCTCTGCTGCGTGGGAAAGCCTCCAGCCCTGTCAGCGAGCCCGATCATCCAAGATGGGTAGGGTGCCTCCTGGCGTTCGCGTACCCTGACCGAATCGGCCTGCAGAGGCGTGCAAGTGCATCTGAGTATCGTCTCTCCAACGGTCGGGCTGCCGTGTTCTCAGAGCCCGATGCTCTCACCAAGCATGAGTGGCTGGTAGTGGCCGACCTGGGTAGCCGACAAGGGCAGCGTGAGGAGCGGATCTACCTGGCGAGTGACCTCGATCCGGCTCTGTTCGATGACGAGCTGGCTGACCTTGTGAGGTCTGTGGATGAGGTCGATTGGGATGAAAGGGAAGGGGTGCTGAAGGCTGAGCGGCAGCTCAAGGTGGGGCAGCTCATCTTGTCGACGAAAGACCTGCCGAGTCTTGATGAGCAAACCCGTTCGTTGGCCTTGGTCAACCTGGTGAGGCGCAAGGGCATTGAGCTCCTCCCTTGGAATCCCGATCTGCGGCAGTGGCAAGCGCGGGTCGATCTACTGCGACAGCTGGATATTCAGAATGGCCATGTAGAGAGCAAATGGCCTGATCTCAGCGATGCCAACCTCCTCGACACACTCGAAGAGTGGCTCACGCCGTATCTGGGCAAAGTCACGAGGCTCAGTCACTTCAGCCAGCTGGATCTATCGTCGATAGTCAGAAATCTCCTGCCGTGGCCGCTTCCGCAGGCGCTGGAAGTCCAAGCGCCTCAGGCGATACAGGTGCCGTCCGGCTCGAGTATCCGTATCGACTACTCGCAGCATCCGCCAATTCTCGCTGTGCGGCTGCAGGAGCTCTTTGGGCTAGCAGAAACTCCTCGCATCGCTCAGGGTAAGCAGCCGCTGATTCTGCATCTCCTGTCGCCGGCTCGTAGGCCAGTGCAAGTCACCCAGGATCTCGCCAATTTCTGGCGCAGCACCTATGCAGAGGTGAAGAAAGATCTCAAGGGTAGATACCCCAAGCACCATTGGCCTGAAGATCCATTGGTGGCCGAGGCGACTGCCAGAGCGAAGCCTAGGAAGCCCTGAGGTTTGGGCGTGCCTGTCGGACGGCTGTCGTGAACCAAGCCGCCTTGGCGTCTTGGCCCTGCGGGCTTCCATCCTCACGCCTTCAGCCATCCTAGCTGCCTGTTTTTCTGCTGTTTAGGCTAGTTATTCAACTGGCCCAAGATCACGTTCAAGCAACTTCAGGAAATTTTCGATGAGGCCCGACGCGTAACGGGCCTCGGATATAAGTTCCTCGTCATCTGCCCCTTTTCCGAGCATAAACTGAGCATACGATTTAGGCCCAATCAGATCGTGCCCCTCTGTCTTCAGGGTGCTGCAGAATCTCTCTTTCAATGCGATCCGGCATGCCTTGACCGCCTCCGGATGCAGGCCAGAGTTCGCACGCGCAACAAATTGGCCCACTACATCTTCGAGAGTGCCGGCATAGCGCATCACATGAATCAGGTCTCCCGAGTCTTTCTTCTCTGCGCGGCTGTGAAATGCCAAAGCTTTGAGGATGATGAATGCCGGGACGTCAGCGTAATGTACGGTCTCGATAGTAACGCCACGATCACCGAGCATTTCCGCCTCAATTTTTCTCGACTCGTACCAGTCATGCACGATTTCCATGTGCTCTACTGACAGTGCTGAAACATCCTCGCCATCGAGTGCAGCAATCTTGCTTGGTGGGCAGTCATCGGTTGAACCTCTGAGGAATTCAACCAAAACGACTTGCTTGGGAGAAATCTGATACTCCCACCGCCATGCTGTGTCCCAGCCATTTTTTGGATCAACCCATCGCTTGAATCCACGAGCCAGCAGCTGCTTGGACAGAGAAGTATATTTTCCGGATGCGAGCACGGAGAGATTAAGCGCAACGTCGACATCCGATGTACCAAAGTGGGCCGGCACATCTGGGTACTGTTCAGGCGTCAAATACCTCGGCACCAACCCGCCTACCAGGCGGATGGTATCCTTCAGTGAACCGAAGGCGCTGAGGAGGGTGACGAGCACTTGCTCACAGGTATGTGTCTGTACAGCACTGTATCCATCAGCCGACTGTGGTTTAGCTTCTACTGCCACATTACACCTTTAAAATATCTTCACGAAATTGGGCCGCAAGTTCTGCGTTTCGTCCACGGCCATTTAAGAGGTCAAGGTACTGTATGAAAGGACTCGCAAACCAGGCTTGTTCATTGTGCGAATACTCTTGGAAGAGCTCACTGGCTCCAGAGCGCTCGATCAAAACAACGTTGGCACCTTTTTCGGCTGGTTTTAGACCAAGTTTTTCAGCAACTCGCTCAGCTTTTGTTGGTATTATGATTTCTGCAATATCGACATGAGTGAGTAGGGGGGACAGACGATTGGCAGCGATAGCGCCGGTGAATGCTACCGACAAACCATCTCGTTGATCACGACCATTCCAGCTCATATTTGAGGACAATTCCTCGACAAGCCTTTTGGGGTTTTGGCAGAAGAAATACCAGCGTGAAGTTTGTTGCTTGCGTTGTACCCATACTTCGGCCCAGGCGTCCAGTAGTTCGGTAGGCCTGATGAGCCGGCGAATTCGGTGCCGTCCTTCTCCTTGGGATTCTACCCAGCCAAGACGCTCAAGCTCTTGGAGCAAATTAGACACGGTAGCGCCAGATGTTTGGGAAAGCTCAACTACCTGCTGACCATGAAACCAGTCTCTATCCATATGAAGCAGAGTATGGATAATTTTTTCACGTGAACCTTTGAACACATCAACTTCTCGGAGTGTGCCTTTGGTCGCAGACTTACCTTTTTCGATGTTGACTAGCCAGTTTCGATGCTTAAAGAACAGTGTGCCACTGGCATCGAAGAAGCTCACCCCACGGTTTTTGAGTTCGTCACGCGCCCCTTTGCTGATGTGTTCGGCAAGGAAAATTGGCACCATGTCAGAAGCATTCTTCGTTCGGCTCTGATGCCCCTGCAGATCCCACAAGGCATCTTTGATGTCTCGTGGATACGCTTCTTTCTTGATGGAGAACACAAGACGCCAGTCGCCCTCGGGGGTGTTCAGGCGACCCATGGCATCCGGCTCCCAAGGCTCACCTTCAGGATTGATCTTGATAGATGACAATGCTGATCCTGTGGCCTCCTCAATTGCCTCAGCGAAGGCGCTCATCAGCGGTTCATGCTTTTCGAAATCGTAATTCATTGCTACCCCTGCACCGAAAGCTTGGACGAACCTCCATCCATTTCTTAGCCCAAAGCTACGCTAGATTTTAAAAAAATCAATGCTTGATTCGGTGTTTTTTCTATTTTTCCTGTACAGGGAATCAAGCGAATCGGGACTTAGATTCGGTATTTTGGCCATTTTCCCTGTTCAGGAAATCAAGCGAATCGGGGCTTTGATTCGGTGTTTCGGCTATTTTTCCTGTTCAGGAAATCAAGCGAAATGAGCCCTTGATTCGGCGTTTCGCCTATTTTTCCTGTACAGGAAATCAAGAAAATCTATATCGCAACCCAGGCAGCCCTATGCCATAGTTGGGGAGGTTGAGTGAGCGTCTAGAATGGTTGCCAATGGGATATTGACGCCATAAGCCGAACGTTGAGGTCAGCGATCATTAGTGGCATCATCTAGCCATCAGTACGGAGAGGGATTTCCACATGACGTCATTCGGACTAGCCGAGTGCTGCGCCTTGAGCGATGGGCGCGTTGATGAGTGAGCCAACGCTGAAGTGCCGCCATACGGGGCAGCAGGTGACTTATCAGATCCACCAGGGCCTGGCGCCTATGTACGTGTTCCAGCTGAACGAGCAATGGGACGCCGAGAAGCGTCAGATCCTGAGGCAGCTGATGGCGGATGTCCCTGCTGCCGCTGAAGACCCCAACGTGCTTTTCGATCAATTACCGTCGTATGGCCTTTCGGATTTCCATTGGAGCTGGCTGGATAAAGCCTTCGCCTTCCGTAGCGATGACTACCACTGGTTCTTCCTGAGTGCTCAGGGACGGATCCAGGCGACCTGCGTCATCTACCATCCCAAGGAAAGCCGCCTGGATGGTGAGCGCATTTTCTACATCGACTACGTAGCGTCCGCGTACTGGAACCGTGATCGACCGAACTACGTGAAGCAGTTTGGGAGCGTCAGCCGAATCCTGATCGCCCATGCCTCCCACTTCGCCATCAACCAGCTGGGCTACCGTCCAGGCTTCTGCTTGCACTCGCTGCCGACTGCGGAGGGGTACTACCGATACCTGGGTATGATCGACTACGACGTTGATGCCGATAAAGAGAACCTGCGTTACTTCGAAGCGCCCCCTGAGATAGCTAGGAAGCTGGCAGGGGAGGCTCATCATGTCTGATGCTCCAGAAGGGCTTCCAGGCGACTTCGAGGTCTATCCATCCTCGCGGGATGCTGCGGTTGAGTTCACGGCGGCTCTGTCCAACCTGAAGAAAGCGCTGAAGCCGGCGGATGCCAAGACGCATGCGCGACCTGGTGAGGCGTATGACGACTTCATCATTCGGCTTGCTCTCAACGCGACCACCAACAAGGCGGTGCTCTATCGCAAAAATGACTCTGCGGAAGAGACCAAGATCCAAGCGTGGTTGTCGCTGATCGATGAGAAATCCAAGTTCACTGTACTGAGCCGGATGGTGCCTGCTTTCGAGGGCTTGAGCTCCTCTCAGCTCCGAGAGATCGCACTCCTGAGTCTCAATCCTGGAAACATCACCTCCTTGGTCGATGTTTTGGCGGAGTCCTACGGGGTGCTCTTGGTGGTAGAGCCTGGCTTCAAGGCGATGAAAATGGACGGGTGCACCTTCAAGTTGTCGCAGGGCACGCCAGTTGTTGGGATAGCGCTTCGCTACAATCGCTATGATAACTTCTGGTTTACGCTCATGCACGAGCTTGCCCATATTCATATGCACTACGATTATCTCGATAATCCTATTTTGGATGATCTCGAAGAGGACAATAAATCTGATCGTGAGATTGAGGCCAATATTATAGCGAAAGATAGTTTTGTCTCTCGCCAATATTGGCGGACGGCTTGGAATGTCCGGGCCGATAGGAAGCAGTTGCTGGATGTTTGCTCTAGAGCGGAAGTGCATCCGTCCATCATGGCCGGGATGATTCGCCACCAAGCTAAAAATTATAAGCTTTACCCTGAATTGCATCTCTCCATGGACGTTAAAAGCGCTCTCGGGTTTGCCAATGATTAAATATGTTCCGTTTCTTAAACTTAAGCAGAATGAGATCCAAAGTGTGGGGGTGTTGGATGGAGGCATTCGTGATCAGATTGCTCCCATGTATGACATTCCCCGAACGCAAAAAGTGATGGATGAGGATGAGGTTATTGATCGTTTGAGGATCGCAGATAAAGAGCTAGGGAATGCTCTGGGAAATGGCATAAATTATAAATTCTTTGTCGACAACTTCGATGTCGATGACAGTGTCGATCTGGGCACTGTCCCGCAGTACAGGGCAGTTCTTGCAACGCTGTCGAATTACCAAGTTATGCCAGTTCTGGCCTTTGATCGGCACCCAGATCATAACGTCGCGGCACTTGATTTCGTCAAATCGCGACCGGGAACAGATGTCGGTATACGCCTTCAAATGATCGACATTGAAAGCTACAACCTCACAAAGAGCAACCTTCAGGCACTTTGGGCAGACTTGGTGGTCGCCAAGCCACAGACAGTAATTCTTTTGATTGATCTACGCATCATCGATGATGCAGCCGACTCCAAAAGGAAGGTGGAAAGGTTTGTGGCTAGCTTCCAAGGTGATTTTCCAGGCGCAAAAGTGGTTGTCTCTGGGTCAGTAGTGCCTGCATCTATCGCAGGGCTACTCCCGACAAACTCCAAGGCTCATATTCCTCGAGAGGAATACAAGCTGTGGCGGGCTATGAACTCAACCCCGGCCTTCAAGGAGGTGTTGTTTGGAGACTACGGCGTGGTCAGTCCGGAGTATTCAGACTTCGAGATGGAACCCGAGTTTATTAGTAGTCGGGCGGCGCCTAAGGTTTTCTACACTTATAGCGATAGCTTCTTCATTGCGCGTGGGCGACGGTTCAAAACTCACAAATTTAGGCAGTATTTTGATATTTCTGATGTGATTGTGAATGAGCCATTTTTTAGGCTGTCTACTCCGCATTATTCATATGGTGAGCAGTACATTCATGACCGCAGCTACAAGGCTCCAGCAAGGTCGAAAAAGACAGGCAACCCAGGAACGTGGATCAAAAGCTCAACCGCCGCTCACATCACTTTCGTGGTTAATAACATTTGAGCGCCTTTGAATGAGGGCGCCTTGGATTCCTGCGAGGGCGTCTTCGCGGCTCAACTGATAGCTGATTTGTTCAGCGATATCGTCACGATTGAAAGACTTTTTGAAGATCACGTCGGGGTGTGAGGTCGCAATGGCCGTAAGCTCTGCCTTCCAGAGCATGAGAAGGGCGTCTTTCTTGGAGAACATTGGATTAGTGCCTGCCTTTCGGACGTAACGCAATATTGTCCGATCTTTACCTGACGTGGCCAGGATAATGCCCCAGTAGGAGGGGATTTTATCCATTGCCCAGCGTACATGGTTTTCTGTTGTCACCAGGGTCAGTTTCGGGAACGACCTTGAATAGAACTCTGACTGCGACAGAATGCGTCGAACGTTATCTGTCTCGCCCTTGATTTCGTAGCAATGCATCTCGCGATAGCAGGCAACTACGTCGGCAATGGCATTGCCATTATCGATGGTGAGCTCTTCGAGCACTTGAGCAGGTTTAGGCGACCGCTTCATTAGGTGGTCGACTAAAGCTGTTCGGATTTCTTTATCTCTGAGCACTCAGAGCTCCAGGCGGGCGCAAACGCAACATTTTAGCCTATGAACCCTTCAGTTGTGGAGTGCGCTTATCCAGCCTTATCACGTTCCCGACCAACAACCTGTGGCGCCTGAGGGCTGTTTCAGACTTCATCGTTTCGAGCAGGGAGGCTTTGGGTGATAGCCTACCGGAGTGCCTTAGCTACCACCCGAGTCACCGGAGCCCCACATGATCAACCTTCATCGCTTAATCACCAGGCTGTTTCCCGACCGCCGTCCCGATTGGGAGCAGAAGCGTGAGCGCGAGTTCATCCTGGCGGCAAACTCCTTGAAAACCCTCTCGGTAACTGACCGGGGTGGCATGTCCATTGATCCAGAAGAGCTCCGTGAGCAAATTGTCGTGGCACGTGAGCAGTTGAAGCACCTTGTCCACAACCCAGGAACGCATAGTGGGCCGTGCAAAGCAGTTGCAGCAGTCGAGGTGGCTCAGGAGGCTGATCCGTCTGCTGAGGAGCTGCAGGACTGTATTGAGGTGGTGGCCTGGCGTCGGCTCTCTAGGGGCGCTGCTGCGCGTTATGTGTGCCTTCAGTCCACGCATACCGGTAGATATGCTGTCGCGACAGCTTGCATATTTTCAGGTGGCGTAGAAACCTTCCCGGTCTGGATCGATGGCAATACCTCCAGGCAAATTGCAAATGCCTTGCAGGGTTGTGAGCTTCATTGGTGCGCAACCGTGAGTGAGGCGATAGATGCTTGGGATACAGAGCCCTAATGGTCTGGAGAGTCTTATTGGCACCACGGCCCCCAAGAGGGCGGCTCCTCGACGATGTCGATTGAAATGCTGAGCTCGTACTGCATGTGCTCGAACACCTTTTCGAGGTTGGAGTAGGCCTTCGAATCTCGCAGTATGATTACAAGCTGCAGTAGCTCCCGGCCTTGATACGGTGGCATCTGAATGTCGCAGTACACGGTGTCATAGTCGTCATTTTCCATGCTTCCCCCGTTCAACCTGTTACAACCTTGTGTCAGGCTGTCCTGTGCTCCAGCAGGTGGGCCATTTCTTGTTCCCAGGTAGTTAGGAATTTATCCCAGTCCTTGACGTAAAGCCCATCAGCAAGCCTGGTTGATCCGATGCTTGCTTGCAGGAAGCGTTCTCTCCACGGTTGGGGTATGTCGTGTTCCAGGACGATTTCGATTCCGCAGCGGTGGTGCTGTGCCGGAACAGAATCGCGCATTTGTTTGAGGCCGACTGGCGTGTCGGTTGACCGTCCAGGTGATCCAGGATGGCTAGGTGGGCGAATGCTTCTGGGTCACCAGGATAGAGACTGGCGAGTGCCCATAGTGCTTTTCGCCTAGCCTTCTCAAGCTCGCGGAGCTTATTGAGTGTCATCCAGTCTCCTCCAGATTTCCATGGCGCAGCGCGCGTGTGGCGTGCCGCCCCTAGCGGAACGGCTGACGTCCCGCATGCCTGCGCCTCCGCTTACCTTGAGCCATACTCCTATCCCAGGTGTAGCATATTTGACGCGAGCATTAACTTAGAACACGGTCGAGCAGAATCGCTGATCGACAGACAAAGCCTGATACATTACGCGTCTCCATTGATTTGGTAACAACCTTGCGCCTGCAACGGACTGCAAATAACTCGAGAAATCCTGAGCGCTCAAATTAGCGAGAAATCCACGTCTTTGGTCGATGATTACGCTTAACTCGTCTCCTGCTTGGATCGCATAACGCTTACCCAGATCAAACTCGGTGAAGTGATTTATTGCGCGGCTTATATCTGTCGCTGGCCATGCCTGTGGGGGACTTGCAAAAAAATGAATATAATATGGTTCGGTGTAAACCACTGTAGCATGCACCCATTGATCAATAAAAAAACGATCTGAGTCTAGGTAAGGATGTATGTACTGCCTAGTAGCAATTGTCGCCAGATCATTACTTTTTCCGGTATTGCAGTCCCGGCAAGCAGGAATCAAGTTCTGCGGGTTAACAGAGTGCTGAGGATAGTGAGCCTTTGGCAAGTAATGATCAAGGCTTTGCGGTCTGCCGATTCCTCCGCAGTAAGGACATTTCTCATTTGCTGCAATCAGAATTCTATCGTAATAGTCTCGCCCAGGATGGCGCTGAACCATATTATAGTCATAGAGATTAATCAGCTCGCTCTTGAGGACGGTTTGCAACACTACTGGATCATCACCTCGAGCAGCATAGATAGGGGGGATGGAAAATAATGTTCCGCCGCGAGCGTTGTCGGAGTAAGCCGCTGCTGCGGTTTCAATATCGGCGCATGCAGCAAGCATCCTCTGTCTTAGTACGGGTTGGAAGATAGAGTTGGCGCAGTGGGAGAAAGATTCTAGTCCGGTAAGCGTAGGAAGGGAAATGCGGTTCAATTCCCACCTCTCGAGTTACGGTATGCTACCATAGCGCGCAAAATTGCTTGCGCTTCAAAACCAAGCTGATAATCGAACTCGGCCATTATATCTTCGAAAGTTCCGCCTCCCTGTACTGCAGCTTCTAATAGGCGATGAAATCCTGACTTTCCTACCTCAAGACCGAAAACTTCGCGAGTTAATACGCCGACGTTCTCACCAAAAGTTTGAATCTCCGGGCGTCGGGAATCCAAAATTAACCGCGACCTGTTGATCTTCCAAGCACAAGAGGTTGGAATCTCCTGCAGCACCACGGGTGAGTGTGTTGCGATAATGGCCACGCCATTCCGATCATATAACAGCTCACTTAACGCTCTTAGAAATGCGGAAAGAAGTGGTGGATGTAGGTGGCTTTCGGGCTCATCCAGGATGACTAATGTTTTTTCCTCGACCATCGCAACAAGCTTGGTTATTGTAAGTAGCACTACTGCGTGCCCAGAACTCATTCTAGAAATTAAGGCGGACGCTGCGTCTTGAGCATCCTGACCCGAAAACTGTATTAAAGAAGGAAGTCCCATGTCTGCGAAATTTTCGTCGGACTCTAGGGCGAGAATTGCATTATGCCAGCGCTCTTTTTTCCTGGAGTCGCTCATGCACAAGCCCAAAGCACTGAGGCACTCACCCTGTAGTTGATGAAAGGTCTTGAGCTCGCCGTTACTTGAGGAGGGAATTTTTAATCCTATATAGTAGTAGCATGTCCCCTTGGTAGGATCAGATTGTTCGGGCGGAGGTTCAAATGGGTCGAATGCACTAAAAGATACTGATATTAGACTACTAAAATATTCAGTAGTGATTGGGGATTGCATGCCAGCCCAACCACCTTGTAGAAAAAAACCCTCCCCTTCAGGCAATCCACCTGTCACTGCCTGAATCATTCCGTTTAGGATTGTAGTTTTGCCCACGCCATTTCTGCCGATAATAGCGTGGATGTTCGTACTAGGCTTAGAGTGTGAAGCCACCTCAAAAGCCAAATCCAAACCTGCCGCCCGTTCGGCAGGAAGTCTCCGGTATGAAAATGAAAAGTCAGTCCTGACAACGCCCCCGTTAAGTACCCGAGTAAATTGATCCTTGATTGTGCTCATGCTGACCCCGCGAAGATGTGAAGTGCTAAATACATCTTCTTGAGCGGCCTGCTCAAGCTCGCTAGGATTTGCAACAACATCCCTCAGTCCATTTAGAAAGCTGTTACGAATCTCTTGGCTAACGTCACGGGCTAACTTTTTATAGTAATCAACATCCGTACCTAACGAGAAGAAACCTTCAGGAAGAGTATCAAATCGTCTAGGGAGCACTGAGTATGTGGTCTGTGATGTTGTTTGGCCAGGAAAGCCTATTTTCACGTTTCCAAGGTCATGGCGCGCCCCGTTTTCATCACACAGAGTTACATAAAACATCGTCACATATGAGTAATCATTCCAGTTATCAATAGCTAAATAGGCGATATTACGCCCATCAGAAGGCGTTCTTTCAGATCGACTAACTAGCAAGAAATCCATATCTACATCCGTGTTAGTGAAGGCTTGTAGTCACTTGAGATGCTCCCCGCTGCACTCAGCTTAGGATCGGTCTCAGTGGTTTGGTGCTTTTTCCCATCTGATTATGGTAGCAACCTGACATATCTATTTGCCAGTTTGACACGCTCAACCATCAAGGTGCCATAGCCGCCCAATCGTGCTTGTCGGCAATCCCAGCTTCCGGGAAACCTCCATTTGGGTAAGCCCTGCCGCTCTCAGCTCACGAATAACCTTGAGCTTTTCTTCCGCTGCCAGCTTTCTGGGTGGGGTGAGCTTTTGGGGTTCGCGAGGTAGCTCTTCGTCTAGAACACCGAGCCGTCCCAACTCTTCGAGCGCGTCATTCAAGGCGGCGCGTGCAGTCTTGCCATCATGGGCGGCAGCCACAAGCGTGAGAAATGACAGGGGCGTTAATCCCAATGCCTGAGCTAAATCGGCGCTGAGGTCGACGCTGGCAGAAGTCGTCGATGCTTCCAAGCGGCTGATGTGGCCTTGGTCGGTCTGGGTTTGGAGCTCCGCTTGCGATAAGCCGTGCCTAACTCTCAACCACTGCAACGTTGCTGCGTATGCCTTGCGCAAAGACATCCAAGCAATCCTCTCCAAAAGGAGACGGTATGCCGTGTTTGATCGTTCCCACACAAATGTATATAGTCATTGTCGTGGGAATTTCTGGCTTGCCATGGGGTGGCTAACCCATGTGACTCGCTCTGAATTCCTCCTAGCGTTATGAGGATTATCAATTTATGGGAAATTATCCTGAGCACGAATTGTTGCAGGATGGCCAGGCTTCCTCAGCTGGCACATCTCTTTCGCCTGCCGAGATAGGGGAATTAGTGGCTGAGCGCTTTCCTCGCAAGGCGCACTGCACTGTCGAGGATTGGATCATCTTCCATGTGGACGAGTCGCCCGAGTCGCTCACGAAGGTACGTGCGTCTGGCCTGGAGCCGATGTTTATGTATGCCCACTGTGTGATCTATGACGGGCATGGACGGTTTCCACCTGGAGGTTGGGTGCGCTCGACACTGTGTAAATCGTTCGACGGCGTTTGCCTCTTCGAGACCCGAAACACGGTCTACGTATTGGTGGGTAAGGGCCGCGAAATGACTGCATCGCTGAAGACAATATTTGGCTTATGTTAATCGCAGGCTCACCAGACGGGCCCGCTCCATACGAGATACACGATGTTCCGGATTAGCATGCAAGACCAGGCGGGCCCCGTAGGGATGTTCGGCGATGGACTCGCTCATTTTCACGCGGTGTCGCGATCCCTGGCGACTCACTGGTTCCACGTCAGCCTGAAGCGTAAGCATGAAGGCAGGTTCGTAGCTTTTGAGGAGATGCTCAACGACGAGCCTAGGTTGGTGGAGTTGCTGTTGGCCCAGGGTGAGGATCTGGTTGTGCAGGAAGTCCAAGTCGTCAGCCCGTCCTGGATGAATCATGACTCGGGCTGGAAAATGGAAAAGCTAATGTCGCTCTCCATGGGGTTCAACCAAGTCGGTGTGCCTGTAAGTCTACTTGAGGTAGAGAGTGGTGCCGTGTACGTCAATACCCATCAGGTGGGGCTTGAGGTTGGCTCTCTCAACGGGGTCAAAGAGCTGTATCGGCGGCGTGTGGCACAGGGCAATGTTACTGCTGAGAATCGGAAGGAATAGGTGTGTCGGAGATCAACACGGTGGTGGTGGACTTTCATGTGAAGCGTTACTCAGACTTTGATCTCCTGAGGATTGCCCGAGCTGTTGCGCAGGACTATGAGGCCATAAACACGGCCTATTTAGTGAACGTTCATATTTATGCCTGCAGTGCAGTAGGGGTGGTGTTTGGACATATCGCGCCTGGGCCGCATGGGCGCTTTTCGGACGGTCACTTGATTCGGACTTCAGATATCCAGAAGATCGCGAAGGAAGGGCGATTTTGGATTATTAATACCGTTAACTCCAGGTACGTGATTGCCACGTTCAAGAAAGACGGCGGTCGGCAAAGCCTTCGAGACTTTCGCCGTTTGGCTGGTGATCAGTACGTGCCTACCCCCTCCAGCCTCCACTGATTTGTGAAAGCGAGCCTGGGCGCGTTTTCCTGTCAGTCGTTCAGACGAGACGACCGCACTTCTGACTGCAGTCGCCCCCCTTCGCTAATCAAAGTTTAACAATCGCTGCAGGGGTCAGCCGAGCATCGTCGTGAAGTTCGATTTCGTTAAAACTGCCAGCAACGTTGGCAGGCAAGTGTCCTTTTATCTCTCCACTAACGAGATGGCTGGAGGCTCTGTGTGTTGCATGATATCGGGAATCCACCTCTCTCTCAGGAGCAGGGGCCTCTGTTTGAGCATCAACCCCCCCCACCATCCTCAGTGGGGGAAGGTCTCGGGTCTTCAGCGATTCGTCAAAAGTCCGCCGCACATAACAGCTACTGAGCGCTGGCTTCCTTGGCATCAGGTAGGTCAGGTGTAGCACTGACTTGCGCTTGAGCTTGTCTGGTCTTTCGAAGGTAGTCCGCTGTGGTTCGACCCAGGCGAACTGCCAACGCGAACGCAACCAGGAACGGGTAGAGAACCAGTTCGACGGCATTCCAATTACTTCCTCGCGCCTTGTCTTTGAGCGCCTTCAGCTCGGCGTATCGTTTCGATACCTCTTCAAAGTCTGAGTCTATCTTGTTAAGTTCCTTAAGAACTACAGGGGATGTCAGACCATAGGACATCGCGTCATGAGAGTATTCAGTCTTGAGAAACTGCTGCCAGCCAACTTTGTCAATTTCTTCGAGGGTTGCTTGTACACGTTTGTTAAGCTCGATGCTGTCTGTTTCTTGAGCGTTATTAGCGCTTTCCTTTGCCTCTCGTTCAGTTCTTTCGAGGTGGAGAATGCTGTTGCTCAATCCGTAGGATGACAATACATCGCTTTGTTCGTTGTGTTTGATATATGTCGGTAGCATTCGATTGGCCTCATATTGGTCGGCCTTAGATGCGTAAAATATTAATGCTGTTGCTGCAATTAACAACCAAAGGTAGTCAGTCAAAAGCCAGCGGGCTTCTTGAGTGTAGGTGCGATAGGCAACAACTTGAAAAGCAATTGCCAAAATGCAGAAAAATATTATAGCTGTCCACATGGGGTCTTACATCCTTATTATGACCAATGCAAAATCTTGCTGAAGTGTACGTGTTCTAACAGTTATTGCTCTTGGAATCGACTTTGCTATATGGCCTTTGAGCTGAGAGTTTTTCACTCCCAAGGTTTCTGATGACAATGGTACGCTCATTCGCCAGGGCTCAGACGCTCCCGTACGAACTCGATGAACCGCTGGGTTTTCGCCGGCAGCGGGCGCGTTTCGGTCGTTGCGTAGATCGTGATGGGTTGCCCCTGCCAGCCCTCCAGAATCTGAACCAGCTCCCTGCTGGCGATTTCGTCGGCTAAGGGTTACACCGACTACCCAACGCTGCAGTCGTAATTTAGGTGGAGGAGGGGGTGGCTACTATCGCCATTCCCTCCCTGCCTTAGAAGGCCAAGATCAGTTTCCGATCACGCCTGTTCTGCATGAACAGCAGGATGTCGAAAAACCTGCCCGGTGTGTCTCGCAGATTCTGGTGATGACTACCTAAAATCCCCTCCATGAACACTTCCCGGTTCAGGCTCCAACAGTGGCCCAGGTAAAAAGGCAATTCGCAGATCCGACGACCTGAGGCCTGTTGTGGGTTCCTAGGTAGGAGCTGTTGTCCGGTGAAGCCGGCTCTCCCTGCTCGGGTTAGGCCGCCCCTCACCTGGCTATCCAGCGCTGGCATCAGTCCGGTGATGAGAAGCAGGGCTTTCATGGGATAAGTGATGCTGGTGTTGTTGAGAAACAGCGCATCCGCCATCGTGTTCAGGATCCCCAGAATTTCCTTGTCGAACGTCCCAACATCACTGAGTGGTGCATTGCTGTCCAGAAGACGATGCCCTTGATCATTGAGACTGAATGCCGCGAGGCTTTGCAGGCTCAGTTTGAGTAGGCGCTCATGAAGCTGCCTGTCCTTGAGAGCACTTTCGATTTGCGGGAGGGTGCGAAGGGTTGGGCTCTTACGTCTGCATGCGCCCCAGTTACGCAACGCTGTAGATAGCGCTTTGGCGAGTAGGGCTGCATTTGCGCTGCCCGAGGGTGCATTGAGATATCGCCGTGCAATGGGCTGCACATTGGCGAAGTCCTGATGGTAGGACGGCCTGAAATCGTCAATGGCTAATGTGATATCGAGAGAGCTGCCAACCAGTCGAAGCATGTTTTGCGTCACAGCCAACAAGGTGAGGCCACGAGTGTGTGAGCTCCCCTTGGAGTTAGTCAAGCTGTGGCCAGAGATGCCCAGTCTTTCAGGCGGGCCATAGGGTCATGGCATGACGAAGATGCCGCCTTGGAAAAGCATTACAAAGTCATCGGATCGGGTTGACGATAGTTCCATACGCTACCTTTGACACTTGTCCCCGCGACCTCACAGTTCTGTTTACGCCTGGTGGTACAGACGGCACTCTGGCGGCAGCATGAGATCCGAAAACCCTCAAGTTCTTTGCTGATCGAGGTGCCCGAGCGAAATACATCACCAGTGTCTGCTCGGGCTCGCTGATCCTTGGGGGGCTGCAGGTTTGGAAGGGCTACAAAGCGACGTCGCACTGGTCATGCCGAGAAGCCCTGGCCGGATTCGGCATGATTCCCACTGATGCGCGGGCGGTTCGTGACAGGAAGAGGATCACCGGGGCAGGGGTTACGGCGGGATTGGATTTCCACCTAAGCATGGTTGCCGAGTTGCGTGGCCAGATCTATGCCGAATGCAACCAGCTGATGAGTGAGTACAGCCCGAAGCCCCTTTTCAACGCGGGGTCAATGAAGACTGCCTCACCAAACGTGAAGAAGGCGATGATCGTTTTGGTGGCTGACTTTTCGAAGAAGGCTGGAGCGCTCGCCGGTCTCGCTAAGGGCTGATTTCTCCAGCGTTTCAGGGTGGTCTGGACGGCATCCTGAATCTTGAGCAACCGTAGATGTCTGCAAAGCCAAATACTTGAAGATCTGACGGTATCCTGGAGAAAGACGTCAAATCCTCGATTAATTCTAGTCCCCTACAGATAAATGGGCCCAAGATCGACAATCTCCCCCACGCAGACGTCATCCCAGATGACCTGCCTGGTGGAGGCTGTTGAGGGTGATTTCGACCTTCACATCGTCCGCCGTCCCCATGGGGTTTGGGGGGCCCCGGAATCACTTCCGGCGTCGGCCTAATGGCCAAAGCGTTCAGCGCATCATCCCAGGATGACTGCGACCTTGTACATGGCAGCGACGGTTGTACAGGGAGAGCGCCACTAAAATGGTGAGCAGAATGAGAGAATTAATTCGGTCTGCTTGGCGTCTAGTGGTTGATGTTTCACGAGTGCTCCGTGCGGGGCTCGCGATACTTGATTACTACGACCGTCATAATCCTTAACCAGCAACCCGCCTGAGGTAGCTCAGGCGGGTTCTACTCTGCGGTTATGAGGCTGTGCCTCCGTTGGTGGAAACGAAAAGGGAGAGTTTTTCCTCCAGCAGACCTAAGTCGCGGGTGTCGAGGATGCGAGTAATACCTTCGTTAATAGACTCTGTTATAAGGAGGCGTGATTTGAAAACATCTTGCTGGCCGAGAATGGTGCATGTCAGGTAGTTTGCGCGTGCCATCCAATAGCGAAGTGATCCTTCCGAAACATCGAAGTTGATATGCTTAAAATCGATCTTGTTAAGAAATTCGAAGAGTCCGCCTGATATATGCTTTCTGCCATACCAGAATGGCTTGAATGGTGTGCTTTTAGCTTGCTCTGTTAATATTAGTGCGACTGCGCCAATAAGCGGCATCAGAGATACTTTGTCATCAACCTCTGCGCGGGCGAACATTTCTGAGAACTTGCCGACGTGCGATATCGCTTTTTGATAAGACGGCTCGTCGATGAGTCCTCCAAATAGCCTGGAGTAGAAGTGAATGAAGCTAGGTTGGTTGTCCTGAAAGAAGCTCTCGCAGCTATTGGTCTTTATGTAAACAAGCTGAGGTGAGCGATTGCCGAGATTAACATTCCACATCAGCGTATCAATGTCTTCCATTGCTTTACCGAACGGCGGCTCGATAGACACAACAACATCATGCAGCTCTGCGGAGGCCTGCATGTGATGGTAATGCTCGAGCTGAATCATATAGGTGAACAAGTGTTCGTCTATTGGCAGCTTTGCAGGTGAGCGTTCTGGGAAGTGGAAGGTCTCCCTGATGCAGTCTGCAATGTGGATGGCTAAAGCACTATGGGCCTTGAGGTCGCCATGGCTCTGATGCGCTGCGGTATTAACAAGGAGCTCTTCGACACCATCCAGCACGCTTCGCATCTGCCCATACGTAGACATGATGTGTTTCAGTCGTTCATGCGGTATTTCAAAGCTCAGATGTGCTTTGAGGTCAGCGATGATCTCTACTTCTTCAGTGGAACCGTCGATGCCGTATGAGTCGCGAATCTCAAACGAAGGTTTTCCGCTTTTCTGGGGTGGGGCTAGAAGAGTAAATAGGGTCGTATACTCCCGCTGGAACCTATAAAGTGTCTTGAGAATCTTAAGAGCTTTTGATTTGTCTTCTTCGAAGAAATCCGAAAACTTTCTATCAAGTAGCGAAGCGATTCGGGTTTTTATGGTCTTTAAGGTTTCGTGCGGGTCTATGCCGTTGTTGTCTTTTAGTAATTCTTCTTCCAGGTTTACATACTTCCTAAGCTCTTGCGGAATCTCCCGAAAATTCCCAAGGTCGTATACGCCGGGGAATACTTTTTTCCTCTCATCATCAGTCAGCATCTTGTTGACCAACACATGCAATTGACTTACCCCCTCGGGGCCACCACCTAGGAATCTGTTGCCAATGCGGTCTTTCCGAAAACTTCGGTGGTGTACATAATCATGAGAGGCAAAAGTGGCATCTTCACCGAAGCATTCCTTGACCTGTTTTTCCATAAAGTGCCGAAACATATCTATGTCCATAACATGCTCAATGTAAAAGTCTAAAGTGGCATAGTGCCATATTTTCTGGTTTTGATGATATTGGATGGCGAGTGCCAGATAGGCTCGGCACAATGCGCCGGGTGACCTGTGCGATCAATTCAAGTGCGACTGGACGCTTCGGATCACCGAGGTGGGTGAGGTGTGGGGCGTTAGCAAGCGGATGAAAGCCCACTTTGAAGTCATGGGCTTCAAAAGCGCGATGGACTTGGCCAAGGCTGACGCCTGGACGCTGAGGCAGAAATTCAGTGTGGTGATCGAGAAGACCGCTCGGGAGCTTGCCGGCACTCCATGCCTGGAACTTGGAGAGGCTGACCCACTCAAGCAAGAGATTTTGCTGCAGCCGGATGTTCGGCAATCGCCTGACGGACATTGAGCCCATCAAAGAGGCGGTAGCCACGTACACGCAACGGACGGCGGAAAAGCTTCGGGCGCAGAACTCACGGTGCAAGAAGATCCGCTTCAGCATCCGCATAGGCGATGCGCCGTGATTTGATGAGTCAGAGCTACAAAACGAAGTTAGACCAGTTATGGACGGTCAAGGCCTGGTAGTTGGTGCGAAACTCTAGGTGACCTAGACCTGTTCACCTTCAACGGAGGCAGTACATGTTGAGCGAATTCTTGAAGCTGTCATCCAACCTCAGCTCCCTAGTGGATGCTGATCCCGCGCTTGCAGTGCAACAAGCACGTGAAATCGATCTAGATAGGCCTGATCGCGTTAATTGGATGTCATTGCGAGCAGCCACATTGGTTAATGCCGGCGCCTCGCTAGGGTGTCAGGATGCAATCGATGAAGGGGTAGAGCTATACCGCGAGCTTCACGACCTGTATCCAACAGCAGATGTCACCTACAACTTGGCAAATGGGCTCGTGGAGGCCGCAAATTGCGGCAGCGCTGATTCGGAGTGGGTTGATCATCAGGAGCACACCCGAGCACACAGAGCCGAAGCTCGCAGGCACTACTGGAGGGTGGTTCAGGATGTAGATGCCGATGTGGAGTTACGCACCCAGGCATGGACTAACATCGCGAATCAGTTCGCAAAAACCTACCGGCTCTCCGAGGCTCATGATGCACGCCTTTCCGCATTGAGGGTTGATCCAACGAACGGTGTCGCCGCCTTTTGCGCGGCGTTGGATCTAATGTGGCTTTTTAAGCGTGGAGGTTGCTCTGAACTAACCCACATGGAAGCCGTGATGCTAGCCAGGCAGGCGCTTCGAAATAAGGAGCGAATTCTCCAATACGCCGGAGCGAACGTGGTGGCCAAGGTTGAAGCGCTCGCCAGTGAGCTAAGTGATCCGCCATCTCGGTCTGAGCATACCGACCCATTTATCAGGTGGGTGGAGGAGGAGCGCCTCACACTTGCTCCAGCTGTCGAACTCGTTGATCCATCTTTGGGTAAGCTTGATTGGCTCACGCTTCCAGGCATTCTTGAACGTGAGCCTGAAAAGGGAGTTAGCCCTCCGCCACTGTTTGCCATGTTCAATATGCTGAAAGGCGATTTTTTGCTGGCCCGAGAATTAGCATGGCGTGCAAGAGACGAAAGCGTTTGGCCAAAGACGGGGCAATTTGCAGACACTCTTGACTATGCTTTATACGGCCCTGATACCTCTGCAATTATACTGGCGCACCGGACAGCCCTTGATCTGCTCGACAAGGTAGCCGTAACAGCAAACTCCTATTTCGAGCTCGGATTAGCGCCAAAAAAAGTGAGCTTCGGGAGGCTATGGCGGGATCCCGAAGACAAGAAAACAGGTACTCGGCTTGTAGAGAAAGTTGAGGGGCTGATTCGGGCAGGCGTATACGCAATGTACGGATTGGCCGAGCTTGCAGAGGACTATGAGGGCGCAGATGGGATTCTCCGCTCACAGAAAAATCTGCGAAATTCGGGTACACACCGATTCCTGGTGCTGCATGACCTTTGTGATCCCGCGTTAGCGAGGCAGGCTCCGGAAATTGAGCATCTCAACCACACTGATTTTGTCGACGAGGCTCTGGGTGCCCTGCGAGTCGCGAGATCTGCAATCCAGATGCTCGCACTGGCAATTTCTCAGCATGAGGAAATCCTGAGAAAGCAGGCTGATGGAGTTATCGGCACACTGATCGTTCCTGATCACCATTGGATTCGTGGTGAAGATTAGTAACTCTGATCCCTTGCTGTGGAGCATTCAGTAAGCGTCGTATTTTTTCTTGATATCTAGGTGAGCAGTGAACTCAACTCAGCAAAAAAAACGCCATCACTTCGTGCCCAAAGCGTATCTCAAAGCGTTCGCGAATCAGGGTGGCCAAGTTCTCGTTTACCGTAAAGACAACCCTGGACGAGCGCTTCCTGCCAAGCCAGATACGACGCAGTTTGAGCGCTATTACTATTCGCAACCGCTGCCAGAAGGCGGCCAGGACAATAACACCCTTGAGGACATCTTCTGTGAAGTAGAGTCCGCATGGCCGTCCCTCGTTGAAAGGTTGGCTCGGAAAGAGTCCATAAACGATGACATTGAGCCCTTCATCCAGTTTGTTGCGCTACAGAGGGCTCGAGTACCTGCGGCGCGAGATGCTTTTGAGGCGGGGCTGGCGGCAACCGTTAAGGACACGATCAACACGCTGGTGAGAAACGGAAAGCTCTCACCACCACCCCGAGGTTTCGAAGACATCCTCGACAAGGTCGAGGTGTCCATCGACCCTCATCAAAGCATTCATGCGATGCCCGGCCTTATCAAAAAAATCGGGGAACTTTTTGACACGGTTGGCCTTGCCATTATTCATAACGCGTCAGACGTCCCGTTTCTCACAAGCGACAATCCAGTCGTTTGGTACGACCCAACAATCCCAATCGAAAGCCAGAATCCGTATGCCATTTCCCCTGATGGGCCGATAGCAATCCAGTTTCCCATCAGTCCCAACATGATGTTATTTGGAGTTAAAGAATACCGAGAGCGCTACCGTACGAAGGGGCTCATGCATGGTGAGATACCAAACGTTGAATGGGTACATTATGTAAACACCCAAACCTGTCGCTTCGGCTATGGAGCTGTCATTGCCCAAAGCTCAGGACAGGAGGAAATGATTGAGGCGCATAGTGCGCTGTCGCCAGTGTTCGAGCGCTCCTTGCTGGAACTTGGCCCCCAGACAGTATCAATAGGTAGGTTCGTTTTTGGATCACGAGTAGCCAAGCCAAAGTGGATACCTCACAAAGATAAATTAGCCTGAACTCGTGCCGCGTTCGCAGCTATTGGCACTCACTGAGTCACTGCGTTATGAGTAATGAACAGACTCTTGGTGTCAGGATTATCTATTTATGGGCCTTCCTGCATCGCAAGCGGAGCGCGCCTGCCCAGGATGGGCCCGAGACTTGAGAATGGAATCCCGCAGAGCCAAAACCGGGCGAAGCCGGGGTTGGGTTCACGAGAGCCGTACTCCTGAGGGGGCAAGCCCAAAACGTAGGGCATAGTGATCCCGATACGGGACATTGAGGTCATTTTTGCCCCGTAATTTAACCATATGGGGTATTAAGAGCCGCGTCCCATCGCCGAATGCCGCAATCCTTGTAGTCACAGTCATTTGGGCTTAGCGTCATATCTGGACAGCTCAAGATCTCGCAGTTCCATCAACTCGTCACTCTTGCGCACGAACTCATCCGGAGTAACGTTCTTGAGCTTGAACTCTTTGTAGAGAGCATCGTACTTCTTCTGGTAAATCTTGAGCGTATTAGCCTGATGAACGCTTTCTGCGGCATTGCCTATGCTCCTATCCCCTTCAAATACCTTGGTCAGGTAGGTTCTGAGAGACTCAATGCTCTTGTGGCCTGTCCACTCTCTGACCTCGCCAACCTGGATATTTCCAGTTTCCTGCACAACCTGTTGCCCTGGCCGCTGCCTCAGCGCTTGGACGAGCTGGCGCCGCAGCACGTGAAGGTGCCCTCGGGCTCCTCGGTGCGTTTGGACTACAGCGAGCAGCCGCCGATTCTGGCGGTGCGCTTGCAGGAATTGTTCGGGCTGGCGGACACGCCGCGCATTGCCGGTGGGCGCCAGGCAGTCAAGCTGCACCTGTTGTCTCCGGCGCGCCGGCCGGTGCAGGTGACGCAGGACTTGGCGAACTTCTGGCGCAGTACCTACGCCGAAGTGAAGAAGGATTTGAAAGGAAGATACCCCAAGCATTACTGGCCGGACGACCCCTTGGTGGCCGAACCCACCGCCCGGATTAAACCCCGCAAGTAGGTCGTGTGCAGATCAAATGTGAGAGCTGGCTTGCCTGCGATGCAGACGACTCGGTCTATCGGGTTCACCGCGGTGATGCTATCGCAGGCAAGCCAGCTCCCACACAAGCCAGCTTTCCACAGAGTGTTAAGTGTGGGTTATTGCGCGGCCGGGAGCAGGAACCGAGCGATCACGGGTAGGTGGTTGGAGATACGCAGTGTGTCTTCTTGCCGTACTTTGGCCTCTACCCGCTTGATCCTTGGGCTATAGAACAAATAATCCAAGGTCCGATCCGGCCCATCCACACTCGGGTCATTGGGGAAGTGCGTTAGCCACTTCGCCCGGTCAATCCCGCTGGATTCACTGTTACTGGGGATCATCGGGTATTTATCCCACAGCAGGTGCAGCTCGCTGTCCGGCGAATACTGCCCGCGCTTGCCCGCGTCCAGGCGCAGGAATTGCCCCAGCGGCAGCAAGTTGAAATCCCCACCAATCAACCACGGCGTGCCACGGCCTTCGAACTTGTCCAGCAGCTTAACCGTGGCTTTTACCTGTTCCTGCACCGCCGACCGCCCAGGCTTATCGCCGTCCAGCCGGGTGTTGAGCACGGCCAATTGGCCACCATCGCTCAACGGCAAGTAGGTCAACAATAAGGCGGGTTTGGGTTGGAACTGGCGACTGATGAAGTTGGCCGGAGACACCGGCAGTTGCAGGCGTTCGGCGTGTTCGATCTGGTAGCGGCTGAGCGTCACCAGCTTGCGGCCGACGCTGCCGAAAATATGCAGGCTGGGCACAAAGTCGGCTTTCCAGTCGAAGGCCTGGGCGCTGCACGGGTAGAGATCGACCAGGCGTTCCTGCAGCAGGGCGATCTGGTCCTGGTAATGGGAGGGCTTGGCGTTTTCGTCGAGTTCCTGCAGCAGCAGGATGTCGGGTTGTTCGTCGCGGATCACCCGCGCCACTTCGTCGAGGCTGGAGGCCATGTCTTCCACGGTAGGGCGATCATCCGGGCCGTTGCCGTCGGCGGTGTCGTACCAGAACACATAGTTCTTGCCCGCCAGGTATTGCACATTCCAGGTCATGACCTTCAGCGCCTGCCCGGGCAGCAGCGTTGGCGCACGCGGCGCGACGCAGCTTACGGGCAGGGTTTGTTTGTCGGCGGGGCGCCAGGTCAGGCTGTAGATCAGGGCGGCGAGCAGGCCCGCGATAATCAGCAGGCTCAACAGGGTGATGCGCAATAAACGGGTCATCGGCTCGGCTTATGGCGTTTCAGGAGTGGCAGGAGCATATCACCGCGCGTCGGCATCGCCACCGATCAGCATGAATAAACGGAACAGCACCACGCTGGTAAACAGTTGCAGGAAGCTGTGGGCGCTGTCGATCAGTACGCCCAGCAACGGCGCGGGGTCAGGGTACGCCGCCACGCTCGCGCCTTTGAGCAGCCACAGCGGCGTCATCACGCACAGCAGGCACACCAGGATTCGCCAGAAATGCCCACGGGTCAGGCGAAAACTTTCCTTCATCGCCTCCAGCGCCGACATACCGCGTAACACCAACAGGTACTCGGCAAACGCTAGCACTACCATCAGCCACAGGCCCGGCAAGAAATACAGCGACAAGCCCAGCAGGATCAGCAAGGTGCTGATGGCCGTGAGCAGCGCTAAACGCGGCCACAGGGTCAGTGCCATGGCCCACACGTCTTTGGTCCGCGGCGACTCCCCACGGGTGCGCGCATCCAGAAACAGGATCAACGCGCCGGTGTACAGCGGGTACACCAACAGCCCCACCACCACGCTGTAGCCGGGGAAGGCGTCCGGGCCCAGCATGTGATTGAGCACTTGTTGCAGCAGGGCTTCGAGAATCACCAACGGCAGGCACAGCTGGACGATAGCGCCCAGATTGCGTTGGGTGAAACGGAAGGAGTCGCGCAAAACGTCTAACGGATTCATCAGGTTCATCACAGGCCGAAAAGCAAGGCCCATACTTTAACCGATCATGACGAAAGGTAAGCAAACGTAAACCTTGCGTAAAGACCATTGAAACGTCTGGTAACAACCCCATAACTAGTGCGTAGCTCGTCTGATCACAGGCGGGCCCATGATTTTTACCGGCAATCTAACGAGGTCGCCATGAACAGCGAAGAGCAAACCCTGATCGATGGACTGTTTTCACGGCTGCAGCAAGCCGAAACGGACTCAGCCCCCCGCGACGCCCTGGCTGAAGCGCGGATCAAGGAGCACATGACTCGCCAACCGGCCGCCGGGTACTACATGACCCAGTCGATCCTGGTGCAAGAACACGCGATCAAGAGCCTCGACGCGCAGAACAAGCAACAGGCGCAGCAGATCCAGCAGTTGCAGGATGAGTTGCAGCAGGCCAAGGCTCAGGCAGCACAGCCGGCGCCGAGCAGTGGCGGTTTTCTGTCGAGCATCTTTGGCGGCGGCTCCCGTGATCCGCAACCCGCGCAAACTGCGCCGGCGGCTTCCGGTGGCGGCTGGCGTGAGCCTGGGCGGCCTTCGTTCGGCCAGCCTGCGCCGCAGCAAAACTACGGCGCGCCGCCGCAAAACTATCAACAGCCCCAACAAGCGCCCGCAGCACCGATTGGCAGTGGCTTTCTCGGTGGGGCGTTGAAAACCGCTGCCGGCGTGGCCGGTGGTGTGATGCTGGCCGAAGGCATCAGCAGCTTGTTCAACCACAACTCGCAACAGCCGCAAGTGGTGGAAGAAATCATCCGCGAAGAGCCGGCGCCCGCCAGTGATAACGGCAATTGGGGCAACGACGACCAGAAGTTTGCCGGCAATGACAGCTGGGGCAGCGACAATGCCTCGGACAGCTTCGCCGACAGCGACTATGGCGACGATTCCTCCTCGTTTGGCGACGACGATTCCTTCGTCTGACCCGCCTTCAACCGGGGCGCTTCGTCGCCCCGGGCTGATTTTTCGCTGAAACTTTCCCATGGCTGGCATACTGGCGCCTTTCCGGGCGCTGGCGCCTGGCTGTCATGAGGAAGTGCGGTGAAGAAAATTGCGGTGTTCGCCGATGTACAAAACCTCTACTACACCGTGCGCCAAGCCTACGGCTGCCACTTCAACTACGCGGCCCTGTGGGCGGACATCAGTTCGCGCGGGCAGATCGTCGAAGCCTATGCGTACGCCATCGACCGTGGCGACAGCAAGCAGCAGCAATTCCAGCAGATCCTGCGCAACCTGGGCTTCACGGTAAAACTCAAACCCTACATCCAACGCAGCGACGGCTCGGCCAAGGGCGACTGGGACGTGGGCATCACCCTCGACATCATGGACGCCGCCGACCACGTCGACGAAGTGGTGCTGGCCTCTGGCGACGGTGATTTCGACATGCTGCTCGAACGCATCATCCAAAAGCATGGCGTCGAAGCCGTGGCCTATGGCGTTCCGGGGCTGACGGCCAACTCGCTGATACGCGCCGCCAGCCGCTACGTGCCGATCGAAGGCGCGCTGCTGCTTAAATAAGTCAATTGTCAGACGGAGTTGGAACAGGTTTGGAACGTATAGCGGTCATCGACTTTGAAACCACCGGCATCACCCCGAGCAGCCACTGCCGGGCCACGGAAATCGCGGTGGTCATCCTTGAGCGCGGCCAGATCGTGGACCGCTACCAGAGCCTGATGAATGCCGGCGTGCGTGTGCCGGGCTTTATCGAACAGCTCACCGGCATCAGCAACGCCATGCTGCGCAGCGCGCCACCGGCCGAGCGCGTGATGAACGAAGTGAATGAATTCGTCGGCACCACGCCACTGCTGGCGCACAACGCCGCGTTCGACCAAAAGTTCTGGGATTTTGAGCTGGGCCTGATCCGCCGCACTCGCCTGCAAAAATTCGCCTGCTCGCTGCTGCTGGCCCGCCGCTTGATGCCGTCGGCGCCGAACCACAAACTCGGCACGTTGAATTCATTCGCCCAACTGCCCCACACCGGCAAGGCTCACCGGGCGATGGCGGATGCCGAAATGGCAGCTAACTTGACGGCGCACCTGGCCGAGCAACTGCGCGGTACGCATGGGTTGCGCGAACTGTCCCACGACCTGCTGTGCACCTTGCAGAAAGTGCCGGCAGCGAAGATCAATGAGCATCTGAAGAAGCACCGCGGGTTCTAAACCCTGCGCAGATCTCATGTGGGCGGAGGACTAATTGTGGCGAGCGGGCCTATTGTAGGGAGCGGGTTTGTTGTGGCGAGCGGGCTTGCCCCGCGTTGGGCTGCGCAGCAGCCCCAAACCCTGACGCCCAGTTCCAACTGACAGAACGCGGTGACTTCATTAGGGCCGCTTCGCAGCCCAACGCGGGGCAAGCCCGCTCGCCACAGAAGCCCGCTCGCCACAACAAGCCCATTTGCCCCAAAAGTTCGCTTGTCAGGCTATCGAGGCTGCACGCATTCCAACGCCCGCTCCACCACCTCCTTCGCCATCCCCACCAAATGCATCACCGCCCGCTGCTGCGCGCTGGTCGTCTCACCCGCCACCTGCGCCGTCTCCACCGCGCAATGCAGCAAGTCGGCCGCATGGGCGAGGGCGTCTTCGAAGCTCAGGTTATCGTTCATAACAAAATTGGGTGCATCCGGGGCGCAGGCTTTAAGGTAGTAGTCGATGGCTCGTCGGTTGAGCAGGGCGTCTTCGCTGAGGAAGTCTGGTTTGGAGCGAGGTGGGTCGGGGGTAACTTTGACCATGATGTAACTTCTCCGCTAGGTAAGAAGCTGCAGCCGTTCGCTTGCACGCGAATTAGGGTGGCAGCAATACGCGGGTGTGCAAGACCGGGGCGGAAAAACCCAGCAGGCCTAATGGCCTCCCGCGCACAGCTGCCATAACGTGCCAACGCCTAATAAAATTGGGCGCTGGATGGTAAGGCTTTGTGCATTTTCCACAGATCGGACTTGCACGTCCGGCCACCGAACATTCGATGACTGAGCGAGACTAGCGACCTGATCCGACGGAAACAAGGCCGTGGAATTCTCTAGGAAACGTCCCGCAAATGAAAGAGATCGGTCTTGCTGGCCACTAAAACATCAACTGTTTGTGGGGCCTTTTGCGCTCTTTCTGATTGGTCAGTAGGCCGATCAGCTAATGCATCGTCGGACCTTTCTGTTTTATTTCTTCACCCATCTATTGCCCTTTGCTGCGACCTAACATTGCGCCTGTCATTTACGTAAAGGGACTACGTCATGCAGGAAAGCGACCTCCACACAGCAATCATGCGAAGCCAGTCTGAACTCCAGCGCGATGGCGTAGATCTTGGATCAACTTCCAGCATGGCGTTTCATTTGGGAAACACGATGACAAGCTGCCCGGCAGTCATGCTTTTGCCTCATTCACCAAGCTGGACTCATGGCGCCAGTTACACGCTACTCAGGCCTCTTCAGGCGGACTCCACTGTGCCTAACACCACTGTTGACGACCTCTGGAAATGCACACAGCAACACCACGGCCTGACGGCTGCGACGGTTCTCACCGGCGCGGCGGGCATACCCATCAGCAAAATTGCCGTGGGGACTTGGGTCCACGTCGGCTCCAGCAAAACGACGAACCTGGCGAGCCTTATTGGAATGCGCTTTTTCCCTCGTAAGCTGATCAGGCAGCCAACAGCGGCCAGGTTGGCAAAAGCAACGTTAGGCACCGTCCGCGTATTTGGCATTATTGGGCGACGCATTCCCTTCGTTGCTGTGGGCCTGGCTATTTTTGACCTGATCAGTATTGGCAAGTGTGCCTATGAGGCGAGAAATGGAAGGTGGCCCGACCCGAGCCGAGATTTCCGAAAAGGTGATTCAGCTGTTCGTCGATATCATTGGTTTTATCGACCGAAGCCAAGTGACGGAACACACGGATTTCATCCATGACTTCACGATCATTGATGACGATTTGACCTGCTTCGTTATGCAGATTAAGTGGCAATTCAACCTGCAGGCGACTCAGGAAGACTGGGATCACATCACGACCATCAAGCAGGTTGTCGAGTTGATTGCTCAGCGCTCAAGTCTTCGCTGAAGCAACTGACGCCATCGCAGGCAAGCCAGCTCCCACGGTTGACCGAGTCGCCAGGGCTGGATGCAATCTACTGTGAGAGCTGGCTTGTCGGGGCGCCGCATCGCAGCGATGACGGTGTATCAGCCGCCATTTTTCCCATTGCGTTCCAACTGCCCCAACGGCACCCGCCGCGCTATTGCGCTCGACAAAATGATCGAGGTCTTGCTGAAGCCAAACTTCGCCACCCGGTTGATCAGGTTCTCCAACTCCGGCATCGAGCCCACCGCTGCTTGCATGATCACGCACGGGTCGCCTGTTACCCGGTGGCATTCGGTCAGCTCGGGGATTTCCGCGAGGGCGTCGTAAACCTTTTGGCTGCCATTGTTGGTCAGGCGCAGCTCTATCGTGCATTGGATCGGCAAACCGATTTTCGACAGGTCGACCTTGGCCTGATACCCGGTGATCACGCCGCTGGCTTCCAGCTTGGCCACGCGCTCGGCCACGGCGGGGGCGGAGAGGTTTACAGTGCGGGCCAACTGCGCATAGGACGCGCGGCCATCCTCGAGCAGGGCGCTGAGGAGCATGCGGTCGTATTTGTCCATGATAAGGCTCCGGTGATGCGTGGCTTTCGAATACATGGGTTATAGCCTTCAGAAGCATGTTTTGAAAAGTGTATGGGCGCTTTAAACAGGTTTTGTAACTTATGTTCAGCGTGCTGCCTTTTTAGAATAAGCCTCCAATATTCTGCCGCAGAGCTACCCAATGCCTGGCCCACGTCGCTTTCCCTTACCGTTGATTGCCGCTTTTTTTGCGCTGTATGTGATCTGGGGTTCTACCTACCTGGTCATTCGAATCGGCGTGGAGTACTGGCCACCGCTGATGCTGGGCGGGATTCGATTCCTGGTAGCGGGGTTGGTGATGTATGGCTATTTGCGCTGGCGCGGGGCGCCTGCGCCGACGTGGGTGCAGTGGAAGGCCGCGGCCAAGATCGGCGTTTTGCTGCTGACCTTTGGTAATGGTGCGGTGACGGTTGCCGAGCACACCGGCGTTGCTTCCGGCGTGGCCGCGTTGGCGGTGGCGACGGTGCCGTTGTTCACGTTGCTGTGTGGGTATTTCTGGGGCGCACGCAATACGCGCCTGGAGTGGGCCGGCGTGGTGCTGGGGATTATCGGCATTGCCATGCTCAACATGGGCTCCAACCTGCAGTCGAGCCCCACCGGTGCAATGTTGCTGCTGTTCGCCGCCGCCTCCTGGGCCTTCGGCTCGGTGTGGAGCCGGCATTTGCCGCTGCCGGCCGGCGCCATGGCCAGTGCGGCCGAGATGATCATCGCCGGTGCCCTGCTGCTGGTGGGCAGTGCGCTGACCGGTGAGCGCCTGCATTCAATCCCGCCAATTGAAGGCTGGCTGGCCTTGGCTTACCTGGCCGTGTTCGGCTCGATCATCGCCTTCAATGCCTATATGTACCTGCTCAAGCATGTACGCCCGGCAGCGGCGACCAGTTATGCCTACGTGAACCCGGCCGTCGCGGTGTTGTTGGGTATTGTCTTCGTCGGCGAGACCATCGGCATGGAGGAAGCCTTGGCGATGCTGGTGATCATCAGCGCGGTGTTGCTGATCAGCCTGCCCCAGTGGCGAAAGCCCAAGCCGGAAATAAGGTAAACTGCCGCGCATTACGCCCTTGCGCTGAATTTTTCCTACGGTAAACACATGACTTTCGCCACACTTGGCCTGATCGAACCCTTGCTGCGCGCCCTTGAGACGCTTGGCTACCAGACCCCGACGCCGGTGCAGGCGCAAGCCATTCCGGCGGTGCTGGCCGGTCGCGACCTGATGGCCGCGGCCCAGACCGGCACCGGCAAGACCGCAGGTTTCGCCCTGCCGCTCCTGCAACTGTTGACCATGGAAGGGCCGAAAGTCGCCGCCAACTCGGCGCGTGCGCTGATTCTGTGCCCGACCCGCGAGCTGGCCGAGCAGGTTCACGCCAGCGTCGCCGAGTACGCCCAACACCTGCCGCTGACCACGTACGCGGTGTACGGCGGCGTGAGCATCAACCCGCAGATGATGAAGCTGCGCAAGGGCGTCGACATTCTGGTCGCCACGCCTGGCCGCCTGATCGACTTGTTTCGCCAGAACGCGCTGAAGCTCGACCAGTTGCAAACCCTGGTACTGGATGAAGCCGACCGCATGCTCGACCTGGGCTTCTCGGAAGAACTGGCGAACATCTACCGCATGCTGCCGAAAAAGCGCCAGACCTTGCTGTTCTCCGCGACCTTCTCCGATGAAATCCGCTCGCTCGCCGGGCAGATGCTCAACGACCCGCTGAGCATAGAAGTCAGCCCGCGCAACGTCGCCGCCAACACCGTGAAACAGTGGGTGGTGCCGGTGGACAAGAAGCGCAAGGCGGAGCTGTTTGTGCACCTGATGCGCAAAGGTCGCTGGAAGCAGGTGCTGGTGTTTGCCAAGACCCGTAACGGTGTGGATGCGCTGGTAGACAAGTTGCAGGGCTTGGGCATCAATGCCGATGGCATCCATGGCGACAAACCGCAAGCAACCCGCCAGCGTGCGCTGGACCGCTTCAAATCCAGCGAAGTGCAGATTCTGGTAGCCACCGACGTGGCAGCCCGTGGCCTGGACATCGAAGACTTGCCGATGGTGGTCAACTTTGACCTGCCAATCGTGGCCGAAGACTACATTCACCGTATCGGTCGCACCGGCCGTGCGGGCAACACCGGCGAGGCGATTTCGCTGGTGTGTGCCGATGAGGTGAACATGCTGTCGGCCATCGAGATGCTCACGCGTCAGACCCTGACCCGCAAAATGGAGCCGGATTTTGAGCCGGAGCACCGCGTGCCGGACACCGATGCCAGTGGGCAGGTGGTGAAAAAACCGAAAAAGCCGAAGAAGCCAAAGACGTCGGGCGGTGGCGGCGGTAAGCGCAATCTGGGTAAGTGGGTGGACAGCGGGGACGTAGCGCCGGCTGAGCCGTCGATCAAGCCGGTGCGCAAGGTGCCGGTGTTCAACACCGGGCCGCGCAAGAAGAAGTGATTTTGCGGCGCTGCTGATGGCCTCATCGCAGGCAAGCCAGCTCCCACATTTTGAATGTATTCACAGCTCAAAATGTGGGAGCGGGCTTGCCTGCGAAGGCGGCTTTGAAGTCGCCACAGACCTCAGCGCTTAAGCCATTCCAACATTCCCCGCCCAGCCGCTCTGCCGCTGGCAAAACACCCGGTCAGCAAATAGCCGCCCGTCGGCGCTTCCCAATCCAGCATCTCCCCGGCGCAAAACACCCCCGGCAATTGCTTGAGCATCAGCCGCTCATCCAGCGCCTCAAACGGCACACCCCCCGCCGTGCTGATGGCCTCATCCATCGGCCGGGTTTTCACCAGTGTCAGCGGCAATGCCTTGATATCCACCGCCAGTTGCGCCGGATCGTGGAAGTGTTCCGCAGGCGCCAGCTCACGCAACAGGGCCGCCTTGACCCCGTCCAGGCCCAATTGGCTGTGCAAATGCTTGCTCATCGAGCGCGAACCACGCGGCTTGGCCAGTGCAGCCTGGACCTTGTCCAGCGGCTTGCTCGGCAGCAGGTCGATATGCACCGTGGCTGAGCCATCGCGATTGATCGCTTCACGAATCGGCGCTGACAGCGCGTAGATCAAGCTGCCCTCGATGCCCATGGCGGTGACCACGCATTCCCCCAACCGAGGCTTGTCATCTGCCACGCCGATGGCGACGTTTTTCAACGGCGCGCCGGCGAATTTGCTCACCATCAATTCGCTCCAGGCTGACACCTCAAAGCCGCAATTGCTCGGTTGTAACGGCGCGAAGGGCACGCCTTTGTCTTCCAGCAACTTGAGCCAGGCGCCATCGGAGCCCAGGCGCGACCAGCTGCCGCCGCCCAGGGCCAGCAACACCGCATCGCTGTGGACAGTTTTTTCGCCGTCCGGGCTGTGGATAAGTAAACCGCCGTCGGCCGTCCAGCCCAGCCAGCGATGCCGGGTGTGGATAACCACGCCTTGATCGCGCAGGCGTTTGAGCCAGGCGCGCAGCAGCGGGGCGGCTTTCATGTCGGTAGGAAACACGCGGCCGGAAGTGCCGACAAAGGTTTGTATGCCCAGCCCATGAATCCACTCGCACAACGCCTCGGCACCAAAGGCTCGCAGCAGCGGCGCCATGTTCGGCGCGCGTTCGGCGTAGCGCGACAGGAACGCCGGGTACGCCTCGGAGTGGGTGATGTTCATGCCGCCCACACCCGCGAGCAGAAACTTGCGGCCCACTGACGGCATGCCGTCATACAGGTCTACCCGCACGCCCGCCTGGCTCAGGACTTCAGCGGCCATCAGCCCGGCTGGGCCGCCGCCGATAAGAGTGACGTGTCGAGAAGGGTGCTGAGGCATGGGCAAGGCTACGGTCGTTGAATAGGCCGAGCATTCTACCCGACGGCAGCGTGGCTGCCTGATCAAAAAACGTACACTTTCCTACAGGCCATACGGCTGTGCGCTTTCAGGCGCTTACGCTCAAGTTATCCACAGGCCGTTCCACAGGCATTGTGGGTAACGCGCACAGTTCAATGACACCCTGATGACGTCCACACCCGCTGAGCGCTGTGGTGCAGGATGCCGTGGCGGCGGGCCAGGGCCGGGCGGTCTTTGCTGTAGCCGCCACCGATCACGCCCATCACCGGAATGTCGCGGCCCAGGCAGTGGCGCATCACGCTCTCGTCGCGGGCGGCGACGCCTGCGTCTGTCAGCTTGAGGTAACCGAGGGCGTCGTCCTTATGCACATCGACACCGGCGTCGTACAACACCAGGTCAGGCTGGTAGAGCGGCAGCAGGTAGTTGAGCGCGTCGTCCACCACCTTGAGGTAATCGGCGTCGCCCATGCCCATGGGCAGCGGGATGTCCCAGTCGCTCTGAGCCTTGCGTGCGGGGAAGTTCTTTTCACAGTGCAGCGACACGGTGATGGCATCCGGCGTGTCGTGGAGGATGCGTGCAGTGCCGTCGCCCTGGTGCACGTCGCAGTCGAAGATCAGCACGCGGTTGACCCGGCCGCTGGCCAGCAGGTAATGGCTGATCACCGCCAGGTCATTGAAGATGCAAAAGCCGGCGGGGTAATCGTAATGGGCGTGGTGGGTGCCGCCCGCCAGGTGGCAGGCCAGGCCGTGTTGCAGCGCCTGTTCGGCCGCGAGGATCGAGCCGCCGACCGCGCGCACGGTGCGCCGCGCCAGGGCTTCGTTCCACGGCAGGCCGAGGCGCCGTTGGTCTTCGCGCGACAGCTCACCGCTCATGTAGCGCTCGATGTACCCCGGTTCATGCGCGAGGGCCAGAATCTGCGCCGGGCATACCTCTGGTCGCAGCAATTGGCTGTCCTCGGTCAGCCCGCTGTCCACCAGGTGATCGCGCAACAGGCGAAACTTGTCCATGGGAAACCGGTGGTCTGCCGGGAACTCAGGGCTGTAGTCATCGTGGTAGATCAATGGCAATGGCATGGGATTTTCTGACGGGAACCTGCGAAGGATCTTACCAGCGCTGTACACTCACGCACATGGCAAGGGAGGGGACCCATGGAGCCGATACTGGAATTGGAAAGCGCGCGCTTGCTGCTGCGCCAATGGCGCGACAGCGACTTACCGGAATTTGCGCGCATGTGCGCCGATCCGCAGGTGATGCGTTATTTCCCGGCCAAGTTGAGCCACTTGGAAAGCGCGGCGTTGATCGGCCGGATTCGCGGGCATTTCGCCGAATACGGCTTTGGCCTGTGGGCCTTGCAGCGCAAGGACACCGGCGAATTTATCGGCCTGACCGGGCTGCTGAATGTCAGCTTTGAAGCGGACTTTACCCCGGCGGTGGAAATCGGCTGGCGCCTGGCCCGCGAACATTGGGGGTTGGGGTACGCCAGTGAGGCGGCGTGGACCGCGCTGCGGTGTGGTTTTGACCGACTGCAGCTGGATGAAATTCTCGCCTTCACCACCGAAACCAATCTGCCATCACAAAAAGTCATGCAAGCCATCGGTATGCATTACGATCCCCAGGCAGATTTTGAACACCCCAAGGTCGCAGCCGATGATCCGCTGCGCCATCATGTTTTGTATCGCATCACCCGCGCCCAATGGTTGGACACGCTGCACGGATAAGCAGCCCGGAATGCCCTCTCGATTGTTGTAGGAGTTGCTCTATGAGCCAAGTATTGGAAGATCTGGTGGACTTGCTGACCCTGGAGCCGATCGAGGAAAACCTCTTTCGCGGCCGCAGCCAGGACCTGGGTTTTCGCCAACTGTTCGGTGGCCAGGTGCTGGGCCAGTCGTTGTCGGCTGCCAGCCAGACCGTAGAAGAAGCGCGACATGTGCATTCCCTGCATGGTTACTTCCTGCGCCCCGGCGACGCCTCATTGCCGGTGGTTTACTCGGTTGACCGTGTGCGCGATGGCGGCAGTTTCAGCACGCGCCGCGTCACGGCGATCCAGAAGGGCAACCCGATTTTCACCTGCACCACTTCGTTCCAATATGACGAGAAGGGCTTTGAGCACCAGACCACCATGCCTGTGGTGGTCGGCCCGGAGAACTTGCCGTCCGAACTGGAACTGACCCAGCAGCGTGCGCACCTGATCCCCGAGCACATGCGCGACAAGTTGCTGTGCCCCAAGCCGATCGAAGTGCGCCCGGTGACTGAAAAAGACCCGTACAACCCGCAGCCGTCCGACCCGGTCAAGTACGTGTGGTTCCGAGCCGACGGCGCGCTGGCCGACGCGCCCGCGCTGCATAAATACCTGCTGGCCTATGCCTCGGATTTTGGCTTGCTGACCACCTCGTTGCTGCCCCATGGCAAGACCGTGTGGCAAAAGGATATGCAGGTCGCCAGCCTCGACCACGCGCTGTGGTTTCATGCCGACCTGCGCGCCGATGACTGGTTGCTGTACGCCATGGACAGCCCGTGGGCCGGTAACTCGCGCGGTTTCTCGCGCGGCAGCGTGTACAACCGCGCCGGGCAACTGGTGGCCTCGGTGACCCAGGAAGGCTTGATTCGCCATCGCAAGGACTGGGCATGAGCCTGTCGGACGTCAAGCATTGGGTGTTTGACATGGACGGCACCCTCACGGTCGCCGTGCATGATTTTGCGGCGATTCGCGTGGCCCTGGAGATTCCGCCCGAGGACGACATCCTCACGCACCTGGCGTCTTTGCCGGCGGACGTGGCGGCAGCCAAGCACGCGTGGTTGCTTGCGCATGAGCGCGAGCTGGCTGTGGGGTCAGTGGCGGCGCAAGGTGCGGTGCAGCTGGTGCGCGAGCTGGCCGGGCGCGGTTATCGCCTGGGCATCCTGACGCGCAATGCGCGCGAGTTGGCGCACATCACGCTGCAGGCGATTGGCCTGGAGGACTGCTTTGCCGTCGACGATGTGCTGGGGCGTGAAGATGCGCCGCCCAAGCCGGACCCGGGTGGTTTGCTGAAACTGGCGCAGGCTTGGAAGGTGGCGCCGAGCGAGATGGTGATGGTCGGGGACTACCGCTTTGACCTGGATTGCGGGCGGGCGGCGGGGACCAGGACGGTGTTGGTGAATGTGCCCGAGAACCCTTGGCCGGAGTTGGCGGATTGGCACGCTAAGGATTGCGCGGCCCTGCGCCGGATGATCCAGCCCCAGCACTGAAGATCGAATGTGGGAGCGGGCTTGCTCGCGAAAGCGGTGGATCAGTCACTGATGAGTCGACTGAAAATCCGCCTTCGCGAGCAAGCCCGCTCCCACATTTTTATCCGGTTTCGTCAGCTGTTTTTACTTAGGGAACAACACCTTCTCGCCCTGAGGCGAAGTAAACATCTTGTCCCCGTCGTGCCCAACCCCTGGCACTTCCACCAGTTTCTGAGTCAGCTGCGGATGACGCTGCTTGAGGTAGTCAAAGTAGTTGTGCCCACGAATCAGGCGATACGCACCCTGGGTTTCGGCCTCGCAGCTTTTATCCAGCGCCGGGTGGTTGGGGTCGGTGTCCTGTTGGCCGAGCAGGTAGGTGATGTCGCGTGACACGTAAGCCTGCTCAAGCTGCTGCGCACTCTGGCCCTTGGCGTAGTCCGGCAGGTTTTGCATGCCGTACTTCCAGTCGTTGAAGCCAGGGCAACTGGCCGTGTCGAATTTCACCGGGCGTTGTGGGCTGAAGTAGGCGTAGGACGACGGGTTGGCTACCACGTAGCGCAGGCTGATGCCTTCGGTTTGCAGCAGCGGGTGGTCGTGGCCGGTGAGGGCGAAGCGCTGCACCACCTGGCCGCCGCCGGAATGGCCGGCCACTACGATTTCCTTCAACGCCGGGAACAGCTTGCGGTTGCCCAGGTGCTTGATGATCTGGTCGAGCGCGCCGTAGGAACTGAGCTGGCCAGGGCCCGTCGAGGCGTCGCCGGCCATCCAGTCATTGCCGTTCCAGCGCAATACCTGGGTGCCCAAGTGGTTGCGCTTTATGTCGGACTCGTTGAGAAATTGCGGCGCGATCACCAGGGTGGTGGCAGCAACGCCGGCGTGTTCGGCTGCATCTTCGCCGCTTTGCAGGTAGGTCTGTGCGTTGCGCAGGCGGCCATGCACGATGATCAGCGCGCGGGTCACGTTGGGCAGCGGCTGGCTCCAGTCCTGGCTCAAGCCCAGGCTGAGGTCACCGGCGTCCAGGTGGAAACGATCGGGGCTGACCACCTTGACGCCGTGTTCTTTCTCGGCGGCCCAGGTGGAGGAGGAACAGGCAATCATCACGCCGAACAGCAATCCCAATCGTTTATTCATCTAAAGACTCTTCGCTGTAAAAGTGTCGCATTGAGTGATCTGGCCCGCTGCGAAGCCGGTCTTGAACCAGCGAACGCGCTGCGCAGAGGTGCCGTGGGTAAACGAGTCCGGCACCACGCGGCCCTGACCCTGCTGTTGCAAACGGTCATCGCCGATGGCGTTGGCCGCATTCAGTGCTTCTTCAATATCGCCGGGCTCCAGCCAGTTCAGGCGTTTTTGCGCACGGTTGGCCCACACCCCGGCGAAGCAGTCGGCTTGCAGTTCCTGGCGTACCAGCAGGCCGCCTTCGCCTTGCATCTGGCGACCTTGTTGGCGTGCGGCTTGAATCTTGGCCGAGATGCCCAGCAGCGTTTGCACGTGGTGCCCGACTTCGTGGGCGATCACGTAGGCCTGGGCGAAATCGCCGGCGGCCTGGAAGCGCTGCGACATTTCCCGGAAGAAATCCAGGTCCAAATACACCTGCTGGTCAGCCGGGCAATAAAACGGGCCGCTGGCCGAGGTGGCGCCACCGCAGGCGGAATTGACCCGACCACGGAACAGAATCAGTTTCGGGTTCTTGTAGACCAACCCGTTTTCCTTGAACACCTGGCCCCAGGTGTCTTCCGTATCACCCAGAATCGCGCGGACGAAATCGGCCTGCTGGTCATTGGCCGGCGGTGCCTGGCGCGACTGCGTGCTCACCGACGTCGCTTGCTCCGCCTGGCCGGTCAATTGGCCGAGGATCTGCAGCGGGTCCTGGCCGGTCAGCCAGCCAATACCGACGATCAACACAATTGCCGTCAGGCTCAGCCCCTTGCCGCCGCCAAACCGCATGCCGCCACCGCCGCCGCCACTGTCATCGCGGGCATCTACCACGTTGTCGCTGCGTCGGCCTTTTTTCCATAGCATGGGGCAATCCTCTCGTTAAACCTGTCGAACACTTTTCTAAGAGCAGTGTTGTTGGTGCGTATGAATGGCGCCAGCCCGGCTGTCCGACAAGCAACGAGAGTTGCCTAGTATCGTTGCTGTCAGGCCGTGCGGGCAGGGGCGCCAGATGAAAGTTGTGTCACGTTGATTGGGTCAGTCGCGGCAATAGCCTTCGCCGGTATCGACGATCAGGCAGTCCTTTTTATCCGCCAGCCATTTCAGGCCAGTGGCCTCACCGTCACCGGCGCTCAATTGTTGCGGGCCGTCCGGGCGGGTAAAGGCGATACCGTCTTCGTTGGCTTCACCTTTGAAGGTGCCTTCGTCGTCGGCGTCAAGGCCGTACTTCATGGTCAGAACGTAGTGGCCGCGGCCGATGCTGTCGTCTTTGGCGATGGTCAGGTTCAGGCCTTCGACGCCGATCCACTTGCCGACCCATTTGTCGGTGGGCGGCGTGGCCGGTACCAAGGTGGCTTGCACCGAGGCCGGGGCCGGCTTGGGCGCTTCTTTGGACTCCTGGTTACAAGCAGTGAGCAGGACGAGAGCAGAAAGAACAAAGAGTGTCTTTTTCATAGCGGCAAGGCCTTGGTTAAAAAGTGCAACGCGCGGGCAAAGGTGCAGCGTTGGACTCGAATCCGGTGATTTAGTGCGCTGTTCGCACGGTGTTTGGTTATGCTCTTGGGGCGCACGCAGGCCCGCCTGCTAGATTACCGGGTTGAGTGCCTGCGTGTTCAGTGCTCAGCGTTCAGCCCGCCATGCAAGAGAATTCAATGACTGTCAGTACACCCCTTTCCGGCGTCAACCATCCCTTCAAAGGCATCCTGCTGATTGTGGTGGCGACGTTTCTGTTTTCCAGCCACGACGCCTTGTCCAAATACCTGGCCGGGTTCTACCCGATTGTGATGGTGGTGTGGGCGCGGTACCTGGTGCATACCTTGCTGATGGCCGGCATTTTCCTGCCGCAGTCGGGTTTGCGCGTGCTGCGCAGCAAACGCCCGGGCATGCAGGTGGTGCGTGCGTTGTGCCTGCTGGGCACCAGCCTGTTTTTTACCGCGGCGCTGCATTACATCCCCTTGGCGGAAGCCACGGCGGTGAACTTCCTGGCGCCGATCCTGGTGACAGCATTGTCGGTGCCCTTGCTCGGTGAACACGTGACACGTGGCCAATGGCTGGCGGTGATCTGCGGGTTTGTCGGCGTGCTGATCATCATCCACCCCGGTGGTGAGCTGTTCACGCCTGCGGTGCTGCTGCCGCTGTGTTCGGCGTTGTTCTTCTGCTTCTACCAGCTGCTCACGCGCATCCTCAGCCAATACGACACGCCGACCACCAGTAACTTTTTCGCCGGCCTGTGCAATACCCTGGTGATGAGTGCGCTGGTGCCGTTCTTCTGGCAGTTGCCCACGGTGTGGCATGGCGTGCTGATGCTGGCGTTGGGCACGTGCGGCATGACCGCGCACTTGATGTTGACCCAGGCCTTCCGCTTTGCGGCGCCGGCCTTGCTGGCACCGTTCGGCTACTGCCAGATCGTGTTTGCGGGTTTGTTGGGCTGGCTGGTGTTCAACCATACCCCCGACATGACCACGGTGGTCGGCATCGGGGTGATCTGCATGAGCGGGTTGGCCGCTGCCTGGCAGCAGCGGCGGCGTTGAATCAAACCTCGACTGTCGGAATCTTGCGCGGTGCCATGAAGTACATCCAGGTCAGCGCGATGAAGTACATCGCCGGGATCAGGGTGAACAGCACGGTGTAGTTGTTGTTCGTGACCGTGAGGATATGGCCGACGATCTGGGTCATGAACATGCCGCCGATGGCTGCGCACATGCCGCCGAAACCGAACACCGTGCTCATCATGTGCTTGGGCGTGTAGTCCATCACCAGGCTCCAGATGTTGGCGGTCCAGGCCTGGTGCGCACCGATGGCCAGGGAGATGGCGAACACGGCGACCCACAATTGGCTGGAGCCGGCGGCCATGATCACGCCGACGATGCAGCAGGCAAACAGCAGCATCGACAACAGCCGCGCCTTGATCGGATTCATCCCACGGCCGATCAGGAATGACGACAGAATCCCCCCACCCACGCTGCCGAAGTCGGCTGTCAGGTAAATGATGATCAGCGGGATGCCCATTTGGGTCACGTTGATGCCCAGGTTGTATTGCTGGTTCAGAAACGGCGGCAGCCAGTACAGGTAGAACCAGAACACCGGCGCGGTCATTGCGTAGGCAAGAGCGAACGCCCAGGTGCCGCGCATGCGCAGGATGCGGCTGAAGGGCACGCTGGGTTGCGGCGGTTCGACTTCCTGCTGCACGTAGTCCAATTCGGATTGTTTGACCGTCGGGTGGTCTTCCGGGTTGTAGTACTTCAGGCCCCAGCCCACCAGCCAGATCCCGCCCAGTGCCGACATGCACAGAAACGCCGCCTGCCAGCCCCAGACGTGAAGGATCAATGGCAGCAGCATCGGCGTCATCATCGCGCCCACATTGGTGCCGGCGTTGAAAATACCGGTGGCCACTGCGCGCTCGCCGGCCGGGAACCACAACCGCGTGGTCTTCACGCAGGCCGGGTAGTTGGCGGCCTCGGTCAGCCCGAGAATGAAGCGGCACACCATAAAGCCGACGGCCGACGTCGCCAGGCCATGGGCGCCCGTGGCCAGGCTCCACAGCAGCACGGCGCAGAAAAACACGCGCTTCACGCCAATTCGATCAATCAGCCGGCCTTGCAGCACAAAGCCGATGGCGTAGCCAACCTGAAACCAGAAGTTGATGTTGGCGTAATCCATCGCCGTCCAGCTCATCTCCTTGGCCAGGATCGGTTGCATCACGCCCAGCGCGGCGCGGTCGATGTAATTCAGGGTGGTGGCGAAGAACACCAGGGCCAGCATGCCCCAGCGGGTTTTGCCCACGGCCATGGCGCCGCGGATTTTGTCGCCGATGCCGCTGTGCGGATTGCTGTGGCGCACGGCCACGGCGGGAGTTTGCGAAGGCATGAGGTCGTACCCGTTTTTTGAAATTTTTATGGTGTGTTCTGGGTCTTGATACGTGTTCGATGGTGCGCAGTGGCTAAAAACTCGTCAATTCGCGGATTGCCATTTTGTTCGATAATCGCCCAAAAAACTAACCGGTTCGTACATTTCAATTGCTGTGCACAGTTTAGCGGCCAATAATTTGCCGTAAATAAGACGAGCCTCATTTGCCGGGAGTCGCCCCATGCAACGCTCCATTGCCACTGTTTCCTTGAGTGGAACCCTGCCGGAAAAACTCGAAGCCATTGCCGCTGCCGGGTTTGATGGTGTGGAAATCTTCGAAAACGATCTGCTGTATTACGACGGCAGCCCACGGGAAGTTAGGCAGATGTGCGCCGACCTGGGTATCGCCATTACCTTGTTCCAGCCGTTTCGCGACTTTGAAGGCTGCCGCCGCGACCGCCTGGCGCGCAACCTGGAGCGCGCCGAGCGCAAGTTCGACTTGATGCAGGAGCTGGGCACCGACCTGGTGCTGGTGTGCAGCAATGCCTCGGCCGATTGCGTCGGCGATGAGCAGATTTTGCTCGACGACCTCAGCCTGCTCGCTGAACATGCCGCTCGCCGTGGCTTGCGCATCGGCTATGAAGCGCTGGCCTGGGGCAAGCACGTGAATACCTGGCAGCAAGTGTGGAACCTGGTGCGTCAGATCGACCACCCGAGCCTTGGCGTGTTGCTCGACAGCTTCCACACCCTGTCGCTCAAGGGTGACCCGAGTGCAATCGCCCAGATCCCGGGGGACAAAATCTTCTTTGTGCAAATGGCCGACGCACCGATCCTGGCCATGGATGTGCTGGAGTGGAGCCGGCATTTTCGCTGCTTCCCGGGGCAGGGTGAGTTCGATCTGGCGGGGTTTCTCGCGCCGATTATCCAGAGTGGCTACAGCGGGCCGTTGTCCCTGGAAATTTTCAACGATGGTTTTCGCGCAGCCCCGACGCGGGCGAATGCGGCGGATGGCTTGCGCTCGCTGTTGTACCTGGAAGAGAAAACCCGCGAGCGCCTCAAGCAGCAAGCGCCTGCTCAACCGGTCGACCTCCTGTTTGATACGCCGGCCGCCAGCGAGTACGACGGCATCGAATTTCTTGAGTTTGCCGTGGATGAAAACCTCGCAGCCAAACTCACCCAATGGCTGGAGCGCCTGGGTTTCGTCAAGGCCGGGCAGCACCGTTCCAAGAGCGTGAGCCTGTTGCGCCAGGGCGATATCAACCTGATCCTCAATTGCGAACCCTATTCTTTTGCCCACAACTTTTTTGAAGCCCACGGGCCGTCGCTGTGCGCCACTGCGATTCGGGTCAAGGACAGCGCCAAGGCGTTGCAGCGGGCGGTGGCTTACAAGGGCCAGCCATATCGGGGGCTTGTAGGGCCAAATGAACTGGAGTTGGCCGCCGTGCGTGCGCCGGACGGCAGCCTGATTTACCTGGTGGATCAGAACGAAGGCGGGCTGTACGGCACCGACTTCAATCTGCAACCGACTACCGCCTCAAGCGGCGGCCTGCTGCGCATTGACCATATGGCCATGGCCTTGCCCGCCGACAGCCTCGACAGTTGGGTGTTGTTCTACAAGAGCCTGCTGGATTTCGAAGCCGATGATGAAGTGGTGCTGCCTGACCCCTACGGCCTGGTGAAAAGCCGCGCGCTGCGCAGCCGTTGCAGCTCGATTCGCCTGCCGTTGAACATTTCCGAGAACCGCAACACGGCGATTTCCCACGCGCTGTCGAGCTACCGCGGCTCGGGTGTGCACCACATCGCCTTCGACTGTGCAGATATTTTCGCCGAGGTGAGTCGGGCCAAAGAGGCAGGTGTGCCATTGCTGGACATCCCGCTCAACTACTACGACGACCTGGCGGCACGCTTTGATTTTGACGACGAGTTCCTCAGCGAGCTGGCGTACTACAACGTGCTGTACGACCGTGACGCCCAGGGCGGTGAGCTGTTTCATGTGTACACCGAGCCGTTCGAAGGGCGGTTTTTCTTCGAGATCATCCAGCGCAAAAACGGCTACGCCGGGTATGGCGCAGCCAACGTGGCCGTGCGCCTGGCGGCGATGGCCAAATCGCGTAGCGGGGCGCCGCGACAAGCACGGTTATGACGGCGCGGCCAGGTGCTTCCTTCGGGAAGCGCCTCGGCCCATAATCGCGGCCTGCACAACAAAAATGGCCGTGAGCGCACCATGACCCTGACCCCCGATGTCTCCGCTGTGTCAGACGCACCGCGCAAGAGTCGTAAGAACAATCCGGAAAAGACCCGCGAAAACATCCTGCAGGAAGCGATCGTCGAGTTTGTCCAGCAGGGCCTGTCCGGCGCTCGCGTGGATGCCATCGCCGAACGCATCCACACCTCCAAACGCATGATTTATTACTACTTCGGCAGCAAGGAGCAGTTATACGTCGAGGTGCTGGAGAAGCTCTACGGCGACATTCGCAATACTGAAACCCGCATGAACCTCACCGCCCTGGAGCCGCGCGAAGCGATTCGCCGGCTGGTGGAATTCACCTTTGATCACCATGACCAGAACGTGGATTTCGTGCGCATCGTCAGCATCGAAAACATCAACAACGCCGAATACGTGAAGCGCTCGGATTCGATCAAGGCGATGAACAGCAATATTCTCGAAGGGCTTGGCGCCACGTTGCAGCGCGGCGCCGAGCTGGGCGTGTTCCGCCAAGGGCTGGACCCGTTGGACGTGCACCTGCTGATCAACTCGTTCAGCTTTTACCGGGTGTCCAACCGCCATACGTTCAGTGAGATCTTTCAGATCGAGTTGTCGGACGAAGCGGTTAAGCAGCGGCATCGGGAGATGATCTGTGAGTCGGTGATGCGTTACCTGCAAGCCTAAATCCATCGAATAACCCGGGTGGGGGCGGGCTTGCCCGCGAATGCGGAGTGTCAGCCAATACAGCCGGCGACTGACACAGCGCTTTTGCGAGCAAGCCCGCTCCCACATGGGGTTTGGTTTCAGCAGTCAGGTATTCATGCTCTGGAAGTGCGCCAACATCCTCTGCGCATCCGGCCTCTGGCCACTGAACAGTTCAAACGCCTTCACTGCCTGAAACACCGCCATGTTGCCGCCATCCAGCGTGCGGCAGCCCAGGGCGCGGGCATCGCGCAGCAGCTCGGTTTCCAGCGGGAAATACACGATTTCTGCGACCCATAATGCCGCCCGCAACAGCTGGGCCGGTACCGGCGTGCCAGGCAGCTTGGCCATGCCCATCGGCGTGGTGTTGACCAGCCCATCGGCCTCGGCCATGGCGCTTTCCAGGTGGTTGCCGACCTGCGCGCGCCCGGCGCCAAAACGCTGGGCAAGGTTATCCACCAAGTCCCGAGCGCGGGCGACGTCCACGTCGAAAATGCTCAGGTGGTGCACGCCTTCGGCCAGCAGCGCGTGGGCCACCGCCGCGCCCGCACCGCCAGCGCCCATCTGCACCACATGCTGGCGCGCGACGTCATTCAAATTGCGCCGGAACCCTTCGGCGAAGCCCAGGCAGTCGGTGTTGTGGCCGATGCGTTTGCCGTTTTTGAACACCACGGTGTTGACCGCGCCTATCCCCATGGCTTCGTCGGACAATTCGTCGAGCAATGGCAGAATCGCCTGTTTGCACGGGTAGGTAATGTTCAAGCCGGTGAACTGCATCATCTCGGCGGCGTCCAGCAGGTCGGGCAGGGCATTGAGGTTCAGCTGCAGCGGTTCCAGGTCGATCAGGCGATACAGGTAGCGCAAGCCCTGGGCATCACCTTCGTGTTCATGCAGGGCTGGCGTGCGGGAGGCCTGGATACCTGCGCCGATCAGGCCGGCGAGGATGCGCGGTTTCATCGGGCTCACCCTTTCAACGTGTGGCTGAAGTGTTCCAGGGCCAGGTGGTAACCATGGCTGCCGAACCCGGCGAGCACCGCCTTGGCAATGGGCGACACAAACGAGTGATGCCGAAACGCCTCACGCGCGTGCACATTGGATAAATGCACTTCGATCACCGGCACTTCGCTGGCCACCAGTGCGTCGCGAATCGCTACCGAGGTGTGGGTCCAGGCTGCCGGGTTGATCACGATGCCAGCGCAACGGGCGCGGGCGCTGTGGATCCAGTCGAGCAGTTCACCTTCGTGGTTGGTCTGGCGGAATTCGATTTTCAACCCGAGTTTTTCCGCGCTGCGCCCACACAGGGCGGCGATGTCGGCCAGGGTTTCATGGCCGTAGGTGGCGGGCTCGCGGGTGCCGAGCAGATTGAGATTGGGGCCGTTGAGCACCAGCACGATGGGCGGCATTGGGGTATCTCCACAGTTATTATTGGTTGTGGAGATAAAATGTACTGGATGGTTAATTTGGTCAATTGACGGCGGCGGATCTGTTCGATTATCGAACCGTAAATCAGCGCGAGGGAGGGTGTTCGGTGGTCGGCGACCGCCCTTGCCAATAGCCAGGGGGCGGTCGCACGTGCAAGAGACGGGTTACCGGCGGGTCAACAACACGCCGGATTCCATATGGTGAGTCCATGGGAACTGGTCAAACATCGCACACTGGGTAATCCGGTGCGTGTCATGCAGTTGCGCAATGTTCGCCGCCAACGTCTCCGGGTTGCAGGAGATGTACAGGATGTTGTCAAAGCGCCGCGTCAGCTCGCAGGTGTCCGGGTCCATGCCGGCGCGCGGCGGGTCGACGAACACGCTGCCGAATTCGTAGCTTTTCAGGTCGATGCCATGCAGGCGGCGGAACGGGCGCACTTCGTTGAGCGCCTCGGTGAGTTCTTCGGCTGACAAGCGCACCAGGGTGACGTTATCCACCGCGTTTTCATCGAGGTTGCTCAACGCCGCATTCACTGAGGTCTTGCTGATCTCGGTCGCCAGCACTTTGCGTACACGGGTCGCCAACGGCAGGGTGAAGTTGCCGTTGCCGCAGTACAGCTCCAGCAAATCATCCGGGCGATCGCCCAAGGCTTCATACGCCCAGTTGAGCATCTTCTGGTTCACCGTGCCGTTGGGCTGAGTGAACGCGCCTTCGGGTTGGCGATAGCTGAACGTGCGCCCGCCGACGGCGAGTTTTTCCACCACGTAGTCGTGGCCGATCACATCACGCTTGCCCTTGGAGCGGCCGATGATGCTGACATTCAAATCGGCAGCGAGTTGGTTGGCGGCCGCGTGCCAGTGCTCGTCCAGCGGGCGGTGGTAGCACAGGGTGATCATCGCGTCGCCGGCCAGAGTAGTGAGGAACTCCACCTGGAACAGCTTGTGGCTCAGGGCCGCGCTGGCTTGCCAGGCGGCTTTGAGTTGCGGCATCAACTGGTTGATGCGCTGGCTGGCAATCGGGAATTCTTCGATCAGAATCGGCGTGCGCTTGTCGTCCTGGGAAAACATCGCGTAGTGGCGCTCACCGCCTTCGCGCCACAGGCGAAACTCCGCGCGCAGGCGGAAGTTCTGCAGCGGCGAATCGAAAACCTGCGGCTCGGGTGCGTCGAACGGTGCCAGCAGGTCACGCAAGCGCGTGACCTTGTCTTGCAGTTGAGCGGTGTAGCTTGCGGCGTCAAAAGTCATGCGTTGAACCAGCCCAGCTTGATCACAAACAGAATCGACAGGATCACCAGTGCCGGGTTCAGCTCACGGTAGCGGCCCGAAAGCAGCTTGATGGCGGTCCAGGCAATGAAACCGAAGGCAATGCCGTTGGCAATGGAGTAAGTGAAGGGCATCGCCAGGGCGGTGATCACCACCGGCGCTGCAACCGTAATGTCATCCCAGTCGATTTCGGCCAGGCCCGAGGTCATCAGCACGGCCACGAACAGCAACGCAGGCGCGGTGGCAAAGGCCGGAACGCTGGCCGCCAGTGGCGAGAAGAACAGCGCCAGCAGGAACAGGATCGCGACCACGACGGCGGTCAAACCGGTACGGCCACCGGCACTCACGCCCGCAGCAGACTCGATGTAGCTGGTGGTGGTCGAGGTGCCCAGCAGCGAACCGGCCATGGCCGCGGTGCTGTCGGCGATCAGCGCACGGCCCATTTTTGGCATGTGGCCGTCCTTGCCCATCAGGCCGGCGCGCTTGGCGACGCCGATCAGGGTGCCGGAGTTGTCGAACAGGTCAACGAACAGGAACGCGAAGATCACGCTGACCAGGCCGATATCCAGCGCGCCTTTGATATCCAGCTGCAGGAAGGTCGGGGCCAGGGACGGAGGCATCGAGATCACGCCGCCGAACGGGGTGACGTTCAACAGGATCGAGATAATGGTCACGGCCAGAATGCCGATCAGCACTGCACCGCGTACGGCCAGGGCTTCCAGCGCAACGATGAGGATAAAACCAAAGGTGGCCAGGATAGGCGCCGGTTTTTTCAGGTCGCCCAGGCCCACCAGGGTGTTCGGGTTGCCGACCACGATGCCGGCGTTGTGCAGGGCGATCAGCGCCAGGAACAGGCCGATACCGGCGGCAATCGCCGAGCGCAGGGGCAAGGGGATGCTGTTGATGATCCACTCACGGATGCGGAAGATCGACAGCAGGAAGAACAGCACCGCCGAAATGAACACCGCGCCCAGCGCCACCTGCCAGGTGTGGCCCATGTGCAACACCACGGTGTAGGTGAAGAAGGCGTTGAGGCCCATGCCCGGCGCCAGTGCGATCGGGTAGTTGGCGATCAGGCCCATCACGGTCGAACCGATGGCGGCGGCCAGGCAGGTCGCGACAAACACTGCGCCCTTGTCCATGCCGGTCTCGCCAAGGATGCTCGGGTTCACGAACAGAATGTAGGCCATGGCCAGAAAGGTCGTGATCCCCGCAAGAATCTCGGTGCGCACGTTGGTGTTATGTGCGTTGAGTTGAAACAGCTTTTCCAGCATGCCGGCTCCCTGTGACGCTATTTTGCGTCGTTATTTGTTGACCTCTAAGTCAAAGCACAAACTGCGCCAAGCGGCTGTGGTTTCAGAGAGGATCGGAAAAAGCGGCGCATCATACCAGCAGCCGAAGGCCAATGGCGCATAGGCTTGGTTTTGTGGGTGGATGGCCTTGATGCATACTGCGTCGACGTTTAATCCAGAGTCGTCAACAGCATGAAAAAAGCCAACGCCAGCAGTCTAGCTCTGTTCGCCCTAATCGGCCTGGGGCTGGCGGCACCGGCTTGGGGCGCGACTGCACCGGCGTTGAGCGAAGTGCGCGTGTTCAAAGTGGAGTCTGCCGCTTGCGCTGAAACCATCCCGGAGCGCGCGACCAGCACGCAGATGTGCGCCCATCGCGGCCCAACCAAGGTGTCGGTGATGGAAGTCGGCCTGGGCAAAAGCCCGATGGGCCGTTTCGATGGCGCCGAGTTGAACGGGCAACGCTCGCCGGTATGCCAGGTCGGCAACATCAGCCAGGCCTGTAATGGCGTGGGCACTGTGATGGGCTACATCTATGTGTTTGACCTGAACGTCCAGGCCCCTGGCTGGTTCGAATACAGCAATTCCTCGATCAACGGCTCGCAAACCCCGCTGACGACGATGCTCAACATCCGCTGATCAATCCTCTTGAACGCTCAATACCCCGGGAAGTCGTACCCCTGAGACGGCGACTTTCCTGAACGCCGCGGATATACCCCAACCCGTGAGGTGTTTATGAGCGCAACCCCCAATGGCGCGGCGGCCAGACCGTTCGTCAGCCACCCGATTCGTCTGACCCTGAACGGCCAGGACCGCCAACTTGACGTGTTGCCCTGGACCACCTTGCTGGACCTGCTGCGCGAACAGTTGGACCTGGTCGGCAGTAAAAAAGGCTGCGACCACGGCCAATGCGGCGCCTGCACAGTGTTGCGCGACGGTAAACGCGTCAACGCCTGCCTGACCCTGGCGGTGATGTGCGATGGCGCCGAGTTGACCACCATCGAAGGCCTGGCCGACGGCGACGCGTTGCACCCGATGCAGCAGGCCTTTATCAAGCATGACGCCTTTCAGTGCGGCTATTGCACCCCAGGGCAGATCTGCTCCGCCGTCGGCCTGGCCAATGAAGGCCGCGCCCACGACACCGCGCAGATTAAGGAGCTGATGAGCGGCAACCTGTGTCGCTGCGGCGCCTACAGCAACATCCGCGATGCCATCGAAGACGCCTTGCCGGCCTGCCGTGCCCAGGGAGGTGAGCAATGAATCCCTTCCAGTACAGCAAGCCAGCCGATGTGCACGAGGCCGTGCACATGAGCAGCGCGGCTTCACGTTTTATCGCCGGTGGCACCAACCTGCTGGACCTGATGAAAGAAAACATCAGCCGCCCCGAGCACTTGATCGATATCACCGGCCTGCCGCTGCAGGGCGTTGAAGAGACCGCCAGTGGCGGCGTGATGATCGGCGCGCTAGTGAGCAACGCCGACCTGGCCTGGCACCCCGTGATCGAGGCGCGTTACCCACTGCTGTCCCAGGCCATCCTGGCCGGAGCCTCGCCGCAGTTGCGCAACATGGCCAGCACCGGCGGCAACTTGTTGCAGCGCACTCGCTGCTACTACTTCTATGACGCCAGCGTGCCCTGCAACAAGCGCGAACCCGGCAGCGGCTGCCCGGCGCGCACCGGCTTGAACCGTATCCACGCGATCCTCGGCGCCAGCGAACACTGCGTCGCCACGCACCCGTCTGACATGTGCGTGGCCTTGGCGGCGCTGGAGGCGCGGGTGCATGTCGAAGGCCGCGCGGGTGCGCGCGTCATCGAATTTGCTGACTTCCATCGACTGCCCGGCGATACGCCGCAGCGCGACAACCTGCTGGCCGACGATGAGTTGATCACCGCCATCGAGCTGCCCGCCAACCAGCTGGCCCGTCACAGCCATTACCTGAAAATCCGCGACCGCGCCTCTTACGCTTTTGCCCTGGTCTCCGTGGCCGCCGCCCTCGAACTGGACGGCGACCAAATCATCGACGCCCGCGTTGCGCTGGGCGGCGTGGCCCACAAGCCTTGGCGTGACCGCGCGGTGGAAGCCTCGCTGATCGGCCAGACGGTCAGCCGCGAAACCTTCAGCAACGCCGCCGACGCCTTGCTGCAAGATGCCGTACCGCTGGAACACAACGGCTTCAAAATCAAGCTGGCGCGCCGTGGGATTATTCGCGCCCTGAGCGACGCGGCTGTCGCAGGAGAACGCCCATGACCGCTATCGGCAAACCTCTGGACCGCGTCGACGGTCTGCTCAAGGTCACCGGCCAGGCGCGATATGCCGGCGAGTTTCCAGACAAAGACTTGCTGCACGGCAGCGTGGTCTCCAGCACCATCGCCAAGGGCCGGGTGATCAAGATCGATGCCTCAAAGGCCCTGGCGCTGCCGGGCGTAGTCATGGTGCTGGATCACCACAATCGCCCCAGGCTTGCCAGCTACGATGACGCGTTCGCCGACGACGATGCGGCGGATGGCTCGCCGTTTCGCCCGCTCTACAACGACCGCGTCCTTTATAGCGGCCAGCCCTTGGCGCTGGTGATTGCCGACAATTTGGAGCTGGCGCGACATGCCGGCTCTCTGGTCGAGATCGAATACGCAAGCGAAGCCTTTGAAACCGACTTGCTGGCCATGCAGGAGCAGGCGCACCCCTCGCCGCAAACGCCGCCCGCGCCCCGCGGTAACTTCCAGGCCGAGTGGAGCGCTGCCGCCGTCAGCCTCGACGTGCACTACAGCACGCCCATCGAACACCACAACCCGATGGAACCCCACGCCAGTACGGTGCTGTATCAGCCGGACGGCACCCTGCATATCCACGACAAAACCCAAGGCCCACAGAACTGCCAGGCCTATGTGCAAAAAATCTTCGGCCTGGATAAGAGCCAGGTGAGGATTTTTGCCGCGTTCGTCGGCGGCGCTTTCGGTTCCGGCCTGCGCCCGCAATACCAGTTGCCCCTGGCGGTGATGGCGTCATTGGCGCTCAAGCGTTCGGTGCGCGTCACCCTGACGCGTCAACAGATGTTCACCTTTGGCTATCGACCACGCACCTTGCAGCGGTTGCAGATGGGCACGGCCGCCAACGGTCGGCTGCTGGCGTTGGGGCACACCGCAATTGGCCAGACTTCGCGCTTCGAAGACTTCAGCGAACACGTGGTGGAGTGGAGCGGCATGCTCTATCACTGCGATAACGTGCAGCTGACCTACAACCTGGTGCCGCTGGATGTGTACACCCCGCTGGACATGCGCGCGCCAGGCGCCGCGCTGGGCGTGATCGGCCTGGAGTGCGCCATGGACGAACTGGCCTGTGCCTTGGGCATGGACCCAGTGCAGTTGCGCCTGATCAACTACGCCGAGCGCAACCAGAACGAAGACAAACCCTGGTCGAGCAAAGCCCTGCGCGAATGCTACAGCGAAGGCGCCGAACGCTTCGGTTGGGGCCAGCGCAACCCGGAGCCACGCAGCATGCGTGACGGCAACCAGTTGATCGGCTGGGGCATGGCCGGCGGCGTGTGGGAAGCCATGCAGATGAAGGCCAGCGCCAAGGCGAGCATCGACGCCGAAGGCAAATTGACAGTCAGCAGCGCCACCACCGATATCGGCACCGGCACTTACACGGTCATGACCCAGATTGCCGCGCAGGCCAGCGGTGTGGCGATGGGCGATATCCAGTTTTTGCTGGGGGATTCGTCCTTGCCCACCGCGCCTTTGCAGGGCGGCTCGTTTACCGTGTCGTCAGTCGGCACTGCCGTGCAACAGGCGTGCGAAGCGCTGAACGCCAAACTGCTGAAGATTGCCCGGCAGACGTACCCGGTATTCAAGGACGCCGAGTCCGTGCGCTTCGAAGACGGCCAATTGCACACAGGCGACGTGAGTGTGTCGTTGGCCCAACTGGTTAAAGACAGCGGTGAGAATGCGCTGCAAGTGCAGGTCGACAGCGAGCCCGACAAAAAACGCGAGGGCTACGCTACGGCCACTCACTCGGCGGTATTTGTGGAAGTGCGGGTCGATGAAGACCTGGGCACCATCAAGGTCAGCCGCGTGGTCAGCGCGATTGCCGCCGGTCGCGTGGTCAATCCGAAGATGGCCCGCAGCCAGATTCTCGGCGGCGTGGTGTGGGGCATTGGCATGGCGCTGCATGAAGAGACGCAGATCGACCACCACCTGGGGCGCTACATGAACCACAGCCTGGCCGAGTACCACATCCCGGTGAACGCCGACATTGGCGAGATTGACGTGATCTTTGTCGACGAACACGACGATGTGGTCAATGCCCTGGGCTCCAAAGGCGTGGGCGAAATCGGCATTGTCGGGGTGGCGGCGGCGGTGGCGAACGCGATTTATCACGCCACCGGCAAACGGGTACGCGACTTCCCTGTCACCCTGGACAAGGTGCTCTAGCACACACCTCAAAACCACTGTGGGAGCGGGTTAGCCCGCGAAAGCGCGGCGTCAGTCAATGACTGTATCGACTGATGCACCGCCTTCGCGAGCAAGCCCGCTCCCTCAGTGTTCTGTAGTCCTGTCTCCGGTCAGGCGGCGGTGCTCAGACCTTCGCCGCTTCAGCCTTCGGCTCTTCCACCGCCACATGCATTCGGTCGCGATTGGCCAGGGTTGGGAACAGTTTTATCCACACCCCGGTCACCAGCAGCGTGCCGATCCCGCCCATGACCACGGCGGGCACGGTGCCGAACCAGTGGGCGGTGATCCCCGATTCGAACTCGCCCAGTTGATTGGACGCGCCGATAAACAGGCCGTTGACCGCACTGACCCGGCCGCGCATTTCATCCGGCGTTTCCAGTTGCACGAACGACGCGCGGATCACCATGCTGATCATGTCTGCTGCGCCCAGCACCACCAGCACCGCCAGCGAAAACCAGAACGAGGTCGACAGGCCGAACGCGATGGTCGCCACGCCAAACACGCCGACGGCAGTAAACATCACGCGCCCGACATGCCGGTCCACCGAAAACCGTGCCAGCCACAACGACATCAACAACGCGCCCACCGCCGGTGCCGAGCGTAGCAGGCCCAGGCCCCAGGCGCCGGTCAGCAGGATGTCCTTGGCAAATACCGGCAGCAACGCGGTGGCACCGCCCAACAGCACGGCGAACAGGTCCAGCGAGATGGCGCCGAGGATGTCCGGGCGGCTGCGGATAAAGCGAATCCCGGCCAGCAGCGAGTCCATGGTGGCCTTGGCTTTGTTCAGCGGGGTCTGGCGCGCGGGCAGGTTGAGGGTCAGCACGCAGGCGATCAGGTACAACGCCACTGTCGGGCCATACACCCACACGCTGCCGAATGCATAGAGCAAACCGCCCAAGGCTGGCGCGACGATGGTCGCCAGTTGCTGCGCCGATTGCGACGAGGCCACGGCCCTCGGGAATAGTGCGCTGGGCACGATGCTTGGCAACAGCGCCTGGGTGGTCGGCATTTCAAACGAACGCGCGGCGCCGAGCAGGAAGGCGAGGATAAAGATCATCTCGCGCATCACGTTGCCGGTCAGGCCGCCGATGGCCAGGGACAAGGCAATCAGCGCCTGCACGGTCTGGCAGATGGCGGCGACCTTGCGTCGTTCATAGCGATCGGCCACATGCCCGGTGTGCAGCATGAACAGTACGCGCGGGATGAATTCCACCAGGCCGACCAAGCCCAGGTCCAGCACGTTGCCGGTCAGTTGGTAGAGGTTCCAGCCGATGGCCACGGTGAGCATCTGGAAGCCGCTGGCGGTGAAGATCCGTGCCAGCCAGAACGCGATGAAAGGGCGATGGTGACGCAACAGCAACGCAGGTTCACTAGTAGGCATCGGGAATTCAGGTCGGGAGCAGAGGGAACGGCGAGATTAGCATCATGCTGTAACAAATAGTTGCAAGGGTTTGCTGTGCATCGGCATGAGGCAAGCTGTCACGCGGCAAAAGACCACGCCGTCCTACAGCGAAAATGGGACTACTCTTTCAGCAATGCTTGATCCAGATCAAAACCGGCCCCGGGATTGTTCTGGAGGCCGAAAGGCCCGATTCCCTACGTGGTGGGTTAAAAAAAGAAACGAATTGAAATTCGCCACACTCCATATCCGTGGGGGCAGTGGGTGCAGGCTCCCAGCCAGCAGCCGGTATTACCTGACAGAGGAAGACTTATGTTCGGTTTGGAGGCGCTAGATCTCGCCCGAATTCAATTCGCATTCACCATCTCGTTCCACATCCTGTTCCCGGCGATCACTATCGGCCTGGCCAGTTACCTTGCGGTGCTGGAAGGTTTGTGGCTCAAGACCCATAACGACACCTACCGTGACCTCTACCATTTCTGGTCGAAGATCTTTGCCGTCAACTTCGGCATGGGCGTGGTCTCGGGCCTGGTCATGGCCTACCAGTTCGGCACCAACTGGAGCCGCTTCTCGGACTTCGCCGGCGCTGTAACCGGGCCGTTGCTGACGTACGAGGTGCTCACGGCCTTCTTCCTGGAGGCGGGTTTCCTCGGCGTGATGCTGTTCGGCTGGAACAAGGTGGGGCGCAAGCTGCACTTCTTTGCCACGGTGATGGTGGCCGTCGGCACGCTGATCTCGACCTTCTGGATTCTTGCGTCCAACAGCTGGATGCAGACCCCGCAAGGCTTTGAAATCGTCGACGGGCGCGTGATTCCTACCGACTGGCTGGCGGTGATCTTCAACCCGTCGTTCCCGTACCGGCTGATGCACATGGCCACGGCGGCCTTTGTGGCCACGGCGTTCTTCGTCGGTTCGTCGGCGGCCTGGCACCTGCTGCGCGGCAAGGACAACCCTGCGATCCGCACCATGCTCTCGATGGCAATGTGGATGGCGCTGATCGTGGCGCCTATCCAGGCGGTGATCGGTGACTTCCACGGCCTGAATACCCTCAAGCACCAGCCGGCGAAAATCGCCGCGATTGAAGGCCACTGGGAAAATATCGGCAACGAGCCGACGCCGCTGATCCTGTTCGGCCTGCCCGACATGAAGGCCGAAAAAACCAAATACGCGGTCGAAATTCCTTACCTGGGCAGCCTGATCCTGACGCACTCCCTGGACAAACAGGTGCCGGCGCTCAAGGAGTTCCCGCCTGAAGACCGTCCCAACTCGACGATTGTGTTCTGGTCGTTCCGGGTCATGGTTGGCCTGGGTTTCCTGATGATCTTCACCGGCCTGTTCAGCCTCTGGCTGCGTCGGGGCGACAAGATGTACACCTCCAGGCCGTTCCTGTACCTGGCGCTGTGGATGGGCCCGTCCGGCCTGATCGCGATTCTCGCCGGTTGGTTCACCACCGAAATCGGCCGCCAGCCGTGGGTGGTCTACGGTTTGATGCGCACGGCGGACGCTTCCTCCGGGCATAGCCTGGCGCAGATGACGATCACCCTGGTGCTGTTCGTGGTGGTGTACTTCGCGCTGTTCGGCGCAGGGCTGGGCTACATGATGCGCCTGGTGCGCAAAGGGCCGCAGACCCACGAAGGCAGCGAGCCTACCCACGGTGGACCTGGCCAGAAACGCACGCCGGCCCGTCCGTTGTCCGCCGCCGATGATGGCAGCGACGACGACCACGCCCACATTCAGCACAAGGGGAATTGAGATGGGTATTGATCTTCCGCTGATCTGGGCCGTGATCATCATCTTCGGCATCATGATGTACGTGGTCATGGACGGCTTCGACCTGGGTATCGGCATCCTCTTTCCGTTCATTCCCGGCAAAGTCGACCGTGACGTGATGATGAACACGGTCGCCCCGGTATGGGACGGCAATGAAACCTGGCTGGTACTGGGCGGCGCGGCGTTGTTCGGCGCGTTCCCGCTGGCCTACTCGGTGGTGCTGTCGGCGCTTTACCTGCCACTGATCCTGATGTTGATCGGGCTGATCTTCCGTGGCGTGGCCTTCGAGTTCCGTTTCAAGGCCAAGGACGACAAGCGCCACTTGTGGGACAAGGCGTTTATCGGCGGTTCCATTGCGGCGACCTTCTTCCAGGGTGTGGCATTGGGGGCGTTCATCGATGGCATTCCGGTGGTCGACCGTCAGTTTGCCGGTGGCTCGCTGGATTGGCTCACGCCGTTCACGATGTTCTGCGGCGTTGCGCTGGTCATCGCGTATGCCTTGCTCGGCTGCACCTGGCTGATCATGAAGACCGAAGGCAAGTTGCAGGAGCAGATGCACAACCTGGCGCGGCCGTTGGCGTTCGTGGTGTTGGCGGTGATCGGCATTGTCAGCTTGTGGACGCCTCTGGCGCACCCGGAAATCGCCTCACGCTGGTTCACCCTGCCGAACCTGTTCTGGTTCCTGCCCGTGCCGATTCTGGTGCTGGTGACCATGTACGGCTTGATCCGCGCGGTGGCGCGAAATGCGCACTACACGCCGTTCCTGCTGACCCTGGTGCTGATATTCCTCGGCTACAGCGGCTTGGGTATCAGCCTGTGGCCGAACATCATTCCGCCGTCGGTCTCCATCTGGGACGCCGCTGCACCGCCGCAAAGCCAGGGCTTCATGCTGGTGGGCACGTTGTTCATCATCCCGTTCATCCTGGGCTACACCTTCTGGAGCTACTACGTGTTCCGCGGCAAGGTCACCCACGAAGACGGCTATCACTAGGAGGGTCGTTTCATGTCCGGCAAACCTTCGTTGCACGAGATCGAACAGGCCGAGAAACAGCCGTTGTGGCGGCGCCTGGGGTGGCTGGCGATGATCTGGACCGGCAGCGTGCTGGCCCTGTTTGTCGTGGCCAGCCTGATGCGCATGTTCATGAGCGCGGCGGGCTTGACCACCCACTGACATCCCAATCCGGGCCTCGCGGCCCGGCTTTTCAGCCCTGCCACTCGCAAGAGCGGCAGGGTTTTTTTATTTGCGCGCTTTGAGAATCACAAACTTTGGCGTGGCCGCGACTTGCTCGACGCCACGGAACAGCTTCGCCAATTTGCTGTGATAGCCCAAATGGCGGTTGCCCACGATATACAGCGCGCCCCCAACCACCAGGGCATCACGCGCCTGCTGGAACATGCGCCAGGCAAGGAAGTCACCGACCACCTGCTGCTGGTGGAAGGGCGGGTTGCACAGCACCACGTCCAGCGACTGCGGCGCCTGACCGGCCAGGCCGTCGTCGGCGCGCAGGGTGACCTCGCGAGCGCCCAGGGCGGCTTGCCAGTTCTCGGCCGCCGATTGCACGGCCATGTAGGACTCATCCACCAGCGTGTACTGCGCGTCCGGGTTTTGCAGGGCGCTGGCGATCGCCAACACGCCATTACCGCAGCCAAGGTCTGCCACGCGGGCGCTGCCGAGGTCGTTCGGCAGGTGCGGGAGGAAAGCGCGGGTGCCGATGTCCAGGCCTTCGCGGCAGAACACGTTGGCGTGGTTGAGCAGCTCGATGGCCGGTGCGTCCAGGGTGTAGCGGGTAGGGTAGGGCGACACGGCGGTTGGGCGAGCATCTACGGTGGCGATCAGCAGCCGGGCTTTTTTGACCGCAAGCGAGGCGTGCATGGGCCCGATGTAGCGCTCCAGCAGTTCACCGGCGGCCCGTGGCAGGTGTTTGATCATCGCCCCGGCGATCACTTCGGCGCCTGGCGCCAGTTGGCCTTGCAGGCGAATCAACTGTTCTTCGAGCAAGGCCAGGGTTTTCGGCACGCGGATCAGCACGCGGTCGAAAGGCCCGGTGGCTACGTGCGAGGCTGGCACAAACGCCACGGCATCAAACGCCTTGGCGTTGCGCACCAGGTTTTTCTCAAGGCCTAGGGCTGCCAGAAACGAATCGCCACTGGAGGTCACCTGCACCTGGCCTTCAAGGCTGGCCGCCAGGGCGCCGAAGCTGTCATTGAGCACCAGCACGCGGGTTGCCGAATTCAGCGACTGTTCGGCCAGGTAGTTGAGCAAGTACTCATCGGCGGCATCAAAGGCCTGCAGCGGGTCATTGTGTTGCTCTGGCTGGCGGATCAGATCGAGCTGGGCGAAGGGGCTGTCAAGCAGGGGCATGGCGGGGGAGACTCTGGTCATCGATGGGCGTTCGACGGGCGTGGTACCCGGCGTAACCGTCTGAGTGTACGGCGAGGCGGCACCCAAGGCGCAGCGTCAACACTCAGAATTGGCCGTAAATGTTACGTTTTTTTCAAGGGGATTACATGCGGTGTTTCCAGGTTGGCTAAAACCACCCCGCTTTTGAGGCGCGCAGTACAGCCGCGATCTTGTTGGTAACACCCAGTTTCTTGAGGCAACTGCTGATATGAAAGCCCACGGTCCGCTCTGACAGGCACAGGATCGTGGCGATTTCCGAGGCGGTCTTGCCGATGGCTGACCATCTGAGAATTTCTATTTCCCGTGGGGTCAGTTTGCAGGGCGGCGTGATACTGGGTGTGTCGGCATATGTTTGCGCTACGACGGCGTGCATGGCGTGACATAGCCACAGTACCTGGCCTGCTTTTTCGTACAGCTCTTCAGGGCTGACGTTGCCGGTACTTCGGCCCAGGGTCAGCATGCTGAACACACCCTGGAAGTCATGCACGGCTTGAGTCCATCCCAGGTGCACACCAAACGATTGGGCCAGCGTCCATAGATTCGGCGCGGTGCTGAACGCTTTTTCATCCCAGACCAGCGGCATTACGCTGCGTTTGCAGTGGGCGACTATGGGATCCACATCAAAAAAATGCGCTTGGTTGTACAGTGCATTCCATTCATTTGGATAATTGTTTAATCGAATAGGTTTTGTTTGGTTGGCAGGTTGTTGGGAACTCATCGTAAATGAGCAATATTCAAAACCGAGCTGGAAAGTTTGATTGACGATCATCTCGTAAACAGTGGTGATCTTGTTCTCGCCTTCCAGTTTTGGGAGTCTCGTGTTGCGCCAGTTAACCATAGGGTGAATCTCCATGGGGTAGGTGTGAGTTGGGTACGTCCTGGCTCCCAATGCGCCACGAACAGGAGTGTAGGATAAAGCCCACATACTGAGATGAAAAAGTTGTCAGAAAGATCGGGTATTTATACTTGTTGAGCTTGTACAACAACTGAGTTTTTGTGGAGGTTAGTTGTTGGGTGAAGAAAACTTATTGAATTTAACAGGTTGTGGAAATGGCCTATTCAGGGCTGTTTTTATGAACGCCATCATCTAATGGCCTATTGGATGGGGGGCGATAGCTAAATAATTAGTGTGAGCACGAAAACCCCGGCGAAGGTGCAATTGCGTGGCAAGCATCAGCGTTTCATTGGCGTTACATTCGCGGATGCCCGAGCAATGAAAATGCCAGTACAAACCACCGGTGTTTCCCAGCGACGCTTTGAGGGACACTAGGGCACCTGTTCAACGGAGCCCCCCATGACGGCCAGTGCTGAGAAATTTACCCGCCAGACCTTGCTCGATGTGCAATCGCTGACCCCCAGCCTGTTTACTTTGCGTACCACTCGCGACCCGGGTTTTCGGTTTACCGCCGGCCAGTTCGTGCGCCTGGGGGTGAACAAGGCGGATGGCAGCACCGTCTGGCGCGCTTATTCGATCGTGTCCTCACCGTTTGACGAGCACCTCGACTTCTTCTCCATTGTCGTTCCGGGCGGCGAGTTCACCAGTCAATTGAGCCGCCTGCGAGTGGGCGACACCTTGATGGTCGAGCGCCAGGCCACAGGTTTTCTGACGCTGAACCGATTTGTGGACGGGCGAGATTTTTGGCTGCTGGGCACTGGCACAGGCGTGGCGCCGTTCCTGTCGATCCTGCAGGACTTCGAGGTCTGGGAGAAATTCGAGCGCATTGTCCTGGTGTACAGCGCCCGCGAGGCCAAGGAGCTTGCGTATCAGGAACTGATCCACGCGTTGGGCGAGCGTGAGTACCTGGCCGAGTATGCGCACAAGCTGGTCTACATCCCCACCGTCACCCGTGAGCAACACCCTGGCGCCCTGAATGGTCGCATCACCACCTTGATCGAGAATGGCGAACTGGAGCGCGCGGCCGGCGTCGAGTTGACCCCGGAGCACTCCCGCGTGCTGATCTGCGGCAATCCGCAAATGGTCGACGACACGCGCCAATTGCTCAAGCAACGCGACATGCAACTGAGCCTGAGCCGTCGCCCAGGCCAGGTGGCAGTAGAGAATTACTGGTAGTACGGCGCATAAAAAAGGCGCCTGCAACAGGCGCCTTTTTGGCCAAACCAGTGCCGGTTAAAGCGGCTTGTCGTTCTGTGCCTTGAGCAGATCGCGGATCTCGCCCAGCAACACCTCTTCCTTGGTCGGGGTCGGCGGCAAGCTTGGGGCCACAGCCTCTTCACGCTTGAGGCGGTTGATCGCCTTCACGCCCATGAAGATTGCAAACGCGACGATCAGGAAGTCGACCACGCTCTGGATAAACTTGCCGTAAGCCAACACCACCGCAGGGACGTTGCCCTGAGCGGCCTTGAGTGTTATTGCCAAATCGCCGAAGTCCACACCACCGATCAGCAGACCGAGAGGCGGCATTACGACGTCGCCTACAAACGAGGAAACAATTTTGCCGAAGGCGGCGCCGATGATGATACCGACGGCCATATCGACCACATTGCCTTTGACCGCGAAGGCCTTGAACTCACTGATCACGCCCATAGGTTATTCCTTGTTACAGATGAGAAGGGTGGAGGTCAGTGTAAGTCAGTCGTAGAGGGCTTGCGCGACACAACCGTTAACACTGTCAGCTTTTATCGACACATTAAAACGCAAATAGTTTGCAAAGTGCCACCAATCGCGCGCGAAATACTCGCTATTTCAGTGGGTTACCACCGTATTTTCTTAATCGTCCCGGTGGGGTTTTTCTATTTATCTTCTGCGTCGCGGGTCACTAGCCTCTGGCAAGCACAACTGAATGTGCACTAGAAAAACCAGAGGAAACCTCGATGAAGAATCCAATCAAGCGCCGCCCGGTTATCGCGCGACACGCGCTGATACTGGCGAGCGCCAGCCTGCTTTCACTCTCCGTACACGCTGCCAACCTGACCCGCGATAACGGCGCGGCGGTGGGCGACAACCAGAACTCGCAAACGGCCGGCGCCAATGGCCCGGTGCTGTTGCAAGACGTGCAACTGATTCAAAAACTGCAACGCTTTGACCGCGAGCGCATTCCGGAGCGCGTGGTGCATGCCCGTGGCACCGGCGCCCACGGCACCTTCACCGTCACTGACGACCTGAGCGACCTGACCAAGGCCAAAGTGTTCGCCGCAGGCGAGGCCACGCCCGTGTTCGTGCGCTTCTCGGCCGTGGTGCACGGCAACCACTCTCCGGAAACCCTGCGCGACCCACGCGGCTTTGCCACCAAGTTCTATACCGCCGACGGTAACTGGGACCTGGTCGGCAATAACTTCCCGACGTTCTTTATTCGCGACGCCATCAAGTTCCCGGACATGGTTCATGCGTTCAAACCCGACCCGCGCACTAACCTGGACGACGACTCCCGCCGTTTCGACTTCTTCTCCCATGTTCCAGAGTCCACTCGTACACTCACCGAGTTGTACTCCGACGCCGGCACCCCGGCCAGTTATCGGGAAATGGACGGCAACGGCGTACATGCCTACAAGTTGATTAACGCCAAGGGCGAAGTGCACTACGTCAAGTTCCACTGGAAGAGCCTGCAGGGCATCAACAACCTTGACCCCAAGCAAGTCACCGAAGTGCAAGGGCGTGACTACAGCCACATGACCCACGACTTGGTTACCCACATCAACAAGGGTGACTTCCCCAAGTGGGACCTGTACGTGCAAGTGCTCAAGCCTGAGGACCTGGCCAAGTTCGACTTCGACCCGCTGGACGCCACCAAAATCTGGCCGAACGTACCGGAGCGCAAAGTCGGGCAGATGGTGCTGAACCGTAACCCGGCGAATGTCTTCCAGGAGACTGAACAAGTGGCCATGGCGCCGGCCAACCTGGTGCCAGGTATCGAGCCTTCTGAAGACCGCCTGCTGCAAGGCCGGGTGTTCTCCTACGCCGACACGCAAATGTACCGCCTGGGGCCGAACGCCCTGCAACTGCCGATCAACGCCCCACGGGTAACCGTTAACAACGGTAACCAGGACGGCGCGATGAATGCAGGCAAAACCACTACCGGCGTGAACTACCAGCCTAGCCGCCTGCTGCCGCGCGAAGAGCCGCAAACCGCGCGCTACAGCCAGTCGGCGCTGTCGGGCAGCACCCAGCAGGCGAAGATCCAGCGTGAGCAGAACTTCAAGCAGGCCGGTGATTTGTACCGCTCGTACAACAAGAAAGAGCGTCAGGACTTGATCGACAACTTTGGCGGCTCGCTGGCCACCACGGATGACGAGAGCAAGCACATCATCCTGTCGTTCCTCTACAAGGCCGACCCGGAGTACGGCACCGGCGTGACCAAGGTCGCCAAGGGTGATTTGGCTCGCGTGAAAGCGCTGGCAGAAAAACTCACTGACTGACGTTGGTTCCGGTCGGCGCCCGTGCACGGGCGTCGACCCCTGGCAGGAGAACTCCCCCATGCGTATTTCGATTGGTTTACTGATGGCGATGCTGGCCTTTGTCGCCCATGCCGAGTCGCCTGACCCGGTCGCGCTCAAGGCACAGCTGCAGGACTACTATTTCGACGCCGCCCGCCGTGGCGATATCGACATGCTCAACACCTTCATCGAGTCCGGCTACGGCCTCAACACCCAGGACGACAAGGGCTACACCGCGCTGATCCTCGCCGCCTATCACGGCCAGGGGCCTTTCGTGGAGCGCCTGCTCAGTGCCGGCGCCGATGCCTGCGTGCAAGACAAACGCGGCAACACCGCCCTGATGGGCGCAATTTTCAAAGGCGAGCTGAAAATTGCCCAGCGTCTGCTGGCCACTGACTGCAACCCCGACCAACGCAACGGCGCCGGGCAGACCGCGGCCATGTATGCCGGGTTGTTCAAGCGCGTCGAGTTGTTGGATGAGTTGAAAGCCAAAGGCGCCGACCTCAACGCTGAAGACCCGATCGGCAACAGCGCTTCACGATTGGCCAGTGGTGAAATCCGGACCCCGGCGCCGCGCTGAGCTATCATCGCGGTTTTTCGGTTGGAGGTTCTCAAATGGCAAAGGCCAAGCGCATGTACGGCTGCACAGAGTGCGGCGCGACCTTTCCCAAGTGGGCCGGCCAATGCACCGAGTGCGGCGCGTGGAACACCCTGACGGAAACCATGATCGAAAGCGGCGGCGCCGCAGCGCCCACCGGCCGTGCCGGCTGGACCGGGCAACAGGCGCAGATCAAGACCCTGGCGGAAGTCAGCGTCGAAGAAATCCCGCGTTTCTCCACCGCGTCCGGTGAGCTCGACCGCGTGCTCGGCGGCGGCCTGGTGGACGGCTCGGTGGTGCTGATCGGCGGCGACCCGGGCATCGGCAAGTCGACCATCCTGCTGCAAACCCTGTGCAGCATCGCCAGCCGCATGCCGGCGCTGTACGTCACCGGCGAAGAATCCCAGCAGCAGGTGGCGATGCGCGCCCGCCGCCTGGGCTTGCCCCAGGACCAACTGCGGGTGATGACCGAAACCTGCATCGAAAGCATCATCGCCACGGCGCGCATCGAAAAGCCCAAGGTCATGGTGATCGACTCGATCCAGACGATTTTTACCGAACAGCTGCAATCGGCGCCGGGCGGCGTCTCCCAAGTGCGCGAGAGCGCGGCGCTGCTGGTGCGTTATGCCAAGCAGAGCGGCACGGCGATCTTCCTGGTCGGCCATGTAACCAAAGAAGGTGCGCTGGCCGGCCCGCGGGTACTGGAGCACATGGTCGACACCGTGTTGTATTTCGAGGGTGAATCCGATGGCCGTTTGCGGTTGCTGCGGGCAGTGAAGAACCGCTTCGGTGCGGTGAACGAACTGGGCGTGTTTGCCATGACCGACCGTGGGCTTAAAGAAGTCTCCAACCCCTCGGCGATTTTTCTCACACGCGCTCAGGAAGAAGTCCCGGGCAGCGTGGTGATGGCGACGTGGGAAGGCACCCGTCCGATGCTGGTGGAAGTGCAGGCACTGGTGGATGACAGCCATTTGGCCAATCCGCGCCGCGTGACCCTTGGCCTGGACCAGAATCGCCTGGCAATGCTGCTGGCGGTGTTGCACCGTCACGGCGGCATTCCCACCCACGACCAGGACGTGTTTCTCAACGTGGTCGGTGGGGTGAAGGTGCTGGAAACCGCCTCCGACCTGGCGTTGATGGCGGCGGTGATGTCCAGCCTGCGCAATAAACCGTTACCCCACGATCTGCTGGTGTTTGGTGAGGTTGGCCTGTCGGGCGAAGTGCGCCCGGTGCCGAGCGGCCAGGAGCGTCTGAAGGAGGCGGCCAAGCACGGCTTCAAGCGCGCGATTGTGCCCAAGGGCAACGCGCCCAAGGAAATGCCGGCAGGGTTGAAGGTGATCGGTGTAACCCGCCTGGAGCAGGCGCTGGATGCACTGTTCGAATAATTCATGGATCAGTCAGGGATGAGTGCAATGCACAACTCGAATCGCTGGGCAGCCGTTGCCCTGTTCATGGCTTTGGTTGGGTTGCCGATGGGCGCTTTTGCCGAGCCGACCAAGCTGCCGGTCGGTTACCGATCGGCGCAAACGTTGGCAACGCAAGACGCCAGCGTGTTGCAGGTACTGGAAGACCAGCGCATCAGCGCCCAGTTGCACAAAGACAGCTGGGGCAATGGCCTGGATGAGGACTCGTTTGACGAGCCCGGTGATCTGGTTGAACACCCGCTGCTCAACGCCCGACTGCGCTTGCTGTCGGCGTCCGGAGAAGTGCTGGCAAGCGAAGAACTCGGCTACCCCTTGGCCCAGGTGGAGAAGGCCCCCATCAAAGGGCTGCCGGAAACTGTGTATTTTTTGACCATCGATCAAACCGCGCCGATGGGCAGCTACAGCGGCCCCGCGACACAGCTGCTGCTGCCGAGCCGGCAGCAACTCACGCCGCTGAATTACAAAAGCGCCGACGCTAAGGTCGAGCCATTGACCCTGGCCCAGACCGGCAAAGCCGCGTGGCAGATCGCAACGCCCGCCGAAGGAGGCGCGGATGAGTTGTTGCAAGTCTCGTCATTCATGGACGGTGACGGCGATGATGATTTTGCCACCCGGTTTGAAACCTACCGTTTTGTCGACGGGCAATGGCAGGCCACGTCGAGTCAGAAGGCGGGCTACTGGGACGCAGAAAACGAGTTCCCTGCGCGTACGGCGTTTCCCTGACGCGTCACACCTGCAGCAGTGCGCCCAGTTCGCGCTCAAGTTCTTCCTGATCGCCGAGGTTCAGTTCGATCAGCCGGCGTAAATGGCTGATCGAGTCCAGGTCGATGTGCTCGCACACAAACCCCAATTGCCCGTGATCGTCATGGGCCAGCTTCACCTGCATCTTTATATGCGCCTGCGGATCAAGGCGGATATCCACGTCGAACGACTCCGTGCGATTGCCCTGCCAGTCATCCGGGCGCTGCACCAGCAAACCTTTGAGCGACAGGTCCACCAGTTGCACCGGCCAATTCCAGCCGTTCTGCGCAATGGTCGTTCGTGCATCGAAGGCGATACGCCGAAAACGGCGTCGATCAGACGACTGTTCGTTCATGTCAAATCCTCTGTGGATAGAAGGATTGTAGCCCCGCGCCATCATCGAGCTTTTATTTGTGCTTTTTTTGCCCGTGCAAGGCTCTAGACCAATGTAGGGGGGTGGCCTTTAAAGCCAACAGCGCTAAACTCGGACTGGCTGTCCTTTCTGTCCACCCTGGCTGGAATATAAAAATGAAAAATAATAATAGCCTGCTACGCCACCTACCCTGGCTGGTGCTGGCAATCGTAGGAGCGTGCGCCCTGGGCGTAGTGGCCTTGCGCCGCGGCGAGGCGATCAACGCCTTGTGGATTGTGGTCGCTGCTGTGGCCATCTACCTGGTTGCGTACCGTTACTACAGTCTGTTCATCGCTAACAACGTGATGCAACTCGATCCACGGCGGGCCACCCCCGCAGTGCTCAACAATGACGGTCTGGACTATGTGCCGACCAACAAACACATCCTTTTTGGTCACCACTTTGCGGCGATTGCCGGTGCAGGCCCGCTGGTCGGCCCGGTGCTGGCGGCGCAGATGGGCTACCTGCCCGGCACCCTGTGGCTGATTGCCGGCGTGGTGCTGGCCGGTGCAGTGCAAGACTTCATGGTCCTGTTCCTGTCCACCCGTCGCAATGGCCGTTCACTTGGCGACATGGTTCGCGAAGAGATGGGCCGCATCCCGGGGACCATCGCGTTGTTCGGTTGCTTCCTGATCATGATCATCATCCTCGCGGTGCTGGCGCTGATCGTGGTCAAGGCCCTGGCCGAAAGCCCATGGGGCATCTTCACCGTAATGGCGACCATCCCGATTGCGATGTTCATGGGCGTGTACATGCGCTACATACGCCCGGGCCGCATTGGTGAAATCTCGGTAATCGGCGTGCTGTTGCTGCTCGGTTCGATCTGGCTGGGCGGGCAGATTGCCGCTGACCCGGTATGGGCCAAGGCCTTTTCCTTCACCGGGATCCAAATCACCTGGATGCTGATCGGCTACGGCTTCGTTGCCGCAGTACTGCCGGTGTGGCTGATCCTGGCGCCGCGTGACTACCTCTCCACCTTCCTCAAAATCGGCACCATCATTGCCCTGGCGATCGGCATTCTGGTCACCATGCCAGAGCTGAAAATGCCGGCGCTGACCCAGTTCATCGACGGCACCGGCCCAGTGTGGAAGGGCGGCCTGTTCCCGTTCCTGTTCATCACCATCGCCTGTGGCGCGGTCTCGGGTTTCCACGCGCTGATTTCTTCGGGCACCACGCCCAAGTTGCTGGATAACGAAGTCAACGCCCGTTACATCGGCTACGGCGCGATGCTGATGGAATCGTTCGTGGCCATCATGGCAATGGTTGCCGCCTCGGTGATCGAACCTGGCGTGTACTTCGCCATGAACAGCCCCGCCGCCGTGGTTGGTGGTGATGTGATGGCCGTGGCACAAACCGTCAGCAGCTGGGGTTTTGCGATTACGCCGGAAGCGCTGCAAGCAGTGGCCCATGACATCGGCGAAACCACCATCCTGGCACGTGCCGGCGGTGCACCGACCCTCGCGGTGGGTATCGCGCAGATCCTGCACAGTGTGTTGCCGGGTGAAAACACCATGGCGTTCTGGTACCACTTTGCGATCCTGTTCGAAGCGCTGTTCATCCTGACGGCGGTTGACGCCGGTACCCGTGCCGGTCGCTTCATGCTCCAGGACTTGCTCGGCTCCTTCGTGCCGTCGCTCAAGCGTACCGAATCCTGGACCGCCAACCTGATCGCAACCGCAGGTTGCGTGGCAATGTGGGGTTACCTGCTGTACCAAGGCGTGATCGACCCACTGGGCGGCATCAACACCTTGTGGCCGCTGTTCGGTATTTCCAACCAGATGCTGGCCGGGATCGCACTGATGCTCGCCACGGTCGTGCTGATCAAAATGAAACGCCAGCGCTACATCTGGGTGACCATGCTGCCGGCGGTCTGGCTGCTGATCTGCACCACCACGGCGGGCTTCATCAAGCTGTTCGACGCAAACCCTGCGATCGGCTTCCTGTCGCTGGCCAAGAAGTACAGCGATGCCCTGGCAGGCGGCCAGATCCTGGCGCCGGCCAAGAACATCGACCAGATGCAACACGTGATCTGGAACGCCTACACCAACGCAACGCTCACGGCGCTGTTCCTGTTCGTGGTCTTCAGCATCCTGTTCTATGCGCTCAAGGTCGGCGTCGCCGCCTGGGGCAACAAAGAACGTACGGATAAAGAAGCCCCGTTCCAGGCGGTTCCGGACGCGTAATCGAGGATTGCAACCATGTTCAATGACATCAGTCGCCTCGGTAAATACCTCGGTCAGGCCGCGCGCCTGATGGTCGGCATGCCCGACTACGACACCTACGTCGAGCATATGCAAACCAAACACCCGGACAAACCGGTGATGGACTACAAGGCGTTCTTCCGGGAACGCCAGGAAGCCCGTTACGGTGGCAAGGGTGGGCCCAAGTGCTGCTAGCCCGCCTGTCGGGTTAACGAGTCCCCTTGTGGGGGCAGGGCTTTATGTGGGAGCTGGCTTGCCTGCGATGGCATCACCTCGGTCTGACTGAAAGACCGAGTTGTCTGCATCGCAGGCAAGCCAGCTCCCACATTTGTTTTGTGTTCCTTCAGTTATTTCATTAAACAGGAGAATAGTTTTGTCCTCTCCCATCCCCGTCACCATCCTCAGCGGCTTCCTCGGCGCCGGCAAAACCACCTTGCTGCGCCACCTGCTCAAGGCCGAGCACGGCCTGAAAATCGCCGTGATCGAAAACGAATTCAGTGACGCCGGTATCGACACCCAGCTGCTGGGCGCAGAACCGGTGCAAGTCATGACCCTGTCCAACGGTTGCGTGTGCTGCACCATCCACACTGACCTGACCAAAGCCCTGTACCTGCTGCTCGAGCGCCTGGACAGCGGCGAGATTGCCTTCGACCGCCTGGTGATCGAGTGCACCGGCCTGGCCGACCCGGCGCCGGTGGCCCAGACCTTTTTCATCGACGAGGAGCTGCGCGAGCGCTACATCCTCGACGGCATCATCACCTTGGTGGACGCGGCCCACGCCGAACACCACCTGACCCAGACCATCGCCCAGGCCCAGATCGGTTTTGCGGATCGCTTGCTGGTAAGCAAGCGCGACCTGGTGGACGAGGCCACCTTCGACGCCCTCAGCCAGCGCCTGACCCGCATCAACCGCCGCGCGCCGATCCGCGTGGTCGATCATGGCGCCATCGACCTGGCCGAATTGCTTGATGTGCGCGGCTTCAACCTCAACGCCGGCATGAGCTTGCGCCCGGTCAGCGCGGCGCCGGCCATCGACCGCATTTCCAGCCTGGTGCTGCGCACCGACCAGCCGCTGGATATCGGCCGCCTCAGCGAGTTCATGAACGAGCTGCTGGAAGTCCACGGCAAGCAACTGTTGCGCTACAAGGGCGTGCTGAACATTGCCGGCGAAGACCGGCGCATGGTGTTTCAAGGCGTGCTCAAGCTTTACGGGTTCGATTGGGACACCGAATGGGCCGAGGGCGAGGCGCGCGAAAGTGTGATTGTGTTTATTGCCGATGAGTTGCCGGAAGACAAAATCCGCGAAGGATTTGCCAAGGTGTACCAATCCTGACTTGAAACACAGCCAAAATGTGGGAGCGGGCTTGCTCGCGAAAGCGGTTTGTCAGTTGATGCATGTGCCGACTGATACACCGCTTTCGCGAGCAAGCCCGCTCCCACATTTCATGTCATTTCAAATTTAGGAAAGCAGAGTTTTCAGGCATAAAAAAGCCCGGCGCCAAGGCCGGGCTTTTTATTCAAGCAACTGCAATCAAGCGCCGTACACCGGCAGCTTTTTGCAGATGGCCTTGACCTTCTCACGCACCGCGTCGATCACGGCTTCGTTGTTCAGGTCTGCCAGGATGTCGCAGATCCAGCCGGCCAGTTCCTTGCACTCTGCTTCTTTAAAGCCACGAGTGGTCACAGCCGGGGTGCCGAAGCGCAGGCCGGAGGTGACGAACGGCGAACGTGGGTCGTTCGGCACGGAGTTTTTGTTCACGGTGATGAAGGCTCTGCCCAGGGCAGCGTCAGCATCTTTACCGGAAATGTCCTGCTTGATCAGCGACAGCAGGAACAGGTGGTTTTCAGTACCGCCGGAGACCACGTCGTAGCCGCGTTCGATGAACACACCGGCCATGGCCTTGGCGTTCTTGACCACTTGTTGCTGGTAAGTCTTGAACTCAGGCTGCAGGGCTTCTTTGAAGCAGATCGCTTTGGCGGCAATTACGTGCTCCAGCGGGCCACCTTGGGCGCCTGGGAATACGGCGGAGTTCAGTTTCTTCTCGATCTCGGCGTTGGCGCGCGCCAGGATCAGGCCGCCACGTGGGCCGCGCAGGGTTTTGTGCGTAGTGGTGGTGACCACGTCAGCGTAAGGCACCGGGTTCGGGTAGACGCCAGCGGCGACCAGACCGGCTACGTGAGCCATGTCAACGAACAGGTAGGCGCCGACCTTGTCAGCGATTTCGCGGAAACGTGGGAAGTCCAGGATCTGCGAGTAGGCAGAGAAACCGGCCACGATCATTTTAGGCTTGTGCTCGACCGCCAGACGTTCGACTTCGTCGTAGTCGATCAGGCCGTTGGCATCGATACCGTACTGAACGGCGTTGTACAGCTTGCCGGAGGAGGAAACGCTGGCGCCGTGGGTCAGGTGACCGCCGTGGGCCAGGCTCATGCCCAGGATGGTGTCGCCGCCTTGCAGCAGGGCCAGGTACACGGCGCTGTTGGCTTGGGAACCGGCGTGTGGCTGGACGTTAGCGTAATCGGCGCCGAACAGTTCCTTGGCACGGTCAATGGCCAGCTGCTCAACCACGTCGACGTACTCGCAACCACCGTAGTAGCGCTTGCCAGGGTAGCCTTCAGCGTACTTGTTGGTCAGAACCGAACCTTGAGCCTCCATGACCGCAGGGCTGGTGTAGTTTTCCGAAGCGATCAGCTCAATGTGCTCTTCCTGGCGCACGGCTTCTTGCTCCATGGCGGCAAAGAGATCGGCGTCGTACTTGGCAATAGTCAAATCACGGCTGAACATGGCGGTCCTCAAGGATCGGGGGCAGAAAAGGAGGGCATTCTAACCCAATGGGTTTTAGATGGCATATGAAAGGACATCATGTCGCGGACAAGTGGGGCTCATCTGGGGATAAGCGGTGACTGTGCTGGCCCTATCGGGGGCAAGCCCCCTCCCACACTTGAATGGGTTCACAGATCAAAATGTGGGAGCGGGCTTGCCCGCGAAGAGGCCATCCAAAGCGCTGCAAGGTTTCAGTCGAACATGAACAGCGCATCATTACTGAACTGCGCTTCAAACCGATTCGCCGGCATCGGCCGCCCAAACAGATACCCCTGTACTTCATCGCAGCCATGCTCGCGCAGGAAGTCCAGCTGCTCATGGGTTTCCACACCCTCGGCGATCACCGCCAGGTTCAGGCTGTGGGCCATGGCGATAATGGCGCGGGCGATTTGCGCGTCTTGCTCGCCGGAGGGCAGGCCGTCGACAAAGGTGCGGTCGATCTTCAGCACGTCGATGGGGAATTGCTTGAGGTAGTTGAGCGACGAATAACCCGTGCCAAAGTCGTCCACCGCGATGCTCAGCCCGAGGTTTTTCAGGCTGGCGAGGATCTGCATGGCTTCGTTGACTTCGCGCATCAGGATGCTTTCGGTCAGCTCCAGCTCCAGGCATGCCGGCGGCAGACCGGTGTCCCTGAGAATGGTGGCGATGCGCTCGCCCAGTTGGCCATCGGAGAACTGCCGCGCCGAGATGTTCACCGAGACTTTCGGCACCCGCACCTTGTTCTGGTGCCAGGTCTTGAGCTGGCGACAGGCCTCGCTGAGCACCCAGTCGCCCACGTCCACCACCAGTCCCAACTCCTCCAGCACCGGAATGAAATCACCCGGCGGCACCAGCCCGCGGCGTGGGTGGCGCCAGCGCAGCAGGGCTTCGGCGCCGGTCAAGCGTTTGCCATCGCCACTGAACTGCGGTTGGTAATACAGCACGAATTCGTTCTGATCCAGCGCGTGGCGCAGGTCGCTTTCCAGCTCCAGGCGCTCCAGGGCGCTGGCGTTCATGTCCGCCTGGTAGAACTGGAAGTTGTTTTTGCCACGTTCCTTGGCGTGGTACATCGCGGTGTCGGCGTTCTTCATCAACTGGCTCAGCTCGTTGCCGTCCTGCGGGCTCAAGGCGATACCGATACTGGCGGTCACAAAGAACTCGCGGCCTTCAAGCACAAACGGCCTTACCAGGCTGGCCAGGATCTGCTCGGCCACGTGAATCGCGCGGTTCAGCGCCATGTCGCGGCTCACCCGTGGTTGCAGGAGCAAGGTGAACTCGTCGCCGCCCATACGCGCCACGGTGTCGTCTTCGGCCACGCAGCCCAGCAGGCGCGTGGCCATTTCCTTGAGCATGCGGTCGCCGGCGGCGTGGCCCAGGGAGTCGTTGATCGGCTTGAAACGGTCGAGGTCGAGGAACATCAGCACCACCCACGACTTCTGCCGTTCCGCTGCCTGCAGGGCAGTGTGCAGGCGGTCCTGGAACAGCGTGCGGTTGGGCAGGTGGGTCAGGGCGTCGTAATACGCCAGGCGGTGGATGCGCTGCTCGCTGGCCTTGCGCTCACTGATGTCACTGAAGAAGCACACGTAGCTGGCCAGGTCGCCTTCATCATCGAACACGGCGGTAATGCCGACCCACGCCGGGTAATGCTCGCCGTTGCGGCGCTTGAGCCACACTTCGCCTTCCCAGGTGCTGTGCTGGTGCAGTTGCTTGAGCACATAACGCAGGTGGGCTTCCTGTTGTTCGTCAACGGTGAGCATGTTCGGCAACTGGTCGAGCACATCCGCGACGGCATAGCCGCTGACCCGGCTGAAGGCCTCGTTGGCCTGCACGATATAACCGGCCGGGTCGGTGATCAGAATCGCTGAGGTGGAGTGTTCGAATACCGTGGCCGCCATGCGCAGGTCTTTTTCGGCGCGCCGTTGCTGGCTGATATCGCGGCCCACGCCGAGGATGCCCTCAAACGCGCCGTGCTCGTCCCACACCAGCACCAGGCGCAGCTCGATCGGCACCTTGCGGCCATCGGCGCGCAGGCAGTCGAACAGGAACAGCTGGGTTTGCACGTCATCGCGCAGCTTGTTCAGCGCCGCAGTGTCGCCCAGCGAGCGGCTGACCTGCTCCACCAGGCTGTAAATGCCGGACAGTTGTTGCGGGTTGGCGATGATCGACTGCCAGCCATTCTTGAACACCCAATCCACGTCATAACCCAGCACGGCATTGACCGACGGGCTGACGTAATTGAGCGCAAGCTGGCTGTCGGTGGAGCAGATCACGTCGCTGATGCTTTCGGCCAGCATGCGGTAGCGCTGCTCGCTGTCGCGCAGGGACTCGCTGGCTTCTATCTGATCGGTAATGTCTTTGGCCACGCCGATAATCCGCGTGACCACCGCCGTCTTGTCGCGGGCCAGGGCTTGCTCGCGGATATCGAAGCGGCGCCATTGGTTGTTGCGGTGCCGAAAGCGCAGTTGGCAATGCAGCTGCGTGGTGTAGCCGACTTCACGTTGTTGCTGGCGCAGGTCGTGGTAATACTCCGCATCGTCGGGGTGCAGCAGGATTTCCCAGAAGTACTCGCCCATTTGCTGCAGTTCGGCTCTGTTATAGCCGAGCGTGTGGCCCAAGTGGTGGTTGCTGAAAATCATCCGCTGGCTGATCACGTCCTGCACATACAGGTGATCCGGCACGGTGCGCACCACGTCTGACCAGAAACTCTCACGCTCCACCAGCGACAGCTCGATCAGCTTGCGGCTGGTGATGTCACTGATACTGAGGATGACCGCCTTGAAGTCGTCCTGCTGCTCCGGCAGGCGCATCACCAGCCACAGGTACTGGTCGTTACCGGCAACGTCGTTGAGCTGAATTTCCAGCTCCAGCTGTTTTTGCTGGGTCAGTACGGCTTCCAGAACCTGATAACCGATGGCCGTGGCGTTGCGCGGGCAGTCATCGATCAGACGCTCCCAGGCTTGCTCGCAAGAACTGACGTTCAGCAGGCGCACAGCCACCTGGTTGACCTCGGTGACGCGTAACTCCTTGAGCAGTTGTTGGCGTTCTTCGACGTGCGTGTGCAGCCAGGCCTGTAATTGCTCACGGGTGTGCAGGTTGGTTTTGTCGAAAAACGTCTTCAACCCCGACAGGTCGAGCACGCAAAGCGCCACGCCGGTGCCTTCGAAAATATCCTGATAGCGGCGCCGGCCTTCATGCACCTGGCGCTGGCGACGGCGCATGTTCAGCAGCACGATCACCGGGATCAGCGAAAAGGCCAGGCCCAGCAGGCATTTGCCGATGAAGGCCGGCAGCAGTTGCTCCAGCACGGCGCTGCGGTCGAACAGCCCGCGCAACTGCCAGTCACTTTTGCTCAGGGGCGTGACCAGTACGCTTTTGTTCAATTCGTCCGGCGTCAGCGCGGAGGCCCACTGCGCCGGCATGCCGCTGTCACGGCTGACCACGCGGTGGTTGAGGCGGTTCTCGATGGCCCACATCGGGCGCTGGCCCTGGCCGTCCTGGCGCGTCAGGTTGCTCAGGTAGTTGGGCGCCAGGCGCAGCGCCCAATACATCCGCGAGCCGCCGCTGGGCTGGTGCAGCAGCAGATAAATGATCGTGCCGTCCGGGTTGTTGCTCAGGTAATAAGGTTGCGAGTGACTGCGCTGTACCAGCTCTTCAAGCCAGGCGCTGTCCTGGCTGTCTTTGGCGCTGTCGCTGATCATCGCGCCGCTGGGGGCGAGCAGGGCGACACTGCGCAGTTCCGGCAGCGAACGTTGCAAGGTGCGCATCAGCGCCTGTTGCTGTTCGTCATTGCGCGGCGGCTCGACCATCGGCAGCAAATTCAGGGCGATTTTGGCGCTCAGGGCCATGTTCAAGCTGATCTGTTCAGCCAGGTCGGCGCTGTAGTCGATGGTGTATTGCTGTTGGTTTTTCTGGTTTTGCTGCAGTTGGTCCAGCAGTTGCCAGAACAATAACGCGAGCAGCAGCAGGACAAGCGTCGCCAATGCGCCTTTGAGGGTGCCGTGCAGGGGCGCTCCCGGCGCTATATGAGCGGCGCGCAGGGGAGTGGGCGGCGTGACTTTGGACAAGCTGTGATCCTGCGGTTTGGCTGGACTGGCGCGCGACGTGCACTATAAGCCGGACGCCCGGAGGGCGGCTAGCATGCCTTGACTTGTGGCAAAGTGCCAGCCCTGCCTGGCTGGACTGACCAAGCGCATTCAGGTAGCTTTGCCGGTTACGCGGGGGCGTTCCAGCCCCAGACATTCAGGCTTTTTGCGCACGAAGGCATTGACCACCGTCAACGGCCCGCGCGGCGCATGGCCTGCACGGGCTTCGCCCGCTCAATTCATCAGTCACTGACGCTAGGTTCACCATGGCTCAATACGTCTTCACCATGCATCGGCTGGGAAAAGTTGTTCCGCCGAAGCGGGAAATCCTGAAAAACATTTCGCTGTCCTTCTTCCCAGGCGCCAAGATCGGCGTGCTCGGCCTCAACGGTTCGGGTAAGTCCACGCTGCTGAAAATCATGGCCGGCGTCGACACCGAGTTCGAAGGCGAAGCCCGCCCGATGCCCGAGCTGAACATCGGCTACCTGCCGCAAGAGCCGATCCTGGACCCGACCAAGACCGTGCGTGAAGTGGTCGAAGAGGCCGTGGCCGTGATCAAGAATGCCCAGGCGCGCCTGGACGAGGTCTACGCCGCCTACGCCGAAGAAGACGCCGACTTCGACAAACTGGCCGCCGAACAGGCCAAGCTCGAAGCCATCCTGCAGGCCGGCGACGGTCACAACCTGGAGCGCCAGCTGGAAGTCGCCGCCGATGCGCTGCGCCTGCCGGCGTGGGACGCCAAGGTTGAATTCCTCTCTGGTGGTGAAAAGCGTCGCGTGGCCCTGTGCCGCCTGCTGCTGTCGGCTCCCGACATGCTGCTGCTCGACGAACCGACCAACCACTTGGACGCCGATTCCGTCGCCTGGCTGGAGCACTTCCTGCACGATTTCCCGGGCACCGTGGTAGCGATCACGCACGACCGGTACTTCCTGGACAACGTCGCCGGCTGGATTCTGGAACTCGACCGTGGCGCCGGTATCCCTTACGAGGGCAACTACTCCGGTTGGCTGGAAGCCAAATCCGACCGACTGGCCGCTGAATCCAAGCAGCAATCGGCCCACGAAAAAGCCATGAAGGAAGAGCTGGAGTGGGTGCGCAAAGGCGCCAAGGCCCGCCAGTCCAAATCCAAGGCTCGTCTGCAACGCTTTGAAGAAATGCAGTCGCAGGAATTCCAGAAGCGCAGCGAAACCAACGAGATCTACATCCCGGCCGGCCCGCGCCTGGGTGACAAGGTCATCGAGTTCAAGAACGTCACCAAAGGCTATGGCGACCGCGTACTGATCGACAACCTGTCGTTCTCCATGCCAAAAGGCGCGATCGTCGGCGTAATTGGCGGTAACGGTGCGGGTAAATCCACCCTGTTCCGCATGCTGATGGGCAAGGAAACGCCGGATTCGGGCACTATCGAAGTTGGTGAAACCGTGCAACTGGCCTGCGTCGACCAGAGCCGCGAAGACCTGGATGGCAGCAAGACTGTGTTCCAGCAAATCTCCGACGGTTCCGACCAGATCCGCATCGGCAACTATGAAATCCCGTCGCGCACCTACGTCGGCCGTTTCAACTTCAAGGGCGGCGACCAGCAGAAGTTCGTCAAGGACCTGTCCGGTGGTGAGCGCGGCCGCTTGCACCTGGCCCTGACCTTGAAAGAAGGCGGCAACGTGTTGCTGCTCGACGAACCGTCCAACGACCTCGACGTTGAAACCCTGCGTTCCCTGGAAGAAGCCCTGCTGGACTTCCCGGGCGCCGCCATTGTGATCTCTCACGATCGCTGGTTCCTGGACCGCGTCGCGACTCACATCCTGGCGTACGAAGACGACTCCCAAGCGGTGTTCTTCGAAGGTAACTACACCGAGTACGAAGCCGACCGTAAAAAGCGCTTGGGCGATGCGGCTGCCCAGCCGCACCGTGTGCGTCACAAAAAACTGGCCTGATTGGGGCTGGTTGGAACAAACGGAGCCTTCGGGCTCCGTTTTTTTTGCGCGTTTTTTCAAAGAGACCGAGGTGGATTCATTCGCGAGCAAGCCCGCTCCCACATTCGAGCGCATTCCATAGTTGGAAATCGATCAAATGTGGGAGCGGGCTTGCTCGCGAAAGCGGTTTAACGGCTGGTGCATGCGTCAGGTTGAAATCCCTCTCATGGTGCAAAAAAGCCCATTTATTTATATCCAATGCACCATTTAAATTCATAAAGGCGACATTTTGCGCTTTTCAGGTGCAACTTGAGTTGCTAAGGTCCGGCTCAATCTCCTTTAAAAACAATCAATTTGCCGAGACTTCTTCATGATCGAATCCGTTGAATCCTTCCTCGCCCGCCTCAAGAAACGCGACCCTGACCAGCCAGAATTTCACCAGGCCGTGGAAGAAGTCCTGCGCAGCTTGTGGCCGTTTCTCGAAGCCAACCCCCATTACCTGACCTCGGGCATTCTGGAGCGCATCTGCGAGCCGGAACGCGCGATCACCTTCCGGGTGTCGTGGGTGGATGATCACGGCAAGGTCCAGGTCAATCGCGGGTTTCGCATCCAGATGAACAGCGCCATCGGCCCCTACAAAGGTGGCTTGCGCTTTCACCCCTCGGTAAACCTGGGCGTACTGAAATTCCTCGCCTTCGAGCAGACGTTCAAGAACTCCCTGACCTCGCTGCCCATGGGCGGCGGCAAAGGCGGCGCGGACTTCGACCCCAAGGGCAAGAGCGACGCCGAAGTGATGCGTTTTTGCCAGGCGTTCATGAGCGAGCTGTACCGCCACATCGGCGCCGACGTGGACGTGCCGGCCGGTGATATCGGCGTGGGCGCCCGTGAAATCGGCTTCCTGTTCGGTCAATACAAACGCCTCAGCAACCAGTTCACCTCGGTGCTGACCGGCAAAGGCATGACGTACGGCGGCAGCCTGATTCGCCCCGAAGCCACCGGTTTCGGCTGCGTGTATTTCGCCGAAGCAATGCTCAAGCGCAACGGCCAGCGGGTTGAGGGCAAGCGCGTGGCGATCTCCGGTTCCGGCAACGTCGCGCAGTACGCGGCGCGCAAGGTCATGGACCTGGGCGGCAAAGTGATTTCCTTGTCCGATTCCGAAGGCACCCTGTACGCCGAAAGCGGGTTGACCGAGGAGCAATGGTCGGCCCTGCTGGAGCTGAAAAACGTGCAACGCGGGCGCATCAGCGAATTGGCTTCCCGTTACGGCCTGGAATTTCGCGCCGGTAAAACGCCCTGGGAACTGGCCTGCGATATTGCCCTGCCATGCGCGACCCAAAACGAACTCGACGCCGATGCCGCGCGCACCCTATTGCGCAACGGCTGCCTGTGCGTCGCAGAAGGCGCCAATATGCCGACCACGCTTGCGGCTGTGGATATCTTTATCGAAGCCGGCATTCTGTTTGCCCCGGGCAAAGCCTCCAACGCCGGCGGTGTGGCCGTCAGCGGCCTGGAAATGTCGCAGAACGCCATGCGCCTGCTGTGGACCGCAGGCGAAGTCGACAGCAAGTTGCACAACATCATGCAGTCGATCCACCACGCCTGCGTGCACTACGGCGAAGAAAACGGCCGGGTCAACTACGTGAAAGGCGCAAATATCGCAGGCTTCGTAAAAGTCGCCGACGCGATGCTGGCCCAGGGCATCGTCTAAACCTGTGGCTCGACGCGCAGCACTTCGATCACCTGATCACCGACGGGGCGCTTCCACACCACCTCGTCGCCGACCTCGGCGCCCAGTAATGCGCGGCCCAGCGGCGAACCCCAGTTGATCAGGTTGGCAGCAGCGTCCGCCTGGTCTTCACCTACCAACTGAATGCGCTGCTGCTCGTCTTGCTCGTTGGCGAAAGTGACCCAGCTGCCGATCTGCACCTTTTCGGTGGAGGTGGCTGGCGCCACCACTTGGGCGCTTTGCACCCGCTGATTGAAGTAGCGCAGGTCCCGCTCAAGATCCGCCTGGCGCTGTTTATCGTCCTTGGCAGATTCAAGGCTGTATTCGTGCTGCAACTGCGCGACCTTGGCCTGCAATTGCGCCAACCCTTGCGCGGTGAGGTGGTTGGGTTGCTCACTGACCTGGCGCTCTACCGGTTGGTCGGCCTGGGCGGCGGCGTGGTCTTCATTAACAAAAGCTCGGCTCATGACATTCTCCCTCTATGGCGTTTGGGCCATGGTCGCCGCGCTTTAGTTTCGATGGATGTCTGAAAGCGATCTACTGCGGGCGATAAGCCTTGGCGGCGTCGCGGTCTTTTTCCTGCTGCCAGTCCCGTTCACGGTCATCCCAGTGGTTGTCTTTGTAGTCGCGCAACTCTTCGTTCTCGCGCATGGCCTTGCACTGGCGAAAGCCGTCTTCCCAGCCTTCGGCGTACTGGCGGTCTTTGAGATACCGCGGCACGTTCTTGCGAAACTCCCCGCTGATCACACCGGCGGCCTGGCGACCGCTGCTGCAACCGTCATCAAAGCCATCGGCAAAGGCCGGTGGATAACCTTTGGCCAGCAAATCCTGGTGGGTTGATTGGCAACCTGACAACCACACTACTGCGCACAGCATTACCGCAGACCGCCACATGGCGTACTCCCTGACCGTTTCACGGCTGATAGGGTGAGTCTAGTCAGGGATTTGTCGGGCAGGTGTGAAAGCGAGGTGAGAAAGGTGTTGGGTTAAAGGCCCATCACGACGCGGCGAACAATATGCCTGGGCCGCGCATTAGCTGTGCGAGAGGGGCAAAGCCGTCGTGGACGACCTGACCAAGCGATAACACCCGCCACCTAACGCCTGACACCGCCACAAGTGCTGAACATGGCACATGTGGCGAGCAGGCTTGCCCTGCGTTGGGCTGCGCAGCCGCCCTGATAAACAGGAACGCGGAGTATCTGATACTCCCCCGACAGACTGCTTGGGGCTGCTGCGCAGCCCAACGCGGGGCAAGCCCGCTCGCCACAGCGGGGGTTATGTCGTCTGGTTAGACGTCAGCGCGGCATGCTCGGCCAATTCCTGCTGGATAAACGCCGCAATCATCGCGCGATACACCTGCTCAGTGACCTCAGGGTTGGCGCCCACCGCCTCGGACAAACCCCGCACCTTGGCAATCACCTGTTCAACCCGTTGCGGCGCCTTGACGCCGTCGGCGTCTTTTTTGAAGCGTGCCGCCTGGGAGACGTAATGACCGCGCTCGGCCAGCAGGGTGACGATGTGTTGGTCGAGGCGGTCGATGTTTGCGCGGACTTCTTCGAGGGTGGTGCAGTTAACGGCCATGTTGATGAAACTCCTGAGGTGGGCAATGCGATGCGCCTGAATGTACACGAGCCAAATGTGGGAGCGGGCTTGCTCGCGAATGCGGTGGTTCATTCAATACATCATCGCCTGACCGAGCGCCATCGCGGGCAAGCCCGCTCCCACCTTTGAACTGCGGCTTGCGTAGAATTCAGGCCAGGCACAAACCAGTGTGGGAGCTGGCTTGCCTGCGATGGCGGTGGGGCGGTCAGCCTGGTTGTTACTGATACACCGCCTTCGCGGGCAAGCCCGCTCCCACCTTTGAACTGCGGCGGGCAAGGGGTTTAGGCCAGGCACAAAACCAGTGTGGGAGCTGGCTTGCCTGCGATGGCGGTGGGGCAGTCAGCCTGATTGTTACTGATACACCGCTTTCGCGGGCAAGCCCGCTCCCACCTTTGAACTGCGGCGGGCAAGGGGTTCAGGCCAGGCACAAACCGGTGTGGGAGCTGGCTTGCCTGGGATGGCGGTGGGGCAGTGAGTCTGGTTGTTACTGATACACCGCATTCGCGGGCAAGCCCGCTCCCACATTTGAACTGCGGCGGGCAAGGGGTCAGGCCAAACACAAACCCGTATGGGAGCTGGCTTGCCTGGGATGGCGGTGGGGCAGTCAGTCTGGTTGTTACAGATACACCGCTTTCGCGGGCAAGCCCGCTCCCACATTTGAACTGCGGCGGGCAAGGGGTCAGGCCAAACACAAACCCGTGTGGGAGCTGGCTTGCCTGCGATGGCGGTGGGGCGGTCAGTCTGGTTGTTACTGATACACCGCTATCGCGGGCAAGCCCGCTCCCACAGTGGGTCTTCGCCCGGTCTCACAGGTCAGTAGTGATACCACTTCACTTCAAGCATCACTTCATTCACGGGGGTGGACAGGTGGCTGTACTCGCGCTGGGCGCTCAGGCGCAGGCCCAGGTTGCGCGACAATTCCCACTGCTGGTTCAAGCTGACACTGCGCCGCACTTCGCCATTGGTGAAGAAATCCCCTTTGGCTTCCAGGCTCAAATTCCCCAGCGGGTTTTTCCACAGCACGCCGGTGTTGAACCCGGCAGCCGGGGAGATGGCTTCGCTGAAGTCGTTGTTGTGTTCCACGCGCACGGTGCCGAGGGCGAAGCCGAGCATGTCGTCGGTGAGTTGCCAGGTGCCGCCGGCGCCGCCGTTGACGTGGGCCACGAGGGTTTCGTCGTCGTGTTTGCCTGGCACACGCTCCAGGCCGCCAGTCACTTGCCATGACCACGGCTGCAGCAGGGCGTTGCGTGGGGTCAGCGAGCGGATGGTGGCCAGGTCCAGTTGCTGCAGTTGCCAGTGGTTGCCTTCGTACTGGCGCAGTTTCATCTGCAGGATTTCAATCTGCGCGCCCAACGGGAAGCCTTCGGCGTTGTCGTTGAGGTCGTGGTAGGCCATGCGCAGGCCGTATTCGCCGAAGGTCTTGCTGCCACGGGTGCCGATGCCGGCCTGCCAGGTGCGGGACTCATGGCCGTCTTCCGGCAGGCCGGGACGTTCGACTTTCAGGTCTGGCGCCGGGTTCTGGTTGATCGCGCGCAGCAGTTCGAAGCTGCGTTGCGAGCGTTCGGTGTCGCGCTCAAGACCATTGGCGCGGTAGCGGCCCAGGCGATAGGCGGCGTCGATGATCAGCGCCTGGCGGTCGCGGGGCAGCGCCTTGAAGGCGGGCTCCTGCAGCTGCTTCTGGTCGTCGCTGATGTTCAATACCCATTGCTGCTCATCACTATCAAGCGGCTTGGCACGTTCGAGCAGTTCGCGTTCACGGGACGGGCGATAGTCGATTTTCTCTACCAGGCCAGCCTCTTTCACCGCCTTGACGGTGTCGGTGGGGATCGCCGTCAGCGGGAATTGTTCGGTCAGGCGCAGGCTTGGACGCGCCACTTGCAGCAGCTCCAGCAGGCGATACGAGCAGTTTTCGTCGAAAAAGAAATAGTCGAACTGGATCTGCTTGAGCTCCCATACGTGCCGGACCATGCGTTCGGTCTCGACTTGGGTAAGGTTCAGGCGGTATTCCCACAGATCACGGTTCTCGAGGCTACGGTACTCCGAGAGCTTTTCCTGGTAGGGCACCAACGCAAACAGGCCCGGATAGCCGCCCATCAGGCCTTTCCAGGCGTAGAGAATGCTGTTGTCGGAGCCTTCGATGTAGGCGCCGAAGTTGATCGCGTAGCTGAGCAGCGCGGTCTTGTCTCTTTGCACGTCAGCCTGGTCGATGCGCAGCAACGTGTGGCCGAACATCGACGACGGGCTGTTGAGGTAGGCCGCCGGGAAGATCATCACCGCGCTGTGGGGCGCGACGTCCTTGAACCACTGGGTGAATTCTTTGCACTCCAGGGTGGGCAAGTCGGTCAGTTGCAACTGTTCCTTGAGCCAGCGCGTACGTGCGGGGTAAACGCATTGGGCGTGTTTTTCGCCGAGGCTGGCCGGGGCGTACAGCGCCTCTACGGTCGCCTTGAGTTCCTGGTCCGGATGGTGGGCGCCATCAGGGGCGAGGAAGAATTTCTTGTCGCTGACATAACTGCGCCAGCCCTTGAGCTTGCCGGCTTCGTAATGGCCCAGAGATAGCCAGAACGGATCGTTGGCCAATTGCTGCAAACGTTGATCATCAATATGCGGGGCCGCATACAGCGGGGCGCAGGCGAAGAGTGCCAACCAGGCAAAGCGTTTGAGCATAGGGGCAACTTAAGTCGGAAATAGTGAGACCCAAAGGGGAGGCGGGTCCAAAATAAAACCCGCGCCTCGAAAGGCGCGGGCGGGTCGAGCTTAAGCCTGGGTAGCGTATTTTGCCAGGCGGGCATCGCTTTTCAGTACAGCCAGGGTGTTGTTGTGCACGTCATCGGCGGTCACGTCAGCTTTGCTGAAGATCTGCTGGAAGTGCTCGTGGGTCACGGCCGCGAAGTGATCGCGATCTTCCGGTGCAACGCCCAGTACCACCGCGTAGGTGGTCAGCGCTTCGCCGTTGCCTTTGGCCATGTCTTCGGACAGCTCGTTCATCATGCCATTCATGGCAATCCAGGACTTGCCGCCGTAGGTCAGGGCGCTGTTGGTGCTGCAACCGTTGGTGCCCGAGGTCATGCCGAAGGTGGCGTTACCCGAGGTGCCGTTGGTGGTGGAAGCGAGGAAGTGAGCTGGAGTACCGCGCTGGCCTTCAAACAACATGTTGCCCCAACCGCAGTTCGGGCCACCTGGTGCTTCTGCCATTGCATTGAGGGAGACGACGGTGAAGAGAGTACCAAGAAGGATCCGTTTCATAGCTTTGTTCTCTTTGTGTGCAAACCAATGGACAAGGGTTCAGGCGCGTCGCAGCGCCCTAGGGGCCAGTTATTAGTCCAACCCGCGCAGTTTGGAGTTTAGGCACGTTCCTGGGGTTCCGTTATTTTTTATAAAACAATCGGAGTGATTGCGCACTGTTGTCGCGATTTTTTTGTAGGACGCCTCCCGTGTCTACGCTTTCCCACAGGCGCGCCTTGCCAGAGCGCGCAACCGAGAGCCAGAATGCCGTCATCTGCCCCGCCTGATGTAAGGAAGCCCGATGCCTGATCCTGTTGCTGCCAGCTTGCGTCTAGCGCCTGAAGCGCTGACTCGCCCTTTCTCCGCTGAACAGTTCAGCTTCTCGACCACCAATGATTTGGAGCCCTTTCGCGGTGTGCTTGGCCAGGAACGCGCAGTTGAAGCGTTGCAGTTCGGTGTGGCGATGCCACGCCCCGGTTACAACGTGTTTGTCATGGGCGAGCCCGGTACCGGCCGCTTTTCGTTCGTCAAACGCTACCTGAAAGCTGAAGGCAAACGCCTGCAGACCCCGTCGGACTGGGTCTACGTCAATAATTTTGATGAGCCGCGTGAGCCACGCGCCCTGGAATTGCCGGGCGGCGGCGCAGCGGCGTTCATCGCCGATATCAACGCTCTGGTCGACAACCTGGTCGCCACTTTCCCGGCGGTGTTCGAACACCCCACCTATCAACAGCGCAAAAGCGCCATCGACCGCGCCTTCAACCAGCGCTACGACAAGGCCCTGGACGTGATCGAGCGTCTGGCCCTGGAAAAGGACGTGGCGCTGTACCGCGACAGCACCAACATCGCGTTCACGCCGATGCTTGATGGCAAGGCGCTGGACGAGGCCGAGTTTTCGCAGCTGCCGGAAGCTGATCGTGAGCGCTTCCACACAGATATTTCCGAGCTGGAAGAGCGCCTCAACGAAGAGTTGGCCAGCCTGCCGCAGTGGAAACGTGAGTCCAACAACCAACTGCGCCAATTCAACGAAGAAACCATCACCCTGGCCCTGCAGCCTTTGCTGGCGCCGCTGTCGGAAAAGTACGCAGAAAACGCAGCGGTGTGCGGCTACTTGCAAGCCATGCAGGTGTACCTGCTCAAAACCGTGGTCGAGCAACTGGTGGATGATGCCAAGACCGACGCCCAGGCCCGCAAGCTGCTCGAAGAGCAATACTGCCCAAGCCTGGTGGTCGGCCACCCGGTCAATGGCGGCGCGCCGGTGGTGTTTGAGCCGCACCCGACCTACGACAACCTGTTTGGCCGTATCGAATACAGCACCGACCAGGGCGCGCTCTACACCACGTATCGCCAGTTGCGCCCGGGCGCCTTGCACCGTGCCAATGGCGGTTTCCTGATTCTGGAAGCCGAAAAAATGCTCGGCGAGCCGTTTGTGTGGGACGCGCTCAAGCGCTCCCTGCAGTCGCGCAAGCTGAAGATGGAATCGCCGCTGGGCGAGCTGGGCCGCTTGGCCACGGTGACCCTCAACCCGCAGATGATTCCGTTGCAGGTCAAAGTCATCATTATCGGTTCGCGCCAGCTGTACTACGCGCTGCAGGACGCCGATCCGGACTTCCAGGAGATGTTCCGCGTCCTGGTGGATTTCGACGAAGACATCCCGATGGTCGACGAAAGCCTGGAGCAGTTTGCCCAGTTGCTTAAAACCCGCACCTCGGAAGAAGGCATGGCACCGTTGACGTCGGACGCGGTGGCGCGGCTGGCGACTTACAGCGCACGCCTGGCTGAACATCAGGGGCGGTTGTCGGCGCGCATTGGCGACTTGTTCCAGCTGGTCAGTGAGGCGGATTTCATTCGCCACCTGGCGGGCGACGAGATGACTGACGCGGGGCATATCGAACGCGCGCTCAAGGCCAAGGCCACGCGTACCGGGCGGGTGTCGGCGCGGATTCTCGACGACATGCTTGCCGGCGTGATCCTGATCGACACCGCCGGTGCGGCGGTCGGCAAGTGCAACGGGCTGACGGTGCTGGAGGTCGGCGACTCGGCGTTCGGCGTGCCGGCGCGGATTTCCGCCACGGTGTACCCCGGCGGCAGCGGTATTGTCGACATCGAGCGCGAAGTTAACCTCGGCCAGCCGATTCACTCCAAGGGCGTGATGATTCTCACCGGTTACCTGGGCAGCCGATATGCACAGGAATTCCCGCTGGCGATCTCGGCGAGTATCGCGCTGGAGCAGTCCTACGGTTATGTGGACGGCGACAGTGCCTCGCTGGGCGAGGCGTGCACCCTGATTTCGGCGCTGTCGAAGACGCCGCTCAAGCAGTGCTTTGCCATCACCGGCTCGATCAACCAATTTGGTGAAGTGCAGGCGGTGGGCGGGGTCAACGAGAAAATCGAAGGTTTCTTCCGCCTCTGCGAAGCACGCGGGTTGACCGGTGAGCAGGGCGCGATCATCCCGCAGGCCAACGTGGCTACGCTGATGCTTGACGAGAAGGTGCTGCAGGCCGTGCGCGACGGGCAATTCCACATCTACGCCGTGCGTCAGGCGGACGAGGCGTTGAGCTTGTTGGTCGGTGAGCCTGCCGGTGAGCCGGACGAGGAGGGCCAATTCCCTGAAGGCACCGTGAATGCGCGCGTGGTAGAGCGTTTGCGCGCGATTGCCGAGATGATCAGCGAGGATGACTTGAAGGAGGCGGAGAAGGAGCTGGCGCAGCAGGCGTTGGCGGAAGCCAAACCCACCTGATTGTTGTCAGCACGCGGTTAATGTGGGAGCGGGCTTGCTCGCGAAGGCGGTGGATCAGTCAGTATCAATGTGTCTGACAGATTGCATTCGCGAGCAAGCCCGCTCCCACATTTGATCAGCGGTGTATCGACCACCTCGGTAAATTCGCCACTAAATTGACTCCATCCTCAGGCACCAACGCCCGTTGGTCCCTACAAGCTTGGTTTGTACTGGTTTTCTTCTATTCTCACTTCAAGGGATATCCACAGGAGTCGCTGGACAGAGACAGCCTTGCCCTGCGCGAGGTTGAACACCGATCTACCGAGGGTCGCCGCCATGCCGCGCAACCTTTGCCTTACCCGCCAATGCCTGGGCCTGGTCACCCGTATCGAATGCTCCATTCGCCCTCTCGCCGGGGATAACGGGATGTGGACGCTGTTGTTTGCTGCCGGGATGACCGGCGAACAGCCTTCCACCATCAAGTCTCAAGGCCCGTTTCATGGGCCCTTCGTGGCAGAAACCATTCTGGGATCGATCGTCGAAAGCTTGACGCTGCACGGCTACGAGCTGGCGGACGACCCGCAGATCTGGTGCCTGCACCTGCAGGCACATCTGCGGCAACTCAATGGCGGGCGAGCCCAGACGCTCAGTGATATTCGCCACTGAGCCTTTATTTGCTGTCGGGCTTGTCCAGTTTGACCTCAAAGCCGTATTGCACGGTGTCGAGGTCGGTGCGCTGGTAGCTTTCCAGGCTGGTCGGCTGGCCGTAGAAATAGTGCACGTCAAACAACGCTGTGCCGTATTCCTCGGCACGGTGGCTGACGCCGAGAATTTCTTTCAAGTAGTTGCCGCTCGCGTCCTTGGCGTAGAAGCGCCAGCTGTCGGCGGGAAATTCCTTTTGATCGACGATCAATGCGTTGTCCTTGAGCGACAGGCCCTTGGGCAGCTTGGCAACGTTGATCGTGGCTTTCTCGATGGTGGCGAGAAACAGCGGAATCGAGCCCACCACAAACGCCGGGGTTTCCGGGAACAGGTTGAGATCGTAGGTGAGCGTGCCGGTGGCGGCGTTCAGCTCGAAGGCCTCGGCCGGCAGCTCGATGGGCTCGCCGCGTTGACCTTTGTCGTCCGCCGCAAAGAAGGTGATGGGCGCGTCGCTGTTGTTGCGATCGGCGCCGACCAGGTCGTCATTGAAGGTGAACGGGTGGTCAAAGACGATCTTCGCAGCGCTGGCGTCTTCGGTTGATTGGCTGATCGTCACGCTGTTTTTCAGCTGGTCTTCCGTCATTGCCGCGTCTTTGAGCCAGCTGGCAGCGCTGTCGTCGTACACGGTGACCGGCATCGGCAAGGCTTGCACGGTCTTTTGCAGGCTGTTCTTGTCAAAACGCAGCACCGGCAGGTCGAGGTCCTTGCGGGTGACGGTGGCCTTGGAAAAATCCAGGACGTCGACCTGCAGGGTGTCGATCAGGCCATTGAAATACACCTTGGCGTAATGGCTGCTTTGTTTGTGCTCGAAGGCTTTTTGCTCGTCCGTCAGCTGCTTTTCAAAGGCCTCCGACCAGGCTTTCTGCTTTTGCATCTCGGCCAGTTGTTTCTCGTAAAACGCCACTTGCGCGGCGTTTTCGTTGATCGAGCCTGAGCGGGTGAGAAATTGCCCGGTGCTGTCGCGCGCCTGCACCAGCAATGGGTTTGGCGATTCGTCGCCGACTTCCGGCGCCAGGGGCTCGCTGTTGGTCAGCTCGATCTCGGCGTAGTTTTTCTCAAGCAGCAGCAGGTTGAGGGTGATGTTGCCCTCGGTGAGTTTGTGGCCCACGTCTTTTTTCGACAAATCGAAGGTCAGCACTTTGCCCGGCGCCATCACCTCGACCGCGCCCTTGAGACTGACGGGCTGCGGCTGGCTCTTGTTCTCGGTCTCTACACCCTCGATAAACGGGTAAGTCACCGTCAGGTCATCGGGGTTGGTCAGGTTGGAACTGCTCGGGCTGAGCTGGATACCCGGGTCGGTTTCCGACCATTCGGGCTGAAAGGGAATGACCTTGTTGTTGCTCAACGTCACCGACTGCCATTCAAGGCCGTGGGGGAAGGGGAATTGGTCCGGGGTGTTGAAGTTGAAGGGGAACACCGGCTGCAAATCGGTCAGGTAGTCGGAATGCGAGGCTTTGCGCAGCACGAACAGGCCATTGATGTAGGTGTCCACCAAGGCCTGGGGCGTGGGGTAGTGCTTGAGCAGGGCCAGGGTGTCTTCGCCGTATTCGGCTTCGATGGGCTTGTTGGCGAGCTTGACCCGCGCCCGCTCCAGCAACAGCAGCGAGCCACCAAGGTCGGCGATGGCGTCTCTGAGCTTGGGGTCTTGAATGCTGTCCAGCGATTGTTCGAACTTCGCGGTTTTCTCTTCGAGGGTGGCCTGCTTCTGCTCTTCTTTGGGCGAGCAGCCGCCAGCCATCAGCAACACCGCACACAGGCCGAAAGTGGCCAAAGGGGATCGCACATCCATTATTCGAGTCTTCCTGTTCGTCAGCATCGAGCCGATTTGATGGGCTCGACACTAGCAGAAAAATTCTCTTACAGATGCCGCTCAGGTCAGTTTTCTCGCGGTTACAGGTGTTTGGTAGCGGCTGGTATACTCGCGGCCATTTTTAGCCAGGCTGTGTGAGATTCAATGGAACGCTTTATCGAAAATGCCATGTACGCCTCGCGATGGCTGCTGGCGCCGATTTATTTCGGCTTGTCCCTGGGGTTGCTGGCGCTGGCGCTGAAGTTCTTCCAGGAAGTGATTCACCTGCTGCCGAGCGTGTTCTCGATGGCCGAGTCCGACCTGATCCTGGTGCTGCTGTCGTTGATCGACATGGCCCTGGTCGGCGGCTTGCTGGTGATGGTGATGATTTCCGGCTACGAGAACTTCGTCTCGCAGCTGGATATCGATGAGAGCAAGGAAAAGCTCAACTGGCTGGGCACCATGGACTCTTCATCGCTGAAGATGAAAGTGGCGGCGTCTATCGTGGCGATCTCGTCCATCCACCTGCTGCGTATCTTCATGGACGCCAAGAACGTCGATCCGCAGCATTTGATGTGGTACGTGATCATCCACATGACCTTTGTGATCTCGGCGTTCGCCATGGGTTACCTGGACAAGCTCACCAAGCACTGATGGCCCGCGCCAGCCTTACTGCTCGACGAAGTAGTAAGGCTGGCGGTTGATCGAGATTTGTTTGATCACCGTGACCTTCTCGGCCAGTTGCTCCGTGCGGTCCAGCAACGCGATGTTGCCGGGCTTGGCCGTGAGATAGCTGCGCAGCTCAGCTTCGGTTTGCAGGATCGGCAAGTAGGCCTGCAGATAGAACACGCTGGCCCCGGCGATACGTTCGTTGGGCTGGAACAGCACCACGTGTTTGCCTTGGGCCTGGTAGGCCTGAACCTCACTGATGACGGGCACAAACGACTGGCGCACGTCGGCTTTGGGTGCAAACCAGAACGCCGCCGCCAGGTAACAGGCTATCGCCAGGGTGAACACGCCACCGATCACGCCTCGGTGGACGCGGTACAGCGCCGGTTTGTTGGCTTTGAGCCACGCCAACAATACCCCTGCGTATTCCGCTGCCAGTACGGCGGCGGCAGGCGTGAGTGCCATCAGGTAAACCACGCGCTTGCTCGAAGCCAGGGTCAGCAGGGTGAACTGCGCCACCAGCCACACGCTGAAAAACAGCCGGTAGCGGTTACGCACCAGGCTTTTGCGAAAGTGCCACAGGCCCAGGTACACCAGGATGTTCCACGGCAGGAAGGCTTCGGGCAGTTTGGCGATGTAGTAGTAGAAGGGTTCATAGTGCCCGGCCTCGACAAACGAGCCGCTGAAACGCCCGACGCTGTTGGTCCACAGCACTTCGGCCACAGCCTGCATGCCGCCGCGCTGGAACAGGAAGCTCAACCAGATGAGCAACGGCACCAGGGCCAGCAGCGTGAACAGCGCTGGCTTGAGCCAGTCGCCAATGCGCACACGCTTATCCATCACGCTGGTGCTGGCCAGGTACACAAAGATCACGATGCCCGGCATCGCCAGGCCCAGTACACCTTTGCTCAGGGTCGCGATGACCATGCCGACGGTGAACAACGCCCAGGCCCACGTACTTGAACCTTCGCGGTCCGGCCGCACAGCTTGATAGAACGCCAGCAGCGCGGTGGTCACGCCGAGGCTGAGCAGCGAGTCTTCCCCCACGCCCCGCACGTTGCCCCAGTAACTGGCCATGGTTGCCAGAATCAGCGCCGCGCAGAATGCCATTGGCTTGGGCCGTCCAAACTTGCGCAGCATCGCGTAAAACAGCATCACGCTGAACAGGCCGGCAAATGCCGACGCCAGGCGCACGGCCCACGTCGTGCCGCCGAACAGGCGAATGGCGCCGGCGTCCAGCCATAGGCTCAGGGGCGGTTTTTCCAGGAAGGGTTCGCGGAACAGGCGCGGGATGACCCAGTCATTGTCCAGGTGCATGGCCATGGCGATCCCGGCGACGCGGGCTTCGGTGGAGCCTTGCAGCTCATGGCCACCCAGGGCAAAGAAGAACAACAAACCAGCGAGAAGGAGCAGCAGAGGAGCGGGACGCGTCATGGTTTCTGGCTACCGGAGCAAGGGACCGTTCGGGGGAACGGCCGCGGCGATCGGCTAGTATCTGCCAGCACTTCTGAACATTTCATGAATGAGTGTCAGTTTTTTGTAAGGCTGGCCGACGTGCAACTCAGGGCAGTTTCAAGCTTGGCACGGCTGCCTTGCCTTGCGCTGTGAGTACCGGCTCCAACTGCTCCCAGGTGAAAGACAAGTCATTGTCGCAGCCGTCTCCCGTGGCCGGTGTCGAGAGTTGCAGGCCTTGGGTGTTGAAGCTCAGGTCAAAGGAGGAATAGCGGTTGATGGCCGGGCAGCCTTCGTCAGTGGTGGTTTGCTTGGCCAGCCAGCGGCTGAATGCGCTGGGCAGCTTGATTTGGCCGGAGTACGGGCTGTCCCATTCTTCGCGCCCACCCAGCCAGGTCCACGGGTCTACGCTGTCGCCGGTTTGCAGGTTCCAGCTGTGCAAGCCCCAACTGATGCCGCCGCGGCCGTAACCGGCTGTCCAGCGGTAAAACCGCACGGTGATCCACTGCGACGACCAGTAGAAGGGCTCTACGGTGATTTCACTGGTTGAGGTGCTGCCGCTTTGATCCAGCGCGTTGCGCCGCTCGCGGTAGAAGTCTGCCTGGCCCTCGGGGCTGATTGCCAGGCGCGCCAGGTCGCGGTTGATCTTTTCGATCGCCGGCCCGTCGCCTTCGAGTTTCAAAGTGACCTGCCCGCCCTGGGTTTTCACGTGGTAGGCGTGCTCGCCGAACGTCTTCTTCTCGACCGTCACCGCCGGCGGCACCGCCTCGAGCGGGTTGTTATAGGTGTCGCTGGCGCAGCTGTCCGAATCCGCCCGCTTGAGCGCCAATGCCAGGCTTTTACCGCCCAGTGTTTTACTCCAGGTTCCCGTCAGCGTGTCGCCTTGCGGTTCGTCCAGTTGCCAGAAACCGGTATTGCCCTCTTCGGCCCACGGCTCGCTGGCGTTGGCTTGCGTCAGCTGGATGGGGGTGAGAGTGCGCTGGTAGTAATAACTGCCATTGGCCCCGTGAGCCCCGTTGAAACAGGCCGTAATGGAGGACTTGCCCAGCGTGCCTTTCCAGACACCTGCCAGGTCGGCAGCAGAGACGAGCAACGGCGCGCAGGCGAGCGCGAGGACAGCGAGAGGCTTGAGCACGGGTATCGGACTTCCGGTTGTCTGATAAAGGCCGTCAGGGTAATGGGAAGTGCGAGGGGTTTCCAGAGGGCGAGGCGTTGTGAGGCGGCTCGCCCTTTTACGTCGCTTAGGGCTGAGGCGTGTGGCTGGGGAAGGGGTGGGTGCTCAACACACGGTCGATGAGTAGCTCGCCCAAAACGGTCAATTGCTGAGCCGCCAGCAGCCTGTGGCGATGCGAGCCTTCAAGCTCGAAGGCCAGGTCTGTGGTCATGGCGTTCAGGGAGGCGAGGGTTTCGCTGGCTTGGATCAGCAGGGTTTCGGGATCGACGCCTTCAGTAATTGTGAAGAGCGTTGTTGGAGGATTGGGGGTGATTTTTTTCATGGCGCAAACTCCTTGATTGATGGAGTCGCCAGACATCGCTGCTAAACGAAAAGGGTGGCGACTGTACGCGGGTTAGCAGACCAGGAATCAAGGAACCCAGCGCACCCGAAAGTGCCCCACGCACAGCCGCCATAATGCAGTCCAGCGGATGCTGGACAGGTGGTGGCGTTGCAGGCCTTGATATTAACCGAGCTGCTAAACCCGGTCGCTGATTTTGCAGCGACTGGGGGAGGTTAGCGGGGAGGCGCAAGCGCGGCCAGTTCACCGACAGCGCGACATATCGAAGGAAAAATCCGAAGGCCCGCCGGCTGGACTTTCCATCCTCCAGAAACAACAAAAACCCGCACTGGGCGGGTTCTGTTGATGCGTCGAATGGGTAAATACCCACTGCAATACCGTGCGAAATGGCATTTCACTTGAGCACTCACAGACACTCGCCATCAGTCAACGCTATCGTCAGCTACGTGGGGTTTGGAGTGCGTGGTAACCATAGTCGGCCCGAGCCTGGCGCAACGGCACGCCTGCCTCGATAGCCGCGCGGATATGCTCTTCGGCCTGGTGAACTTCTTCGGCCACCGTCAGCACTTCGCTCAGCGAACCGGCCGGAATCACCACCAGGCCATCGCCATCGCCGCGCAACCAATCATCCGGTTGTACCCGCACGCCGCCCAGCGTCACGGGCGCCTGGATCGCCTCAACACGCACCCGATCCTTGCCGGTGCGCATCCAGTTACCCCGGGAAAAGATCGGGTAATCAAGCTCCAGCGCACGGTCGACATCGCGGCAGATACCGTCAATCACCGTCCCGGCCAACTGCTTACGGGCGGCGGTAGAGGTCAGCAAGTCGCCCCACACGGTGGTGTCGAGCCGCGCCTGGTTGTCGATCACCACCACCTGGCCGGCCTCAAGGTCGTCGATGTAGTCCCCCACCGAACCGCCATCCCGGCCAATAGGGCCGTAGCGCAGGGTCCAGGCTTTGCCGGTGAGATTGAACGTGCGATCCAGGGGCATGATGTCGGTGCACTGGCAAACGATTTTCAGGCGGTCCATCGCATCGCTGAGGTCGGTGCAACTCAGGGCGTTCAGACGGGTAAAAATAGAGGTTTGCATGGTGTGGCCTTCCTTGTGTCCGATAGGTTAAAGCACGCTGGCGGCGTTACTGAATGCATGGATCTTGTCGACGATCTGGCGCGATGCCGCCCTGATTGCCGTGGTGGTATTGCCGGCGATATGCGGCGTCAATTGCGCGCAGGGAATGCCGGTCAGTGGCGACTCGAACCGGTCCTTTTCCAGGGCAAAGGTATCGATGGCGACCGCCTTGATATGCTTGGGAAACTGGCGCATGAAGGCTGCCAGCTGGTGTTCGTCGACGATCCCGCCGCGTGCGGTATTGATCAGGATTGAACCTGGGCGCATCTGCCGGAACTCGGCAGTGCCGAACAAGCCTCGGGTCAGCGTGGTGAGCGGAACGTGGATCGAAACGATGTGCGCCTCGGCCAGTAACTGCGCAAGGTTTGCTCGTCGCTCAAGCTCAAGGCTGCGTGCCACCTGTTCGGTGAAGCGCTCCGACCCGGTGGCGATCACCTTGATGCCCAGCGCCGCCGCCTTGCGTGCCACCTGCCGGGCAATGCTACCGGTGCCCACCAGCCCAAGCGTGAGTTCGGCGTATTCGGGGGTAGGTGCCAAGGTGCCTTTTGCCCAATGGCCGTTGTGGGTTTGGGCGTTGTAGTAATCCAGGTCGCGAGACAGAAACAGCGTCTGGGCCACGACGTACTCGGCAACAGCGGCCGCGTTGGAACCTGGCGTGTTGAGTATCGCCACGCCGCGCTGCTCGCACTCAAGCCGATCAATATGATTAACCCCGGTGCCGGCCTGGGCAATAGCGCTCAGTGGCGTGGCCAACGCGGGCGAGCTGGCGGCGCGGATCAAGCTGGCGCCCAGGGGGATGTTCAAGCGCGTCTTGAACACGCTATAACCCCCGGCCCGACTCACGGCGGCAATAAAGGCAGGCTCGTCGTGGCAGTTGATCTCGGCATATTGAATGCGCGTGGTGTAGTGCTGCCGGATGCGCTCTTTGTCTGCGAAATAGTGCAGGTTGAGGGTGACGGCCATGCCCAGCTCAAGAAAGCGATCAACTTCCTCAAACAGTAACGGTGGGCCGGGGGCATCGAGTATCAGGGTAGTAAATGCCATACAGTTGATCCTCTTGGAGGGTAGCGCCTGCCGATACCCAGGTTGCCCTGGGTATCGGGGCTGATCACCAGGTGAAAGGGTGGGCGCTGATGGGATCGACCAGACCTGCATCGGTACTCACGGCCGCGAGGAACCCGCTGTAGAAATCATTCAGCGATGAAGACTGGATGAACTCGGGATTGCTCTTGGCGTAGATAAGAAACAACCGATAGATTCTCAGGTTCTTTTCCTTGCGGTAGACCTCTGCCTTGAGGCTAGGCCACAGGTTGAGCAAGCTGCCTTGTCCAGATACGACAGCGTATCGATTTCGGCGTAGATCCTCAGGCAGGCGCGACTGTGCGGGGTTTGCGAAGCATCATCCGTGTTTGCCTTGAGTGCGTGCTCCAATGCTCGCCATAGAACGTCATGCAGTAACGCAGGGTTGGTATGGCCGATTGATGGGCGAGTTGATGCATTTTCCAGTATGGAGTTGATCACATGATTCATGGGTTCAAGCCTCGATAATTACAAATCCCTTATTTGCATTGCGCCAAACAGGCACAAGCAAAATCATCAATGTCCTAGGCTTAACCCACTGCGTCGCAACGAACGGAACTCTCCTGTTCGCCGACAGAAAGCCCCCCCTTGTCGGTACCGAAAAACGGTAAAAATTGAAACAACTCGTTACATCTGTGAGCAATAAAGCATGTCCCCGTTTTCCAGACAAAAGACCTTTTTGGAATAAATGGCATCAAAAAAATGATAGGGAGCTATTCAATATTGTTGGATGAAGTTCTGATTTTGAGCGCCGATATTTTCTTAAGCGTCTGTTTTTTCGAGATGAAAAAGCTAAAAGAAAAAATAGCCAGAAAAGCGTTGGTGCAACGGCGAGGTATTTTTAGAGGGATATGAAAAAAGTGTCATGAGGCGAACAGCCGCTCCCCGCTCCCATACACGAGCCTTTATATGATCCAAATGAACTCTCGGAGGTTAAATACGCCCGTTGGCGCTTTGAACCTCGTCTTTAACGACATGCGCCAGCGCGACTTCGATCAGCTCCGGATCCCACCCATGCTCATTCAGGACGGTGCTGGCCATGGAGCGCATGCGGTGGCTGACCAAGCGGTCCTGAAAACCCATGCGTTTCAATGCCATGTTGCCGGTCTGGCTATTGGCGACCATCGGGGCATTCACTTCTGATAAGGACGTTGATTTCATGCTCGGACATACACGCAGCGTGAGTGAGCACCAGATGTCTTCGGCATATGCGGGAGTGACGGAATCCTTCTTCAATTACGCGGTGGCCACGTTCTCGAACGTATATTGCGTGTCCGCTCGTTTAGCTTCCTGTAGCTCATCGCGTTGAGCTTTGGGGCCGATACCCTGCGCAAACAGCTCTATGGCCTCAACGGTTTTCTTCCTGGCTTGCGCAAGAGAAACCTCGGGGAATGAGCCGAGTGCCATGTTGATTCGATTCTTGGTGACGTGCATCGAGCGATTGACTCTGACACGCAGCTGAAGCCCGTCGCCATCGGTGAGGACGTCTTCCTTGTCTCTCGGTTTGATCGTCTTAAGGTGGCGGTCGGAGGCGGGTGGTTTGAGCGCACATGAGAAGTACTCCATGACACTTTTTGGTCTTCCCAGGATTAGCCCTAGGTAGCCGGTAATACCATTGGGAATACCAAACTGCCTGGAGTTCAAAAAACCTGGAAAGCCTCCAGCAGCCCTGAAACCCCCCAGTATTCACTGGATTTCAGGCACAAAAAAAGACGTCCGTGGACGTCTTTAGATGATGAAGTGGTGGAGCCGGGGGGATTTGAACCCCCGTCCGCCAGTACTCCGCTGTCGGTACTACATGCGTAGCCGTATCTATTAAGTTAACCCTCAGCGACCCGAAGGGCAGGGTGCTTTGGGCGAGTTGTGTAAGTTTTAGCCGCTTCGTCCACAACGTACTGCACGGCGATTCTGTTCTATATGACAATCACTTTGGGTTTACAGACATCCCCTGGTGATTGCTGGACCCGAAGGTACCAGAAGCTCAGGTCTAAGGCTGCTTACGCAGCGATAGCGAATTCCTGGCCGTAGTTTTCGTCATTGGCAACTATAAGAAGTTGCAACAGTGGATTTACGAGTTCTGTTACCAACTCGGCATGCACCTAAAGTTTCGCGACCGGCGTCGAATCCTAAACGGCCCCGTGCTTGTAACTCGTTGTTTCATAGTGAGTGACAAGCCTGTGCAGTGTACGCCAAACCGTCACAGAAGGCCAACCCGAAGGTTGACCTCTGCGGCTGGCGTGGTTACTGATTGCCGCCTTTGTCGCTGTTCTGCAGGTCTTGCAGGGCTTTGGAGGTGATCTCGATGCACTTCTTGTCATCACCGGCCGCGTGCGCGGCTTTGGCTTGGGAGACAGCGGTATCGATTTCGCCTTTTTTGCCACTGGTATCGGTTGCGAGCAGGGCTTGGCCGTTATTGATTTTGTCCAGGTTGATTTTGCACAGATCAGGCTCACCGGCAGCAAAAACAGGGGAGGCCATCATCGCAGCGGTAATGAACAAGCCAGCAAGAGCGGAACGCTTCATAGGGTATCTCCTTGCGAAAAAGGGCTCGACGCTGCTGGCGTTCAGAGGCGGCCAGCGACATCACTGTTAAGCCTCGTACGCCGAGGCCTATTCAAATGACTACGCAGACGCACAGGCGTTCGGTTTAGTGGCTATTTAATGCACTCGAGCTTGCGTTACCCGGTCCACCAGGTACACCAACCCGTGATAATCAATGCCTCCATGCTGGCTCAGGCCGATCTCGCAGGTGCGGCTGGTGGAAATGCCTTCGCTGCAATGTTGCACCGCGTCCTTGAGCGATCGCAGTGAGTGGGCGTTGAGCTCGGGCGTGGTAAAGCCTTTGTCGCCGGCAAAACCGCAGCAATGGATGCCTTCCGGGATCACCACGTTTTTTGAGCAGCGTCGCGCGAGATCAATCAACGCCTGGCTCTCGCCCAGGTGCTGAGTGCTGCAGGTGACGTGCACAGCGATGGGCGCCTCCTGCGGGGTGAAGTCGAGACGGTCCATCAGGTGGGTGCGGATAAAACGCACCGGGTCGTAGAAGTCCAGGCGTGTTTCGCCCAGGTCTTGTACCAGGCGCAGGGTGCAGGGGCTGGTGTCGCAATAGATCGGGTCGAGGCCGCCGCGGCTGGCGTGGAGCAGGGCGCCGATCAGTTCCTGACGTTTGTGCTCAGCCTGTTCGGCATAGCCTTTGGAGGCGAATGGCTGGCCGCAGCACAGGCTGTCCTGATTGTCGGGGAAGACTACTTGGTAACCGGCTTTTTCCAGCAGCCCACGGGTCTTGTCGTACAGCGACATCTGCTCTTTATCGCCAGCCGCTGGGCCCATGGCGCGTGAGACGCAGGCTGCCAGGTAGACCACGCGCGGCCGCTCATCCGTCACGGCCGGACTGAAGCGAATGGCTTTTTCCGGCTGTGGCATGGCGCTGCTCCACTGCGGGATTTGCCCCTTGGACAGCTTGGTTACCGTTGCTGACAGTTTGGCCAGGCGCGGCGCGCCCAAGAGCATGCGCGCGCCATTGGCGACATGCAGGGTAAAACGCGCACCTTGCAGTGCCGTGGCGAAATGGCTGGCGAGCCATTCGGCGGTTTTCTGACTGTCGGCGTCACGGGCGCGCAGCTTTTTCACCAGGTCGCCGGTATTGATGCCTACAGGGCAGCGTTGAGCGCATAACCCGGTGGCGGCGCAGGTGTCGATGCCCTGGTAGTGGTAAGCCGCTTCCAACTCGGTGGTGTCTGCACCCGCGCGCTTTTTCGCCTGGATATCGCGCCAGATCACGATGCGCTGGCGCGGGCTCAAGGTCAGGCCCTTCGAGGGGCATACCGGCTCGCAGAATCCGCACTCGATGCACTTATCCACAATCTCGTCGGCCGCAGGCAATGGCTTGAGGTGTTTAAGGTGAATGTGTGGGTCTTCGCTGAGCACCACGTCGGGGTTGAGAATGCCGTTGGGGTCGAGCAAGCGTTTGAGCTGCCACATCAATTGATACGCATCGCTGCCCCATTCGAGTTCAACGAACGGCGCCATATTGCGGCCAGTGCCGTGTTCGGCTTTCAGCGAGCCACCGAACTCGACTGCTACCAGTTGCGCGACGTCGTCCATGAACGCTTTATAACGTGCGATTTCTTCAGTGCTGTTGAAGCCTTGGGTGAATACAAAGTGCAGATTACCTTCCAGGGCATGTCCGAAAAGGATGGCTTCGTCGTAGTGATGTTTGTCGAACAACTCGATCAAGCGGTTCACGCCGATGGCCAGTTGCTCGACCGGGAAGGTCACGTCTTCGATGATTACGGTGGTGCCGGTTTTACGCACAGCACCGACGGCGGGGAAGGTGTCTTTGCGGATGGCCCACAGCCGTGCGTTCTCAACCGGGTCTTCGGTGAAGTCGACCTGTTTTTCCACAGGGAAAGGTGCCAGGGACGCCATGATCAGCGACAGTTGCTCGTGCAGCAATGACGGCGACGCGGCGCGGGATTCGATCAGCAACGCGCAGGCATTTTCCGATAACTGCTGTACGAAAGCCGGCATGCCCGGTTTGTCCTGTACCGAACGCATGCTGCGCCGGTCCAGCAATTCGACGGCCGAGACCGGCTGGGTTTTCAGCACCGTCACCGCGTTGCAGCAGGTTTCGACATCCGGGAACACGATCAGCGCCGAAGCTTTGTTCGGGTGATCGATCACCGTGTCGTAAGTCACCGCGCTGATAAAACCCAGAGTGCCTTCGGAACCCACCAGCAAGTGGCTGAGGATATCCAGTGGCTCGTCGAAATCCACCAGGGCATTGAGTGACAGGCCGGTGGTATTTTTCAGACGGTATTTGTGGCGGATTTTGGCCGCCAACTCAGCGTTTGCCCGCGTCTCACGTCCCATCGTCGCCAGGCGTTCCAACAGCGCGCCATGTTGGTTGCGAAAGGCCGCGACGCTGGCCGCATCTTCGGTATCCAGGCGGCTGCCATCGGCCAGTACCAAGCGGATGCCAGCCAGGGTGTGATAGGTATTCTGCGCCGTACCGCAGCACATGCCGCTGGCATTGTTGGCGACGATGCCGCCAATTTTGCAGGCATTGATCGACGCGGGGTCCGGGCCAATCTTGCGTCCGAACGGCGCAAGCCACGCATTGGCCTGCGCGCCAATCACGCCGGGTTGCAGGCGGATCTGTGTGCCTTGCCCACGAATCTCGCGACCGTTCCAGTTGTCACCCAGCACGATCAGCACCGAGTCGCTGATGGCTTGGCCTGACAGGCTGGTGCCCGCCGCGCGGAAGGTGACGGGCACGCGATCACGCTGAGCCAATTGCAGCAGTGCGACTACTTCGTCTTCCGACTCCACGCGGATCACCAGCTGTGGGATCAGTCGGTAGAAACTGGCGTCGGTGCCGAAGGCTAGCGTGGAAAGTGGATCGTCGAAGCGACGATCTTTCGGGATCAGTTGTGCGGCGTCGCTCAGAAAAGCAGCAGGCAGGCTCATCGGTCCTCCAGAAATAGCTGACGCCGGCATGAGTGTCCGGCGTCGATTCTTACCCTATTACGTGCAGGTTTCAGTGCACCAGCATACCGGTGAACCAGTAGGCCTGCGCCAGCGTGATCAGCCCGACGATGGTGGCAAAAAACAGGCTGTGCTTGAGGGTAAAGCGGAACAGATCGGATTCCTTGCCCACCAGGCCGGTGGCGGCGCAGGCGACGGCGATCGACTGCGGCGAAATCATCTTGCCGGTCACGCCGCCGCTGGTATTGGCGGCGACCAACAGCACGTCGTTGACGCCGATCTGGTGGGCAGTGGTGGCTTGCAGCGAGCTGAACAGGGCGTTGGACGATGTGTCGGAGCCTGTCAGGAAAACGCCCAGCCAGCCAAGGAATGGCGAGAAGAACGGGAATGCAGCACCGGTTCCGGCCAGCACCAGCGCCATGGTCGAGGACATGCCGGAGTAGTTGGTGACGAAAGCAAACGCCAGCACCATACCAATTGAGAGGATTGGCCAGCGCAGTTCGTAGAAGGTCTCTTTTAAAGTGGTAAGACCAGTTTTTATATCGATCTTGAGTACCAGCATCGACACAAGTGCGGAGAAGAAAATCGCCGTGCCGGTGGCTGAAATGGGGTCCAGTTTGAACACGGCTGGAATCGCCGTTGGGGCGGTGACGATCGGGGCGACCTTGATTACCAACTGGTCCAGGTGCGGGATCGCGAAGTTGAAGACCCAGCTGTACATCGAACCGCCCGCCGCGAACATTGCCTTGAAAGGTTTGAGGGTCCAAATGGTGACCAGGACGGTCAGGATCAGGAACGGCGACCAGGCTTTGAAAATCTGCCCCAGGCTGTAGGGCGAAGCGACCGTTTGGCGTGGTTGGCCGAAGCCGCCGACACTGGCGGTAACCGCGGCGCTGGATGTCGCGCCGGCAATCTGCGCGCCCGCGGTGCGCTTGGGCTGCCAAACTTTCAGGAACAAGGTCAGGGCTACCAGGCTGGCCAGCGCGGAAGTGATGTCCGGCAGCTCCGGGCCGATGAAGTTGGAGGTGAAATATTGGGTGACGGCAAAGCTCAGGCCTGCCACCAAGGCTGCCGGCCAGGTTTCACGAACGCCACGCAGGCCGTCCATCATAAACACCAGCCAGAACGGCACGAACAGCGACAGCAGGGGCAACTGGCGGCCGGTCATGGCGCCGATCTTGAATGCGTCAATGCCGGTGACCTGGCCTGCGACGATGATTGGAATGCCTAGCGCGCCGAAGGCCACCGGCGCCGTGTTAGCGATCAGGCACAGGCCGGCGGCGTACAGCGGGTTGAAACCCAGGCCGACCAGCAGTGCGGCGGTGATCGCCACTGGTGCGCCGAAACCGGCCGCGCCTTCGAGGAAGGCGCCGAAGCAAAAGCCGATCAGCAGCACTTGCAGGCGCTGGTCGTCGGTAATCGACAGAACTGAGCTGCGGATGATCTCGAACTGGCCGCTCTTGACCGTCAGTTTGTAGAGAAATACGGCTGCGACGATGATCCACGCGATAGGCCACAGGCCGTAGGCAAAGCCATAACCAGCGGCGGCCAGTGCCATGTCCACGGGCATCTGGAAGGCAAAGATAGCTACCAGGATCGACAGCCCCAAGGTGATGCTCCCGGCGACGTGGCCTTTGAGGCGAAACACGGCCAGGGCGAGGAAGAAAAATACAATTGGAATAACGGCGGCCAATGCGGACAGGCCGAGGCTGCCGAGCGGGCTGTAGAGCTGTTGCCAGGTTTGCATATGGGGTGGCCCCTGATTGTTGTTGTTAGGTCAGCTTGGATAATTGGTAATACCAATTTACAGTTGCTGTTGGCTAGAGTAAAAGCCTTGGATGGGGTGTGTCAATTTGCCGCTCGCGAAACTTTGGTCGTAACGGGGCGGTGCAGAGGTTCTGCTCGGGTGAATCGAGGGCGTTCTGATAGGTGCCGCAAGCGCGGCGATAGGCCAGAATAGAGGGCCCGGCGAGTGGTCGGGATTGTGGAGAGTGAGTTATGGGGTTTGATCAGGTGCGTCAGCGCCGTTTGTCTGACGATATCGTCGAGCAGCTTGAGGGCATGATCCTCGAGGGCACGTTGAAGTCAGGCGAGCGCTTGCCGGCCGAGCGCGCTTTGGCTGAGCAATTTGGCGTGTCGCGCCCGTCGTTGCGCGAGGCGATCCAGAAGCTGGCGGCCAAGGGGTTGCTGGTCAGTCGCCAGGGCGGCGGCAACTATGTGGCGGACTCCCTGGGGTCGACGTTCAGCGACCCGCTGCTGCACCTGCTGGAAAACAACCCCGAGGCTCAGCGGGATTTGCTCGAGTTTCGCCAGACGCTTGAAGCGTCGTGTGCTTATTACGCCGCGCAGCGCGCCACCGAAGTGGATCGTGAGCGGCTGACCGCAGCGTTTGAGGCGTTACAGGATTGCTATACGCGCGTTGATGAGGTCAGCCGGGTGGAGGAGGGCGCGGCGGATGCGAGGTTTCATTTGGCTATCGCCGAGGCGAGCCATAATGCGGTGTTGCTGCACACCATTCGCGGTTTATTCGATCTGCTCAAGCGCAATGTGGTGACCAATATCGGTGGTATGTATCAGCAGCGCACGGAAACCCGCGACATGTTGATCAGTCAGCACCGGGATTTGTACCTGGCGATTATCGAAGGGCGGGCCGAGCAGGCGCGGGAGGTTTCAACACGCCATCTGCTGTATGTGCAGGAGGTGTTGGAGGAGGTGCGTCAGGAGGTCCAGCGCGTGGCGCGGGCGGAGCGACGTAAAGGCCTGTAGCCCGGGTGAGTCACCCAGGGCTACATCGTCACAAGGATTATTCTTCCTTGCCCTTGTTGCGAACGGCGCGATGCAGCTCTCGATTGGAATCGCGCTCGCGCTCGGTATCGCGCTTGTCGTATTCCTTTTTACCCTTGCCCAATGCGATCTCGCACTTGACCAGGTGCTTGCTCCAGTACCACGACAGGCAGATGCAGGCATAGCCCTTCTGCTGTACAGCGGCGGCGAGCTTTTCGAGTTCGCGGGCGTTGAGCAACAGCTTGCGCGTGCGCACCGGGTCAGCAATCACGTGGGTGCTCGCGGTGGTCAGCGGGGTGATATGACTGCCGAGCAGCCATGCCTCGCCATCCTTGAGCAATACGTAGCTGTCGACCAGTTGCAGCTTGCTGGCGCGCAGACTTTTTACTTCCCAGCCGGCCAGGACCAGACCAGCCTCGAACCGATGTTCGATGAAGTAATCGTGTCGCGCCTTTTTATTTTGCGCGATGGTCCCTGTGGGGTGTTTCTTTTGTTTAGCCATAGGGGCGGCATTATAGGGAGTTGCGAGCGTGTCGGCTACGGTCAACCTGCGTGCTTGAGCGTGTTGGACGAATCCCGGACAATACCGGCAGTTCTTTGGTTTTTTTCTCTCGCGGATTGGGCTGTTCTTTCGCGATGTTTGCCTCAGCAGTGGAAGTAACGCTCACATGACGACGCATATTCAACGTTCGGCTTTATTGCCTTATCCGGCGCAGGCGCTCTATGACCTGGTCAACGACGTGGCGCGTTACCCGGAATTCCTGCCATGGTGCAACACCGCCGAGGTGCTGGAGAGCAGTGATGAGCACATGGTTGCCAGTGTCGGGGTGGCGAAGGGCGGCCTTAGCCAGCATTTTGTTACACGCAATGTGTTGGTCCCTGGGCAATCCATCGAAATGAATTTGCAGGAAGGGCCGTTCACTCAGCTTCATGGGGTATGGGTGTTCAAGGCGCTGACTGACAAGGCCTGCAAGATCAGCCTGGACCTGTCCTTTGATTATGCAGGGCCGATTGTGCGGGCAACGTTGGGGCCGTTGTTCAACCAGGCGACCAATACGCTGGTGGATGCGTTCTGTCAGCGGGCCAAGCAATTGCATGGTTGAGATTGAGGTGGTGTATGCCGCCGAGGACCGCCAGGTCTTGTTGGCGGTCACGGTGCCGGCGGGCACAAGCCTGAGGGCTGCGGTGCAGGCGTCGGGTATTGCGGTGCAGTTTCCAACAGTGGTCTTGGCTGATTGCCCTTTGGGCATATTCGGCAAGGTAGTTGCGGATGCGGATATGCGCGCTGTGCAGCCGGGTGACCGTATCGAGATTTACCGGCCCTTGCTGGCAGACCCCAAGGAAGTACGCAGGCTGCGCGCAGCCAAGGCGGCGATAGCCCGGCAGAAAAACTCATAACCCTGCTAAAAAGTCAGGCAACAAAAAGCCCGGCATGCCGGGCTTTTTATCGAGCGCCGCAAACTTACTGCGGGCCGGTGTCCAGAGGCTGAGGCGTCGGGACTGGAACGGTTTGCACGCCGTCCACGTCTTTCTGGATCTGATCCAGCAAGGAGCCTGGTTTGGCCGGTACTTCTGACTTCGGCTTTTCTGCTTCCTGCGCGGGCGCAGTCACATTGGTGCCGTTGTCCTTGCCCAGCAAGGCTTCATCGCGGCTTACGCCAGGCATGAAGTCACCGGACAAGCTGACGAGCTGGTCATTGCCATTAAAGATGACACTGACGCGTTCCTGCTGGCGTTCACCGCCACCAGGCTGGATGCTGTAGAGATAATCCCAGCGATCGGCATGAAAAGTGTCGGTCAGCAGGGGGTTGCCCATAATAAACCGTACTTGCCGTCGGGTCATTCCCGGGCGTAACTGGTCTATCATGTCCTGCGTGACGACATTGCCCTGCTGGATGTCGATTTTGTAAACCCCGGGGAATGAACAACCGGCGAGTGCGAGCAGTCCCACAAGGGTGAAACTGGTTAGCAAGAGCTTGGTGTTTTGCATCGGTGGGCGACTTCCACTATCTTGGCTGGGACAACGTAAACGCCGATCATACCCGTATTAAGAGAAGCTGCGAAGCAGCATCCGCGAGAAAGCTAACCATGGTTGAAAATAGCGAACTACGCAAAGCCGGTCTTAAAGTGACTCTGCCACGAGTCAAGATTCTACAAATGCTCGATTCTGCTGAGCAGCGCCACATGAGTGCCGAGGATGTTTACAAGGCGCTGATGGAGTCTAACGAGGACGTTGGCCTGGCCACGGTTTACCGTGTGCTGACCCAGTTTGAAGCCGCAGGGCTGGTGGTTCGTCATAATTTCGACGGCGGTCATGCGGTGTTCGAATTGGCTGACGGTGGTCATCACGACCACATGGTTGACCTGGATACCAATGAGGTTATCGAGTTCACCAGTCCGGAAATCGAGAAGCTCCAGAAGGCTATCGCCGAAGAGCATGGTTTCGATTTGGTGGACCATAATCTGGTGCTGTACATCCGTAAGAAAAAGTAAAAATCGACGCAGATTTGCTCTGCAAAACGATTGAAGGCGACCCTAGGGTCGCCTTCGTGCTTTCTAAATAGAAGAAATTACCGGGTTAGGCCTTGGCTGCCACGACCATTTTCTTCGCGTGGGCCAGAGACTCTTTGGTCAGGTCGATCCCGCCAAGCATCCGCGCCACCTCTTCCACACGTTCCGACTTGTTCAGTTTGGAGACGGCCGTGTGCGTCGCATCGCTGCCGCGTACTTTGTGTACAAACAGGTGTTGATGCCCTTGAGCGGCCACTTGCGGTAAGTGAGTCACGGTCAAGACCTGGCCACGTTCGCCCAAGCGGCGCAGCAACTGGCCAACAATTTCCGCAGTCGGCCCGCCGATACCCACGTCTACTTCATCGAATACCAGTGTGGGTACCCGTGAGGTTTGGGCGGTAATGACCTGGATCGCCAGGCTGATTCGCGACAGCTCGCCGCCAGACGCCACTTTTGCCAACGCCTTGAGCGGCTGACCGGGGTTGGCGCTTACCAGCAGTTCCACCTGTTCCAGGCCGTGGGGTTGCAGCTCGTTGCTGGTGTTGGCATGCAGTTCGATGGTGAAGCGCCCGCCTGGCATGCCCAGGCGCTGAATTTCCTGTTCTACCGCTCCGGCCAGGCCTGTGGCCGCCTGCTGGCGCAGGTCGCTTAATTCGCGAGCTTTTTCATGGTAGTGGCGAGCAAAGGAGGCGAGCTCGTCACCGAGGCGCTCAATGGATTCGTCATTCGCGTTCAAGGTTTCGATTTCATCCAGCAACTTCTGCTGCATCGTCGATACTTCGGTCGGCTGGATTCGGTGTTTGCGGGCCAGGGTGTAAATAGTGTCCAGGCGTTCTTCGATTTCCTGCAGGCGCGCTGGGTCCGCGTCGAAGTGATCCAGGAAGCGATTCAGTTCGCCCACGGCCTCTTCGACCTGGATTTGTGCGCTGGTCAACAGTGTTGTGGCTTCACTCAGTGAACCGGACGCGTTGTTCACGCTGGACAGTCGATTGAGGCTGGCAGTCAATGCGTTAAGGACATTGCCCGAATCACTCTCGCTGCATTGCTCCACCACTTGGCGACAGATACCCAGCAGGGTTTCGGCATTGGTGAGGTTCTTGTGCTCCTGCTCGAGCTGCTCCAGCTCTGTTTCGCCCAGGCCCAGGCTTTCGAGTTCTTCAAGCTGATAGCTGAGTAACTGATGGCGAGCGCGCTGTTCGTCGCCAGAGTTGGATAGGCGCTCCAGTTCCTGACGAGTCTGACGCCAGCGCTGGGCGGCAAGCTGTACCTGCCGGGCCAGGTCGGTGGCGCCGGCATACTCATCGAGCAGGCGGCGATGGGTATCGGTTTTCAGCAGGGATTGGTGTTCGTGCTGGCTGTGGATATCGATCAGCAACTCGCCCAGGGCTTTCAAGTCGCCGAGAGGGCAGGGCGTGCCGTTGATATAGCCGCGCGAGCGGCCTTCCGCTGTGATGACCCGGCGCAGAATGCACGGGCCTTCATTATTAAGGTCGCGCTCGGCCAGCCAGGCTTCGGCTTCCGGAATGTCTGCGAGGTCGAAGGTCGCCAGGATATCGGCCTTGTCCGCACCGGGTCGCACCACGCCGCTGTCGGCGCGGTCGCCAAGCGTCAGGCCCAGGGCGTCGAGCATGATCGACTTGCCGGCACCGGTTTCGCCTGTGATTACGCTCATCCCGCGATCCAGTTCAAGGTCCAGATGTTCAACGATGGCGTAGTTATGTACAGACAGGTGCACGAGCATGGCGGCCGCTCCGAAGCGTTAGGTCTGGTTATTTATACAGTGTTTTGTTTGAGGCTGACAATCCTGATGCTTAGCTCGATTTGCTTGATTGCAGGAGTTTCTTAGCTCAATGAGGAATGAGTGTGCAGGAATTGATCCAGAGCACGCGAAAGACTTTTGGTAACGCCTGCGCTCTTGAACCTGGAAATTGTGGCCCCATATACCGGAACAGAAGCGCGAGTTGAGTTCGCGCATGATTTTGAAAGGAGAAATCTATGGCTGACGAACAGACGCAGGATACGCAAACTCCAGACGCCAATTCGGCTGCCGGTGATGAGCTGGCGACTCGTGTGCAAGTGCTCGAAGAGCAATTGGCTGCTGCGCAGGATCAGTCTTTGCGTGTTGCCGCCGATCTGCAGAACGTCCGCCGCCGTGCCGAGCAGGATGTCGAGAAGGCTCACAAATTCGCGTTGGAAAAATTCGCCAATGACTTGCTGCCGATTATTGACAGCCTGGAACGTGGCCTTGAGCTGTCCAACCCGGACGATGAAAACATCCGCCCGATGCGCGAAGGGATTGAGCTGACGCTGAAAATGTTCCAGGACACCCTGAAGCGTTATCAGCTGGAAGCTATCGATCCGCAAGGCGGCGAGCCGTTCAATGCAGAGCATCACCAAGCCATGGCCATGCAGGAAAGCCATGACCTGGAGCCCAACAGCGTATTGAAAGTATTCCAGAAGGGTTATCAGCTTAACGGTCGCTTGTTGCGCCCGGCGATGGTGGTGGTGAGCAAGGCTCCTGCACCTGTCGCACCTTCTATTGATGAGCAGGCTTGAAATCAGTCGTAACGGCCCCATCTATAAGTCAAGCGTTTAAGTGCTACCGCAGTTAGCCACCACTGCTGCGGCAACCAAATTAAAGTTTCGGGAGAGTAAATCATGGGCAAAATTATCGGTATCGACCTGGGGACTACCAACTCCTGCGTCTCCGTGCTGGAAAACGGCGTTGCTAAAGTTATCGAAAATGCCGAAGGCGCGCGTACCACGCCGTCGATCATTGCATACGCCAACGACGGTGAAATCCTCGTGGGTCAGTCGGCCAAGCGTCAGGCCGTGACCAATCCGCACAACACCCTGTACGCGGTGAAGCGTCTGATCGGTCGTAAGTTCGACGAAGAAGTCGTACAGAAAGACATCAAGATGGTCCCTTACAAAATCGCCAAGGCTGACAACGGTGACGCCTGGGTTGAAGTAAATGGCCAGAAAATGTCGCCGCCGCAAATCTCGGCTGAAATCTTGAAAAAGATGAAGAAAACCGCCGAAGACTACCTCGGTGAAGCAGTGACTGAAGCGGTGATCACCGTTCCGGCCTACTTCAACGACAGCCAGCGCCAGGCGACCAAAGACGCCGGCCGCATCGCGGGCCTGGATGTAAAACGTATCATCAACGAGCCAACCGCAGCCGCTCTGGCCTACGGCATGGACAAGGCCAAGGGCGACCACACCGTGATCGTTTACGACCTGGGTGGCGGTACTTTTGACGTCTCCGTGATCGAGATCGCTGAAGTTGACGGCGAGCATCAGTTTGAAGTGTTGGCCACCAACGGCGACACCTTCCTGGGCGGCGAAGACTTTGACATTCGTCTGATCGACTACCTCGTTGACGAATTCAAGAAAGAAAGCGGCATGAACCTCAAGGGTGATCCGCTGGCCATGCAGCGTCTGAAAGAAGCCGCTGAGAAAGCCAAGATCGAGCTGTCTTCCGCTCAGTCGACCGACGTGAACCTGCCGTACATCACTGCAGATGCCACCGGTCCTAAGCACTTGAACGTGAAAATCTCGCGTTCCAAGCTGGAAGCACTGGTTGAAGACCTGGTTCAACGCACCATCGAGCCTTGCCGCATCGCGCTGAAAGACTCCGGTATCGACGTTGGCTCGATCAACGACGTGATCCTGGTTGGCGGTCAGACCCGTATGCCACTGGTTCAGAAGCTGGTCACCGAGTTCTTTGGCAAAGAAGCCCGTAAGGACGTGAACCCGGACGAAGCCGTTGCCATGGGTGCTGCTATCCAAGGTGCGGTGCTGGCCGGCGACGTGAAAGACGTGTTGCTGCTGGACGTGAGCCCGCTGACTCTGGGTATCGAAACCATGGGCGGCGTGATGACTGCGCTGATCGAGAAAAACACCACGATTCCTACCAAGAAATCGCAAGTGTTCTCGACTGCCGACGACAACCAGGGCGCTGTAACCATTCACGTGCTGCAAGGTGAGCGTAAGCAAGCGGCGCAGAACAAGTCTCTGGGCAAGTTCGACCTGGCTGAGATTCCACCAGCACCACGTGGCGTGCCACAAATTGAAGTGACCTTCGACATCGACGCCAACGGCATTCTGCACGTAGGCGCCAAAGACAAGGCCACTGGCAAAGAGCAGAAGATCACGATCAAGGCCAACTCCGGTCTGTCTGATGAAGAAATTCAACAGATGATTCGTGATGCTGAAGCTAACGCTGATGCGGATGCCAAGTTTGCTGAGCTGGCCGGCGCCCGTAACCAGGGGGATGCCCTGGTTCACTCGACGCGCAAAATGATCTCCGAAGCAGGCGACAAAGTGACTGCTGAAGAGAAAACCGCAATCGAAGCGGCTGTGGTTGCCCTGGAAGCCGCCATCAAAGGCGACGACAAGGCTGCCATCGAAGCCAAGGTTGAGGAGCTGTCGAAAGTCTCCGCACCGGTTGCTCAGAAAATGTACGCCGAACAAGGCCAGCCGGCAGAAGGCGCTGCGCAGCATGCAGAGCCTGAAGCCAAGCACGACGACGTTGTCGATGCCGAGTTCGAAGAAGTTAAAGACCAGAAGTAAGTTGGTCGCCCGGTTGACCGCTATCAAGCGGTGACTGGTAGGATGTCGCCGCGCGGGAGCTTGCTCCCGCGTTGGCGTGTCTGGGGTATGCGAATTTTTACAGCATGCGACAAGGTTCGGATGCTGGCGGTGTGATCGGGAATGCTCCTGCTTCCTGGCGACAGTCACCGCGTTTTTGGCCGGGTACCTGGCTAAAAGCAGTAATGACCAGGATCGTTGAATTGACGTGAGTTGGGTCCGGGCCTGTATTGGGGCTCAACGAGTTTGGCGAGGCTCAGGAGGGTCTGGCCGAACGTCCTTAAGAGTGCAAAGACTTATGGCAAAGCGTGACTATTACGAAGTATTGGGTGTGGAGCGCGGCTCCAGCGAGGCAGACCTGAAAAAGGCTTACCGTCGCCTGGCGATGAAGCACCACCCGGACCGTAATCCGGATAGCAAAGAATCCGAAGAGCTGTTCAAAGAGGCCAATGAGGCCTACGAGTGCCTGTCTGATCCCAACAAGCGTGCGGCCTACGACCAGTATGGTCACGCAGGTGTTGACCCAAGCATGGGTGGCGGTGGTGCTGGTTTTGGTGGTCAGAACTTCTCCGATATCTTCGGCGACGTATTCAGTGACTTCTTCGGCGGAGGCCGTGGCGGCCAGCGTGGCGGCGCTCAGCGTGGCAGCGATTTGCGCTACACCCTGGAGCTGAACCTGGAAGAAGCCGTGCGTGGCACCAGCGTCAATATCCGTGTGCCGACGCTGGTCAATTGCAAACCGTGCGATGGCTCGGGCGCGAAGAAAGGCTCCTCGCCGATCACCTGCCCAACCTGCGGCGGTATTGGCCAGGTCCGTATGCAGCAGGGCTTCTTCTCGGTGCAGCAGACCTGCCCGCGTTGCCATGGCCAAGGCAAGATCATTTCCGATCCTTGCGACTCCTGCCACGGCGAAGGCCGCATTGAAGAGTACAAGACCCTCTCGGTGAAAGTGCCGGCGGGTGTCGATACCGGTGATCGCATTCGCCTGTCGGGCGAGGGTGAGGCGGGTGCTCAGGGCGGCCCTACGGGCGACCTGTATGTGGTGATCAATGTGCGCGAGCACTCGATCTTCCAGCGCGATGGCAAACACCTGTTCTGTGAAGTGCCAATCAGCTTTGTCGATGCGGCCCTGGGTGGCGAGTTGGAGATTCCGACGCTCGATGGTCGTGTCAAGCTCAAGATTCCCGAAGGCACGCAGACCGGCAAGCAGTTCCGTATTCGTGGCAAAGGCGTTGCGCCGGTGCGCGGTGGCGGTGCTGGCGACCTGATGTGTCGCGTAGCCGTGGAAACACCGGTCAACCTCGGGCGTCGTCAGCGCGAGCTGCTGGAAGAGTTCCGCAGTTCGTTGGAAGGTGATGACTCTCATTCGCCGAAAACTACCGGCTTTTTCGATGGCGTGAAGCGCTTCTTCGGCGACCTGTAAGGAAGTGAGTATGCGACGTATAGCCGTAATGGGCGCTGCCGGGCGCATGGGCAAGACGCTGGTCGAAGCGGTGCAGCAGCGCTCGCCGGCCTCCGGGCTGACGGCGGCGATTGTTCGCCCGGGCAGCACGTTGATCGGTGCGGATGCGGGTGAGCTGGCCTCGCTGGGGCGCATCGGCGTTTCGTTGTCGGGCAATCTGGAGCAGGTGGCCGACGAGTTCGACGTGCTGATCGATTTCACCCTGCCGGAGGTGATGCTGAAAAACCTGGCGTTCTGCCGCAAGGCGGGCAAAGCCATGGTGATCGGTACCACGGGCTTGAGTGCTGAGCAGAAGCAGTTGCTGGTGGAGGCGGGTAAGGTTATTCCGATCGTCTTCGCTGCCAATTTCAGTGTGGGCGTGAACCTGTCGCTCAAGTTGCTGGACCTGGCTGCTCGTGTGCTGGGTGATGAGGCGGATATCGAGATCATCGAGACCCATCATCGCCACAAGATCGACGCGCCGTCGGGTACCGCATTGCGCATGGGTGAAGCGATCGCCGATGCGCTGGGGCGTGATCTGTCGAAAGTCGCGGTGTATGGCCGTGAAGGTCATACCGGGGCGCGTGCACGTGACACCATCGGTTTCGCCACTGTGCGCGGTGGCGATGTGGTGGGTGATCACACCGTGCTGTTCGCCTCCGAAGGCGAGCGCCTGGAGATCACACACAAAGCCTCAAGCCGCATGACATTCGCCAAGGGGGCGGTACGTGCCGCCCTCTGGTTGGAAGGTCGTGAGGCGGGGCTGTACGACATGCGTGATGTGCTGGATCTGCACTAATCAGTAGCTAAAACGGGGGCTCAGGATTATCCTGAGCCCCCGTTTTTACCCGCTAAGCGACTTCCTGTCGCATTCCCCTGCCTTTAAGGCTCATTAGCGGTGGACCAAAAAAGCCTTTTTCTGTAAGCTACAGCTTTAGTGTGTCCACTAAAAGCGCGCAGAATAATTCAGTGAAGAAGCGGGGTGACGTGTCCATACGTCACTCCGCTTTTTTACAACCTGCGATCGCCCTTTCAGGCTTTATTTACGGGAGGTCTTCTTGACTAAGCCAGCCATACTCGCCCTTGCTGATGGCAGCATTTTTCGCGGCGAAGCCATTGGAGCCGACGGTCAAACCGTTGGAGAGGTAGTGTTTAACACTGCCATGACCGGCTATCAGGAAATCCTTACCGATCCTTCCTACGCCCAACAGATCGTTACCCTGACCTATCCGCACATCGGCAACACCGGTACAACACCGGAAGACGTCGAGTCTGATCGTGTGTGGTCGGCTGGCCTGGTCATTCGCGACCTGCCACTGGTTGCGAGCAACTGGCGTAACACGATGTCGCTGTCCGATTACCTGAAAGCCAACAATGTGGTGGCAATCGCCGGTATCGACACGCGCCGCCTGACACGCATCCTGCGTGAAAAAGGCTCGCAGAACGGCTGCATCATGGCGGGTGACAATATTTCCGAAGAAGCGGCGATCGCCGCAGCGCAAGGCTTCCCCGGTCTGAAAGGCATGGACCTGGCGAAAGTTGTCAGCACCAAAGAGCAGTACGAGTGGCGCTCCACTGTCTGGGATTTGAAGACCGACAGCCACGAGACCATCGCTGCAGCTGACCTGCAATACCATGTGGTCGCCTACGACTACGGGATCAAGTACAACATCCTGCGCATGCTGGTAGAGCGCGGTTGCCGCGTGACCGTAGTGCCGGCGCAAACCCCGGCCAGCGACGTGCTGGCCCTGCAGCCGGACGGTGTGTTCCTGTCCAACGGCCCGGGTGATCCCGAGCCTTGCGACTACGCCATCAAGGCGATCAAGGATGTGCTGGAAACCGAGATTCCGGTATTCGGTATCTGCCTCGGTCACCAACTGCTGGCCCTGGCCTCCGGCGCCAAGACTCTGAAAATGGGTCACGGCCACCACGGCGCCAACCACCCTGTGCAGGACCTGGACACTGGCGTTGTGATGATCACCAGCCAGAACCACGGTTTTGCGGTGGATGAAGCGACTTTGCCGGCTAACGTTCGCGCGATTCACAAGTCGCTGTTCGACGGTTCCCTTCAAGGCATCGAGCGCACTGACAAGAGCGCGTTCAGCTTCCAGGGCCACCCTGAAGCAAGCCCGGGCCCGAACGACGTAGCGCCGCTGTTCGACCGTTTCATCAATGAGATGGCCAAGCGACGCTGACTGAGCGGCTTGCGGGCGGCCCCGAATCTCGGTGGCCCCCGCAGGCTCTTCAAAGAGTGTTCAAGACGGCTTGCCGACTGACCTGCGGATTTGAGTGACAAACCCATGCCAAAACGTACAGACATAAAAAGCATCCTGATTCTCGGCGCTGGCCCGATCGTGATCGGCCAGGCCTGCGAATTCGACTACTCCGGCGCCCAGGCCTGTAAAGCCCTGCGCGAAGAGGGTTACCGCGTCATCCTGGTGAACTCCAACCCGGCCACCATCATGACCGACCCGGACATGGCCGACGCCACCTACATCGAGCCGATCAAATGGCAGACCGTTGCCAAGATCATCGAGAAAGAGCGTCCGGACGCGCTGCTGCCAACCATGGGCGGCCAGACCGCACTGAACTGCGCCCTGGACCTGGAGCGCGAAGGCGTCCTGGAAAAATTCGGCGTAGAGATGATCGGCGCCAATGCCGACACCATCGACAAGGCTGAAGACCGCTCGCGTTTCGACAAGGCCATGAAGTCCATCGGCCTTGACTGCCCGCGTTCCGGTATCGCTCACAGCATGGAAGAGGCCAATGCGGTCCTCGAGAAGCTCGGCTTCCCGTGCATCATCCGTCCGTCCTTCACCATGGGCGGCACGGGTGGCGGTATTGCCTACAACCGTGAAGAGTTCGAAGAAATCTGCGCCCGTGGTCTGGACCTGTCGCCGACCAAAGAGCTGCTGATCGACGAATCCCTGATCGGCTGGAAAGAGTACGAGATGGAGGTTGTCCGCGACAAAAAGGACAACTGCATCATCGTCTGCTCGATCGAAAACTTCGACCCGATGGGCGTGCACACCGGCGACTCGATCACCGTTGCTCCTGCGCAGACCCTGACGGACAAGGAATACCAGATCATGCGTAACGCCTCGTTGGCGGTACTGCGTGAGATCGGCGTGGAAACCGGCGGTTCCAACGTTCAGTTCGGCATCTGTCCGGACACCGGCCGTATGGTCGTGATCGAGATGAACCCGCGTGTATCGCGTTCTTCGGCGCTGGCATCGAAAGCCACCGGCTTCCCGATTGCGCGTATCGCCGCCAAGCTGGCGATCGGTTACACCCTGGACGAATTGCAAAACGAAATCACTGGCGGCGCTACGCCGGCATCTTTCGAGCCGTCCATCGACTACGTCGTGACCAAGCTGCCACGGTTTGCCTTCGAGAAATTCGCCAAGGCTGACGCTCGCCTGACCACCCAGATGAAATCCGTCGGTGAAGTCATGGCCATCGGCCGGACCTTCCAGGAGTCCCTGCAGAAAGCCCTGCGTGGCCTGGAAGTGGGTGTTTGCGGTCTGGACGAGAAGCTCGACCTGAGCAACCCGGAAAGCATGAGCGTGCTCAAGCGCGAGCTGACCGTGCCGGGTGCCGAGCGCATCTGGTACGTGGCCGATGCTTTCCGCGCCGGCATGACTGTCGAACAAATCTTCGGCATGAACATGATCGACCCGTGGTTCCTGGTGCAGATCGAAGATCTGATCAAGGAAGAAGAGAAGGTCAAGACCCTTGGTCTGTCCTCCATCGACCGCGACCTGATGTTCCGCCTCAAGCGCAAAGGTTTCTCCGATCAGCGTCTGGCCAAGCTGCTGGGTGTGACCGAGAAGAACCTGCGTACGCATCGCCACAAGCTGGATATCTTCCCGGTCTACAAGCGCGTTGACACCTGCGCGGCCGAGTTCGCCACCGACACTGCGTACCTGTACTCCACCTACGAGGAAGAGTGCGAAGCCGCGCCGTCGGGCCGCGACAAGATCATTATTCTGGGCGGCGGTCCAAACCGTATCGGCCAGGGGATCGAGTTCGACTACTGCTGCGTACACGCCGCTCTCGCCCTGCGCGAAGACGGGTACGAGACCATCATGGTCAACTGCAACCCGGAAACCGTTTCCACTGACTACGATACTTCCGACCGTCTGTACTTCGAGCCGGTAACTTTGGAAGACGTGCTGGAAATCTGCCGGGTCGAGAAGCCAAAAGGCGTGATCGTCCAGTACGGTGGCCAAACTCCGCTGAAACTGGCTCGCGCTCTGGAAGCAGCCGGCGTGCCGATCATCGGCACCAGCCCTGACGCCATCGACCGTGCCGAAGACCGTGAGCGCTTCCAGCAGATGGTTGAGCGCTTGAACCTGCGTCAGCCGCCAAACGCCACCGTGCGCAGCGAAGACGAAGCCATCCGCGCAGCCAGCAAGATCGGTTACCCGCTGGTGGTGCGTCCGTCCTACGTGCTGGGCGGCCGTGCGATGGAAATCGTCTACGAAGAAGAAGAACTCAAGCGTTACCTGCGTGATGCAGTGAAAGTGTCCAACGACAGCCCAGTGCTGCTGGATCACTTCCTCAACTGCGCCATCGAGATGGATGTGGATGCTGTCTGCGACGGCACCGACGTAGTGATCGGCGCGATCATGCAGCACATCGAACAGGCGGGCGTTCACTCCGGTGACTCCGCATGCTCGCTGCCGCCATACTCGCTGCCGGCGCACATCCAGGACGAGATGCGCGAGCAGGTCAAGAAGATGGCTCTGGAACTGGGCGTGGTTGGCCTGATGAACGTACAGTTGGCGCTGCAAGGCGAAGACATCTACGTGATCGAAGTCAACCCGCGTGCTTCGCGTACCGTGCCATTTGTTTCCAAGTGCATCGGTGTTTCCCTGGCGATGATTGCTGCCCGTGTGATGGCCGGTAAGACCTTGAAGGAAATCGGCTTCACCAAGGAAATCATTCCTAACTTCTACAGCGTGAAAGAGGCGGTGTTCCCCTTCGCCAAATTCCCTGGTGTGGACCCGATCCTGGGCCCAGAGATGAAGTCCACCGGTGAAGTGATGGGTGTGGGCGACACCTTCGGTGAAGCGTTCGCCAAAGCCCAGATGGGTGCAAGCGAAGTATTGCCGACTGGCGGTACCGCGTTCATCAGTGTGCGTGATGATGACAAACCGCTGGTTGCAGGCGTGGCCCGTGATCTGATCAACTTGGGCTTTGAAGTCGTGGCCACCGCCGGGACCGCCAAGCTGATCGAAGCTGCCGGCCTGAAAGTGCGTCGCGTGAACAAGGTGACGGAAGGCCGTCCGCACGTGGTCGACATGATCAAGAATGACGAAGTCACCCTGATCATCAACACCACCGAAGGTCGCCAGTCGATCGCGGACTCCTACTCCATTCGTCGTAATGCCTTGCAGCACAAGATTTACTGCACCACTACCATTGCTGCTGGCGAAGCCATCTGCGAAGCGCTTAAGTTCGGTCCGGAAAAGACCGTGCGTCGCTTGCAGGATCTACACGCAGGATTGAAGGCATGACCAAATACCCAATGACTGTCCAGGGCGCCAAGGCCCTGGAAGAGGAACACGCCCATCTGACCAAGGTCGTCCGTCCGAAGCTGAGCCAGGACATCGGTACGGCTCGCGAGCTGGGTGACTTGAAGGAAAACGCTGAATACCATGCTGCTCGCGAGCAGCAGGGTATGGTCGAAGCGCGGATCCGTGACATCGAAGGCCGTATGCAGAACGCGGTGATCATCGACGTCACGACCATCCCGCATACTGGCAAAGTGATTTTCGGTACCACCGTGGAAATCGCCAACGTCGAGACGGATGAGCGCGTTGTTTATCACATCGTCGGCGAGGACGAAGCTGACTTCAAACTCGGCAAGATCTCGGTTGGTTCGCCTCTTGCCCGTGCCTTGATTGCCAAGGAAGAGGGTGATGTGGTGGCGGTGAAAACACCTGGTGGCGTAATCGAGTACGAGATTGTTGAAGTTCGTCACATCTGAAAGGCGGCGCCCGCTTCGTGCGGGCGCCATGCTTTGGCAGCTTGCCCAGATGCTTTGGGTGGGCGGCGTGTGGTTGTTACACATTGGTTTACTGCCGACGCTGGGCCTGATTGGCCTGGCGCCGTTGTTGATCGATGAAATCGACGGATTGCTCAGCGCGCTGCTGGTAGGTTTTGCGGCAGCGTGCGTGACGCTCCAGGTGCTGGTGCTGATCAAGGCCGAAGGCTTGGGGAGTTTGTGGCGGGATATTCGCGGCCAACTGCTGTTGATGGCGCTGTACGCATGCGCAATGTTTTGCGTGGTGCATACGTGGCTGCCGGAAGCGTTGCGCTGGCAGCTATTCAGCTATCTTGTGCTAGGGTTCTCCGGCTTGGTGCTGGTGTTGCAACCGGCGCCAGGATGGAGTGGCGGGGCGCGCGAAGCACGCCCGTGACCCTTTTATTACTTGAAGCGGTGTACGTTCGACAGTTGCTTGTTGACGCTGAAGTTCTTGCGATACAGCAGTGCCATCTTGCCAATGACCTGAACCAGATCCGCTTTGCCGACCTTGCACAGTTCTGCAACGGCGGCCAAACGCGCTTCGCGGTCAAGGATGTTGACCTTGATCTTGATCAGTTCGTGATCGCCCAATGCGCGTTCAAGTTCGGCTAACACACCTTCAGTCAAACCGTTGTCTGCCACAATCAGAACTGGTTTCAGATGGTGGCCAATGGATTTGTACTGTTTCTTCTGCTCTTGAGTGAGCGGCATAATCTGACCCCTGCGTCTGATCTTGTAAAAAGCGGCGGCCAGTTTACCCGAGCGAGTCCGGGACCGCCCAGTTAATCACGACCCGTTTTATTTTTCGAGGTGGCCCGTGGCCCGTTCCAAAACTAGCCTTAAGTGGCTGCAAGAGCATTTCAACGATCCTTACGTCAAAAAGGCGCAAAAGGACGGGTACCGTTCGCGGGCCAGCTACAAGCTCCTTGAGATCCAGGACAAGGACAAATTGATTCGCCCCGGCATGAGCGTTATTGATCTTGGCGCGGCCCCTGGTGGTTGGTCGCAGGTGACCAGTCGTCTGATTGGTGGGCAGGGCCGTTTGATTGCTTCTGACATCCTGGAAATGGACAGCATCCCGGATGTGACCTTTGTTCACGGTGACTTCACCCAGGACGCCGTGCTCGCAGAGATCCTCGAGGCGGTGGGAAATTCGCAGGTAGACCTTGTGATTTCCGACATGGCCCCCAATATGAGTGGATTACCGGCCGTCGATATGCCGCGCGCAATGTTCCTGTGTGAACTGGCGTTGGATTTGGCGGGTCGGGTGTTGCGTCCGGGTGGGGATTTTCTGGTGAAAGTCTTCCAGGGCGAAGGTTTTGACGAGTACCACAAGAACATTCGCAAGTTGTTCGACAAGGTGCAAACGCGCAAGCCAGACTCTTCTCGGGACAGGTCTCGAGAGCAATACCTGTTGTGCCGCGGCTTCCGCGGTGTTGAAGGTGCGGCGAGTGAAGAGCGTTTTTGAGGAATTCGAGGAAGGCGATAGGTTTTTTTATATCGCTTTCGTCACGAAGCTTTACGAATATTGTGTAGTCAAAGTTTCACAAAGGGTTACAGACGGCGCCTGCCAGAGTTGTAGGTAATGTAGTAAGTTAGGCCGGTGAATATCATGCGAAGCGCGCGCCAGTAGCGGAGCTTGCTTCAGAGGGTAGTTAATTGAACGATATGGCAAAGAATCTGATCCTGTGGTTGATCATCGCGGCAGTCCTGGTGACGGTGATGAACAACTTCTCCAGCCCTAACGAGCCGCAGACCCTCAACTATTCCGACTTCATCCAGCAAGTTAAGGATGGCAAGGTCGAGCGCGTAGCGGTTGATGGCTATGTGATCACCGGCAAGCGCAACGATGGCGACAGCTTCAAGACCATTCGTCCGGCTATTCAGGACAACGGTCTGATTGGCGATTTGGTGGATAACCACGTAGTCGTCGAAGGCAAGCAGCCTGAGCAGCAGAGCATCTGGACTCAACTCCTGGTGGCCAGCTTCCCGATCCTGGTGATTATTGCTGTCTTTATGTTCTTCATGCGCCAGATGCAAGGCGGTGCGGGAGGCAAGGGCGGGCCGATGAGCTTCGGCAAGAGCAAGGCGCGCCTGCTCTCCGAGGATCAGGTGAAGACCACCCTGGCTGACGTTGCGGGTTGCGACGAAGCCAAGGAAGAAGTCGGTGAGTTGGTCGAGTTCCTGCGCGATCCGGGCAAGTTCCAACGCCTGGGTGGCCGTATTCCACGCGGCGTACTGATGGTTGGTCCTCCGGGTACCGGTAAAACCTTGCTCGCCAAGGCGATTGCCGGCGAAGCCAAAGTACCCTTCTTCACCATTTCCGGTTCTGACTTCGTCGAAATGTTTGTTGGTGTGGGTGCCAGCCGTGTTCGCGATATGTTCGAACAGGCCAAGAAGCACGCACCGTGCATCATCTTCATCGACGAAATCGACGCTGTTGGTCGCCATCGTGGTGCTGGCATGGGCGGCGGTCACGATGAGCGTGAGCAGACCCTCAACCAGTTACTGGTGGAGATGGACGGCTTCGAAATGAATGACGGCATCATCGTCATTGCTGCGACTAACCGCCCTGACGTATTGGACCCTGCGCTGCTGCGTCCAGGTCGTTTTGACCGTCAGGTGGTGGTTGGCCTGCCGGATATCCGCGGTCGCGAACAGATTCTGAAAGTGCACATGCGCAAAGTACCGATGGGCGACGATGTGGCGCCTGCCGTGATTGCTCGTGGCACGCCAGGTTTCTCCGGTGCAGACCTTGCCAACCTGGTGAACGAGGCTTCGTTGTTCGCTGCCCGTACCGGTAAGCGCATCGTTGAAATGAAAGAGTTCGAGCTGGCAAAAGACAAGATCATGATGGGCGCCGAGCGCAAATCCATGGTCATGTCTGAAAAAGAGAAGCAGAACACCGCTTATCACGAAGCCGGTCACGCCATTGTGGGTCGTGTTGTGCCTGAGCATGACCCGGTTTACAAAGTGTCGATCATCCCTCGTGGTCGCGCGCTGGGTGTCACCATGTTCCTGCCGGAAGAGGATCGTTACAGCCTCTCCAAGCGAGCGCTGATCAGCCAGATCTGCTCGCTGTACGGTGGCCGAATTGCTGAAGAAATGACCTTGGGCTTTGACGGTGTGACCACCGGTGCCTCCAACGACATCATGCGCGCCAGCCAGATTGCACGAAACATGGTGACCAAGTGGGGCTTGTCGGAAAAACTTGGTCCATTGATGTATGCCGAAGAAGATGGCGAAGTGTTCCTGGGGCGTGGCGGCGGCGGTCAAAGCGCCAGCTTCTCCGGTGAGACGGCCAAGCTGATCGACTCCGAGGTGCGCAGCATCATTGACCAGTGCTACGGCACTGCCAAGCAGATCCTGACTGACAACCGCGACAAGCTGGATGCAATGGCTGATGCGCTGATGAAGTACGAGACCATTGACGCCGACCAGATCGACGACATTATGGCCGGTCGTACGCCTCGTGAGCCTCGCGATTGGGAAGGCGGTTCAGGCACCTCTGGCACCCCGCCAGTGGTTCAGAACGAACGCCCTGAAACCCCGATCGGTGGCCCTGCGGCTGACCACTAAGGTTTGAAATGACTTCTGCGTCGTCCTCCACCCGGTTGCCTTGCGGCAACCGGGTTCTTGATTTGGCCCAGACACACGTCATGGGCATTCTTAATGTAACTCCTGATTCCTTTTCCGACGGCGGCCGTTTCAGTCAGCAGGACGCTGCGTTGCGTCACGCCGAGGCTATGGTGCTGGCGGGGGCAACGTTGATTGATGTTGGTGGCGAATCGACTCGCCCCGGAGCGCGTGTTGTTTCTCCCTTGGAGGAGCTGGAGCGGGTTGCACCGATAGTTGAGCGTATCGCCCGCGAGCTTGATGTGATCATCTCGGTTGATACATCCACGCCGGCAGTAATGCGTGAGACGGCGCGCCTGGGTGCGGGCCTGATCAACGATGTGCGCTCCCTACAGCGAGACGGAGCCCTGGATGCCGCGGCGGCAACCGGCCTGCCGGTGTGCCTGATGCATATGCTGGGAGAGCCCGGCAACATGCAGGACAGCCCGCATTACGACGACCTGGTGAGTGAAGTGAGTGGGTTTCTTGCTGAAAGGATCGCTCAGTGCGCCAAGGTGGGAATCGCTGCCGATAAGATCATCCTTGATCCCGGATTTGGCTTCGCCAAGACGCTTCAGCACAATTTGAGCCTCTTTAAACATATGGAAGCCCTGCACGCCCTTGGTCGGCCTTTGTTGGTCGGTGTTTCGCGCAAGAGCATGATAGGGCTGGCCTTGAACCGCCCGGTAGGCGAGCGGCTGTACGGCGGTCTGGCGCTTGCTGCGCTTGCCATGACCAAAGGCGCGCGAATTTTGCGCGTGCATGATGTCGCCGAGACAGTCGATGTGGTGCGTATGATTGCCGCTGTAGAATCAGCCGAATAAGAATGACGGAGCACTTATGACTAAAAAATATTTTGGCACCGACGGTATTCGCGGTCGGGTCGGTGAATTCCCGATTACTCCTGATTTCATGCTCAAGCTGGGCTGGGCGGCAGGCATGGCGTTCCGCAGCATGGGCGCTTGCCGGATTCTGGTGGGCAAGGACACCCGTATTTCGGGTTATATGTTCGAATCCGCGCTGGAGGCGGGTTTGTCCGCCGCCGGTGCTGATGTGATGCTGTTGGGGCCAATGCCGACGCCTGCGATCGCTTACCTGACGCGTACCTTTCACGCTGAAGCCGGTATCGTGATCAGTGCGTCGCACAATCCCCATGATGACAATGGCATCAAATTCTTCTCGGGCCAGGGCACCAAGTTGCCGGACGAGATCGAGTTGATGATTGAAGAGTTATTGGATGCACCGATGACGGTGGTTGAGTCCAGCAAGTTGGGCAAGGTCTCGCGTATCAACGACGCATCGGGCCGTTATATCGAATTTTGCAAGAGCAGCGTGCCGAGCAGTACCAATTTTGCCGGGTTGAAGATCGTTATCGACTGTGCCCACGGTGCAACCTATAAGGTGGCTCCAAGTGTATTCAAAGAGCTGGGTGCGGACGTGACGGTGCTGTCGGCGCAACCGAACGGCTTGAACATCAATGATAATTGCGGCTCTACCCACATGGGGCAGCTGCAGGCGGCCGTTCTGGCTGAGCATGCCGACCTGGGCATCGCCTTTGATGGCGATGGCGACCGCGTGTTGATGGTGGATCACACCGGTACCGTGGTTGATGGCGATGACCTGCTGTTTATCATTGCTCGCGACCTGCATGAGCGTAACAAGCTGCAAGGTGGTGTCGTCGGCACATTGATGAGCAATCTTGGGCTTGAGCTCGCTCTGGCTGAGCTGGGTATTCCGTTCGTACGCGCCAATGTCGGTGACCGGTATGTGATCGCCGAGCTGCTGGAGCGTAATTGGCAGGTGGGAGGTGAAAACTCCGGGCATGTTGTCTGCTTCCAGCACACCACTACGGGCGATGCCATCATTGCTGCTCTGCAAGTGTTGTTGTCGTTGCGTCGCCGTGAAGAGAGTCTCGCTCAGGCGCGACAGGCGCTGCGTAAGTGCCCGCAGGTTCTGCTCAATGTGCGTTTTGCCGGTGGCGAAAACCCGATTGAGCACCCAGCTGTCAAAGACGCGTGCGAGCGCGTGACCCTGGCAATGGCGGGGCGTGGACGGGTGCTGTTGCGCAAGTCCGGCACAGAGCCTCTGGTGCGCGTCATGGTCGAAGGCGAAGACGAAACACAGGTTCGTGGCCATGCCGAAGACCTGGCAAAACTGGTAACTGAAATTTGCGCCTGAATTCGGCTTGCCAGTGATGATGTGGTTGGGTAACATCTGCGCCCACTTTGACCGACGAGGTACAGCATGCGTCGCACTATGGTAGCTGGTAACTGGAAGATGCACGGTACCCGCGCCAGTGTCGCTGAGCTGATCAATGGCCTTCGTCACTTGGCCTTGCCTAGCGGTGTTGATGTTGCGGTTTTCCCGCCTTGCTTGCATATCAACCAGGTTGTTGATGGCTTGAAAGGTAAGTCGATTCAGGTCGGCGCGCAGAACTCTGCGGTGGAGCCCATGCAAGGTGCGTTGACCGGCGAGATTTCGCCGAGTCAGCTGGTAGATGCGGGTTGTTCCTATGTGCTTGTCGGGCACTCCGAGCGCCGTCAGATGATGGGCGAGCGTGATGGGACGCTCAATCGCAAGTTCGCAGCGGCACAGGCTTGTGGCTTGATTCCAGTGTTGTGCATAGGGGAGACCCTGGAGCAGCGTGAATCGGGCAAGACTCTTGAAGTTGTCTCGCGTCAGCTGGGCAGCATCATCGAGGAGCTGGGTGTTGGTGCGTTTGCAAAGGCAGTCATTGCTTACGAGCCGGTCTGGGCCATTGGCACCGGGCTGACTGCTACACCGCAACAGGCGCAGGATGTGCACGCAGCCATCCGCGCTCAGTTAGCGGCAGAGAATTCTGAAGTCGCGCAAGGTGTGCGGCTTCTATACGGCGGCAGCGTGAAGGCGGCCAATGCGGTCGAACTGTTCGGCATGCCGGATATCGATGGGGGGCTCATTGGTGGAGCTTCCCTGAATGCAGATGAGTTCGGTGCGATCTGTCGCGCCGCGGGAAACTGAAAAAATGCTGGAAACAGTCGTAGTCGTTTTTCATCTGTTGGCTGCCCTGGGCGTAGTTGCCCTGGTTTTGTTGCAACAGGGTAAAGGTGCGGATGCTGGTGCGTCTTTCGGTGCAGGTGCTTCAAATACTGTGTTCGGAAGCCAAGGTTCCTCTACCTTTCTTAGTAAGTTTACTGCTATACTTGCCGCCGGTTTCTTCATAACCAGCTTGGGGTTAGGTTACTTTGCTAAAGAGAAAGCTCACGTGCTGACTCAAGTAGGTCTCCCAAATCCAGCAGTGTTGGAAGTACCAAAAGCAAAACCGGCTTCTGATGATGTCCCGGTGCTTCAAGAGCAAAAGTCGGCTACTCCAGCGACTGACGTACCTCCAGCTCAAGAGCAGAAGTAAGAAGGGTTGTAAACGCTGTATTGCCGAGGTGGTGGAATTGGTAGACACGCAACCTTGAGGTGGTTGTGCCCATAGGGTGTAGGGGTTCGAGTCCCCTTCTCGGTACCAATTATCAGGAGAGCCCGCTGTTGCGGGCTTTCTTGTAGGTGGAAGGTTACATTGACCCTGTAAGGGATCGGTCGTATACTTCCGCCCCAGCTTTGTCGCGGGGTGGAGCAGTCTGGTAGCTCGTCGGGCTCATAACCCGAAGGTCGTCGGTTCAAATCCGGCCCCCGCAACCAGTTTTAGCGGAGCCCCTTTTAAGGGGCTTTTTGTTAGCTGGACACTTTCAACGCCGCTGTTCGACGGCGTTTCAAGGATGGGCGTTTCGCCCATTTTTTTATTTTGCACAGCATGCACATACATGCACGAGGGGGTTCAGGTGTCGAGCAAGCTAGAAGAGTTGCAGGCCTTGCTGGCCCCGGTGGTCGTGGCCCTAGGCTATGAATGCTGGGGTATTGAGTTTTCGGCTCAAGGTCGCCACTCAATGTTGCGCGTTTATATCGATAAAGAGGGCGGCGTGCTGGTGGACGATTGTGCCATTGTCAGCCGTCAGATCAGCGGTGTCCTGGATGTTGAAGATCCGATTTCCGTTGAATACACCCTCGAAGTTTCCTCGCCTGGCATGGAACGCCCACTGTTCACTATTGATCAGTTTGCAAAATTTGCCGGTGAACAAGTGAAGATCAAGCTGCGTTCTCCCTTTGAAGGGCGACGCAACTTTCAGGGCCTTCTGCGCGGTGTAGAAGAACAGGATGTCGTGGTGCAGGTAGAAGACCATGAATTCCTGTTGCCGATCGATATGATCGACAAGGCCAACATTATTCCCAGTTTTGACTGAGACGCGGATCCCGCGGATCCAATGGCTTGCGAAAGGCGAGGCGTACGATGAGCAAAGAAGTACTGCTGGTTGTTGAGTCGGTATCCAATGAAAAGGGCGTACCGGCAAACGTGATTTTTGAAGCGCTGGAGCTGGCCCTGGCCACTGCTACCAAAAAGCGTTTTGAAGACGAAGTTGATCTGCGTGTGGAAATCAACCGCCACACCGGTGCCTATGAGACTTTCCGTCGCTGGACGGTCGTCGAAGAAGCCGATCTTGATGATCCGGCCATCGAAACCTGGCCGAGCAAGGTTGCTGAAACGCACCCTGGCGCCAAGGTCGGTGATGTCGTCGAAGAAAAGATCGAGTCGATCGAATTCGGCCGTATTGCTGCACAGACCGCCAAGCAGGTCATCGTGCAGAAGGTTCGCGAAGCTGAGCGCGCTCAAGTCGTTGACGCTTATCGCGAGCGCCTGGGTGAAATCATCTCCGGTACCGTGAAAAAAGTTACCCGCGACAACGTGATCGTTGACCTGGGCAACAACGCTGAAGCGTTGCTGGCCCGCGAAGACATCATCTCTCGCGAAACCTTCCGTGTCGGCGTGCGTCTGCGTGCGCTGCTCAAGGAAATCCGCACCGAGAACCGCGGCCCTCAGTTGATCCTGTCGCGTACCGCGCCGGAAATGCTGATCGAGCTGTTCCGTATCGAAGTGCCGGAAATTGCCGAAGGCCTGATCGAAGTCATGGCTGCGTCCCGCGACCCGGGTTCGCGCGCCAAGATCGCGGTCCGCTCCAAGGACAAACGCATCGACCCGCAGGGCGCTTGCATTGGTATGCGCGGTTCGCGCGTCCAGGCAGTGTCGGGCGAGTTGGGCGGTGAGCGTGTGGACATCGTCCTGTGGGACGATAACCCGGCGCAGTTCGTAATTAACGCCATGTCGCCGGCTGAAGTGGCGGCAATTATCGTTGACGAAGATGCCCATGCAATGGACATCGCCGTTGGCGCAGATAATCTGGCTCAGGCCATTGGTCGTGGTGGTCAGAACGTGCGTCTGGCCAGCCAACTGACCGGCTGGACCCTGAACGTGATGACCGAATCGGACATCCAGGCTAAGCAGCAAGCTGAAACCGGTGACATCCTGCGCAACTTCATCGACGAGCTGGAAGTCGACGAAGACCTGGCGCAGGTGCTGGTAGATGAAGGCTTCACCAGCCTGGAAGAGATTGCCTACGTACCGTTGGAAGAAATGCTCAACATCGACGGCTTTGACGAAGACACCGTCAACGAGCTTCGCGCTCGGGCCAAGGATCGTTTGTTGACTAAAGCCATCGCTACTGAGGAAAAGCTGGCAGACGCCCATCCGGCCGAAGACCTGCTCTCGCTTGAGGGTATGGACAAGGATTTGGCGATGGAACTGGCGGTGCGCGGCGTAATTACCCGCGAAGACCTGGCCGAGCAGTCTATTGACGATCTGCTCGACATCGACGGCATTGACGATGATCGTGCCGGCAAGTTGATCATGGCCGCCCGAGCCCATTGGTTCGAGTAACTAGGCGCGGCCTGAGGAGAGAAGTGCATGACGCAAGTCACGGTGAAACAACTGGCCGATGAGGTCAAAACACCGGTAGAGCGCCTGTTGCAGCAGATGCGTGAGGCAGGTCTGCCGCACACCGCCGCCGATGAAGGTGTGAGCGACAGTGAGAAGCAGTCTTTGCTGACTCACTTGAAGAGCAGCCACAAGGCGAAAGTGGAAGAACCGCGCAAGATTACATTGCAGCGCAAAACCACCAGCACCCTGCGTGTTGCTGGTAGCAAGAGCATCAGCGTTGAAGTACGCAAGAAGAAAGTCTTCGTACAGCGCAGCCCGGAAGAAATCGAAGCCGAGCGCAAACGCGAACTGGATGAACGTCGCGCAGTAGAAAATGCTGCTCGTCAGAAGGCTGAAGAAGAAGCCAAGCGTCGCGCCGAAGAAGAAGCGCGCCGCCAGCCTGCTGCTGCGCAACCTGCTGGTACTGACGCGGTCGCCGCTCCTGTAGCGCCTGTTGAAGCTGTGCGTGAGGCTGCTCCGGTTGCCGCTGCACCTGCTCCTGCAGCAGACGCTCGCAAGCGCGACGAGCCTCGTCGTCCGGACAAGCCACGTGCCGACGATAACAATCGTCGCGGTGGTGGTGGCGATGGCGAGCGTAAAAACGCTCCACATCGTGCCTCGGTCAAAGAGAAAGCGCCTGCTCCACGCGTTGCCCCACGTACTACCGACGAAGAAAGCGATGGCTTCCGTCGTGGTGGTCGCGGCAAGGCCAAGCTGAAAAAGCGCAACGCCCACGGTTTCCAGAGCCCAACCGGCCCTGTCGTGCGTGATGTGCAGATCGGCGAGACCATCACGGTTGGCGATCTCGCCAATCAGATGTCGGTCAAGGCTGCTGAAATCATCAAGTTCATGTTCAAACTGGGTACTCCAGCGACCATCAACCAGGTACTGGACCAGGAAACTGCCCAACTGGTTGCTGAAGAGCTGGGCCACAAAGTGACCCTGGTCAGCGACACCGCCCTGGAAGATTCCCTGGCCGAGTCCCTGAAGTTTGAAGGTGAGTCGTTCTCCCGTGCGCCAGTTGTGACCGTAATGGGCCACGTTGACCACGGTAAGACCTCGCTGCTCGACTACATCCGTCGTGCCAAGGTAGCTGCTGGCGAAGCCGGCGGTATCACCCAGCACATCGGTGCATACCACGTTGAAACTGAACGCGGCATGGTCACTTTCCTCGACACCCCTGGTCACGCCGCGTTTACCGCAATGCGTGCCCGTGGTGCCAAGGCGACTGACATCGTGATTCTGGTGGTTGCAGCGGACGACGGCGTGATGCCGCAGACCATTGAAGCTGTCCAGCACGCCAAGGCCGCTGGTGTTCCACTGGTTGTTGCCGTGAACAAAATCGACAAGCCGGGCGCCGATCTCGATCGCATCCGTAGCGAGCTGTCGGTTCACGGCGTGACGTCCGAAGAGTGGGGCGGTGATACGCCGTTCGTTTCGGTCTCGGCAAAAGTCGGTACCGGTGTAGACGAACTGCTCGAAGCGGTCCTGCTGCAAGCTGAAGTACTCGAATTGAAAGCAACGCCATCGGCCCCGGGTCGCGGTGTTGTGGTTGAATCGCGTCTCGACAAAGGTCGTGGCCCGGTTGCAACCGTTCTGGTTCAAGACGGTACGCTGCGCCAAGGCGACATGGTGCTGGTCGGTTCGAACTACGGCCGTGTACGTGCCATGCTCGACGAGAACGGCAAGCCAATCAAGGAAGCCGGTCCTTCCATCCCTGTCGAGATTCTCGGCCTGGACGGTACCCCGGACGCTGGCGACGAGATGAGCGTAGTAGCCGACGAGAAGAAAGCCCGTGAAGTGGCTCTGTTCCGTCAAGGCAAGTTCCGCGAAGTCAAACTGGCCCGTGCTCACGCCGGCAAGCTGGAAAACATCTTCGAAAACATGGGCCAGGCAGAGAAGAAGACGCTTAACATCGTCCTCAAATCTGACGTCCGTGGTTCCCTCGAAGCGTTGAACGGCGCCTTGAACGGCCTGGGTAACGACGAAGTGCAAGTGCGCGTTGTCGGTGGCGGTGTCGGTGGTATCACCGAGTCCGACGCCAACCTGGCACTGGCTTCCAACGCTGTACTGTTCGGCTTCAACGTGCGTGCCGATGCTGGCGCTCGCAAGATCGTCGAGCAGGAAGGCCTGGACATGCGTTACTACAACGTCATCTACGACATCATCGAAGACGTCAAGAAAGCCCTTACCGGTATGCTTGGCAGCGACGTTCGGGAGAATATCCTGGGTGTTGCCGAGGTGCGTGACGTGTTCCGCTCGCCGAAATTCGGCGCGATCGCCGGTTGCATGGTTATCGAAGGTGTTGTGCACCGTAACCGTCCAATCCGTGTACTGCGTGAAGACATCGTTATCTTCGAAGGCGAGCTGGAATCCCTGCGCCGCTTCAAGGATGACGCTTCCGAAGTGCGTGCCGGCATGGAATGCGGTATCGGCGTCAAGAGCTACAACGACGTCAAAGCTGGCGACAAGATCGAAGTCTACGAGAAGGTTCAGGTTGCTCGCAGCCTCTAACTCGCGCACTTCCGGAGCCACGCGACGCGTGGGCATGCAGATGCCCCGCGCAGCGTACGGACTCTAAACGCAACGCCCGGTCTGGCTTTTGTCAGGCCGGGCGTTTGCCGCTTTCAGACCCCACGGGTTTCACCGTGTGGCAGTAACAGGTAACAAGACATGGCAAAAGAATACAGCCGTACCCAGCGTATCGGCGATCAGATGCAGCGCGAGCTGGCCCAACTGATCCGTCGCGAAGTCAAAGACCCACGCGTTGGCCTGGTCACCATCACCGCCGTTGAAGTGAGCCGCGACGTAGGTCACGCGAAGATCTTCATCACCGTGATGGGCCAGGACAGCAGCGAAGAAATCGCGCAAAGCATCAAGGTGCTCAACTCGGCTGCAGGTTTCCTGCGCATGCAGTTGGCCCGCGAAATGAAGCTGCGCAGCGTGCCTCAGTTGCACTTCCACTACGACGAAAGCGTCGTGCGTGGTGCGCACCTGTCGGCGCTGATCGAGCGCGCCGTGGCTGAAGACAGCCAGCACCCGTCCACACCTGAAGACGCCAAGGAGTAAGCGGTGGCTCAGGTCAAACGTATCCGTCGCAACGTCAGCGGCATCATTCTGCTCGACAAGCCCATTGGCTTTACCTCCAATGCTGCCTTGCAGAAAGTTCGCTGGCTGCTCAATGCCGAGAAGGCCGGGCACACCGGCAGTCTCGACCCCCTGGCCACCGGCGTGCTGCCGTTGTGCTTTGGTGAGGCGACCAAGTTCTCGCAATACCTGCTCGATTCCGACAAGGGTTACGAAACACTGATGCAACTGGGCAAGACCACCACCACGGCCGATGCCGAGGGTGATGTTCTGCAGGTTCGCGACGTGACCGTTGGTCGTGCTGATATTGAAGCTGCTTTACCCGGTTTTCGTGGGCAAATCAGTCAGATACCGCCGATGTACTCGGCCCTCAAGCGTGATGGCCAGCCTCTGTACAAGCTGGCACGTGCGGGCGAAGTAGTGGAGCGCGAACCGCGTTCTGTTACTATTGCGCGCTTGGAATTGCTCGCCCATGAAGGCGACACTGCCCGCTTGGCCGTGGACTGCAGCAAAGGCACCTATATCCGTACCCTGGTGGAAGATATTGGTGAAAAGCTCGGTTGCGGCGCGTACGTTGCAGAATTGCGACGCACCCAGGCCGGTCCTTTCAGTCTGGCCCAGACGGTCACGCTGGAAGAGTTGGAAGCGGTACATGCCGAAGGCGGCAATGAAGCAGTTGATCGCTTCCTGATGCCATCGGACAGCGGTTTGCTGGATTGGCCATTGCTGCACTTCTCGGAGCACAGCGCGTTCTACTGGCTCAACGGCCAACCGGTACGTGCCCCGGATGCTCCGAAGTTCGGTATGGTGCGGGTACAGGATCATAACGGTCGCTTCATCGGTATCGGTGAAGTGAGCGAAGACGGGCGCATCGCGCCGCGTCGACTGATTCGGTCAGAATGACCGAACGAGTGTGGCTGTTAACAGGCACGGTCAACACTCATTTTTAGATACAGGGATTTGTCCCTGGCCTGTTGAGATCACCCTTTGGGTGGTTTCCTGAAAAAAGGATTGCCTCATGGCTCTCGACGTTCAAGAAAAAGCACAAATCGTAGCTGACTATCAGCAAGCTGTTGGTGACACTGGTTCGCCAGAAGTGCAAGTTGCACTGCTGACCCACAACATCAACAAGCTGCAAGGTCACTTCAAGGCCAACGGTAAAGATCACCACTCCCGTCGTGGTCTGATCCGCATGGTAAACCAGCGCCGTAAGCTGCTGGACTACCTGAAAGGCAAGGATCTGGGTCGTTATCAGGCTCTGATCGGTCGCCTGGGTCTGCGTCGCTAATCAGCGATTGCGCTAGAGGTTGGTTGTCTGCCGTGTGTCAGTGGGATTCCCGCTGGCCCATGGCAGGCTCCCAGCCTCAAGTTTTATCTGGATACACGTTTTACCCTGGACGAGCGTCGGGCCGATTCCCGGCATTGCCCAAGAATTTCGCAAGAAGACAAGTTCCCCAAGAGCCACAAAGAAGGTAGGACACCGTGAACCCGGTTATCAAAAAATTCCAGTTCGGTCAGTCGACCGTTACCCTCGAGACAGGCCGTATCGCCCGTCAAGCCTCCGGCGCAGTGCTGGTCACCGTTGACGACGACGTCACCGTATTGGTGACCGTTGTTGGCGCCAAGACCGCTGACCCAAGCAAAGGCTTCTTCCCTCTTTCTGTTCACTACCAGGAAAAGACTTACGCTGCCGGTAAGATCCCTGGCGGTTTCTTCAAGCGCGAAGGCCGTCCTTCCGAAAAAGAAACCCTGACTTCCCGACTGATCGACCGTCCGATCCGTCCACTGTTCCCAGAAGGCTTCATGAACGAAGTGCAGGTTGTCTGCACCGTCGTTTCCACCAGCAAGAAGACCGATCCGGACATCGCTGCGATGATCGGTACTTCGGCTGCCCTGGCCATCTCCGGTATTCCTTTTGATGGTCCGATCGGCGCAGCTCGCGTTGCTTTCCATGAAAGCACCGGCTACCTGCTGAACCCGACTTACGAACAACAGAAAGCGTCGAGCCTGGACATGGTCGTTGCCGGTACGTCGGAAGCCGTGTTGATGGTTGAATCGGAAGCCAAAGAGCTGACCGAAGACCAGATGCTGGGCGCGGTACTGTTTGCTCACGACGAGTTCCAGGTTGTGATCAACGCTGTTAAAGAACTGGCCGCCGAAGCTGCCAAGCCGACTTGGACCTGGGCTCCACAAGCCGAAGCGACTGAACTGCTGGGTGCTATCCGCTCCGACTTCGGCGCTGCGATCTCCGACGCCTACACCATCACCGTCAAGGCCGACCGCTACGCTCGCCTGGGCGAGCTGAAGGAACAGGTTGTGGCCAAGCTGTCCGGCGAAGAAGGCCAGCCTTCTTCCAGCGACGTCAAAGCTGCCTTCGGTGAAATCGAATACCGCACCGTTCGCGAAAACATCGTTAACGGCAAGCCGCGTATCGATGGTCGCGACACGCGCACCGTACGTCCGCTGAACATCGAAGTCGGCGTTCTGCCGAAGACCCATGGTTCGGCCTTGTTCACCCGTGGTGAAACTCAGGCTCTGGTAGTTGCAACGCTGGGTACTGCCCGTGACGCACAGCTGCTGGACACCCTGGAAGGCGAGAAAAAAGACCCGTTCATGCTGCACTACAACTTCCCTCCGTTCTCGGTAGGTGAGTGTGGTCGCATGGGTGGTGCTGGTCGTCGCGAAATCGGTCACGGCCGTCTGGCCCGTCGTTCGATTGCAGCCATGCTGCCTGCTGCCGACGTGTTCCCGTACACCATCCGTGTGGTGTCGGAAATCACCGAGTCCAACGGTTCCAGCTCCATGGCTTCGGTCTGCGGTGCTTCCCTGGCGCTGATGGACGCTGGTGTGCCGATGAAGGCACCGGTTGCCGGTATCGCCATGGGCCTGGTTAAAGAAGGCGAGAAGTTCGCCATCCTGACCGACATCCTGGGCGACGAAGACCACCTGGGCGACATGGACTTCAAAGTAGCCGGTACCGCTAAAGGTGTTACCGCGCTGCAGATGGACATCAAGATCAAGGGCATCACCGAAGAGATCATGGAAATCGCTCTGGGCCAAGCCCTGGAAGCGCGCCTGAACATCCTCGGCCAGATGAACCAGATCATTGGTCAGTCGCGCACCGAGCTGTCGGAAAATGCTCCGACCATGATCGCGATGAAAATCGACACCGACAAAATCCGTGATGTTATCGGTAAAGGCGGCGCGACCATTCGTGCGATCTGTGAAGAGACCAAGGCTTCGATCGACATCGAAGACGACGGCTCGATCAAGATCTTCGGCGAAACCAAAGAAGCTGCAGAAGCTGCACGTCAGCGCGTTCTGGGTATCACCGCAGAAGCCGAGATCGGCAAGATCTACGTCGGTAAAGTTGAACGCATCGTCGACTTCGGCGCATTCGTCAACATCCTGCCGGGCAAAGACGGTCTGGTTCACATCTCCATGCTGAGCGACGCTCGTGTTGAGAAAGTGACCGACATTCTCAAAGAAGGTCAGGAAGTGGAAGTGCTGGTACTGGACGTGGACAACCGCGGCCGTATCAAGTTGTCCATCAAGGACGTAGCAGCAGCCAAGGCTTCGGGCGTTTAATTACCTAGGTCTCACGCTGAAAAAAGGACTCTTCGGAGTCCTTTTTTTATGCGCGTGGGAAAATGCCGATAAATCAGATGCTTAGTAAATTCCAAAAGCCGCAACTTGCATGCAAGGACGGTCTGCTTCATGCAAGTTGCACGATTCCGAAAATTGGCTATTTCTATAAGCCATTGTTTTATAAGGATTTAATTCGAAAGCGTAACTTGGCACACTGCCTGCAATAACCCTGTTAACGCTGCAGCATCAAGGTTTACCCACTGCAGACTTTCAATAAAACAGGAGTTACTCGTATGAAGAAGTTCGCTCTCGCTACTGCTACCGCTCTGACCCTGGCCATGGGTGCTAACGTGGCCTTTGCTCAGACTTCCCAAGCTCCAATGACCATGGCCGCTGGCGAAGTGACCAAAGCCAAAGAATCCACTTCGGATACTTGGATCACCACCAAAGTCAAAGCTGACCTGCTGACCGAGAAAGGCATTCCTGGTTCGGACATCAAGGTTGAAACCAACAAAGGTGTGGTTTCCCTGTCGTCGACCGTAGCGATCTCTGATTCGCAGAAAGCCACTGCAGTAGCAATCACCAAGCGCATTAAAGGTGTGACCGCTGTATCTGCTGACGGCCTGCTGGCAGGCGGCGCAACTAAAGCCGACAACCTCGACAAAACCAAAGGCGCAGCAGCTGACGCCAAGGGCGCCACTTCCGATACCTGGATCACCACCAAAGTAAAAGCTGACCTGGTAACCGAGAAAGGCATTCCTGGCACCGACATCAAAGTCGAAACCAACAAAGGCGTAGTGTCTCTGTCCTCTTCGGTCGCAGTGACTGAAGCACAGAAAACCACCGCGGTGAATATCGCCAAGAAAATCAAAGGCGTTAAAGCTGTATCGGCCGATGGCCTGAAAGCAGAGTAACGCTCCACTGTTCGTCTGAACTGAATGGCGGCGGCTTAGGGTGAGTTAGATATCCACCCAAGGCACCTCTGGAGTTCATGCGACCGACCACACGGATGTGGTCATTACAGGCCCCGGCACTTGTGTCGGGGCCTGTTCTATTCTGGGCAGAAAAAACCCAAGTCGATCACACACAAATGTGGGAGCTGGCTTGCCCGCGATAGCATCACCTCGATTCAACTGAATGACCGAGGTGTGTGCATCGCAGGCCAGCCAGCTCCCACGTTTGGATGGGTGTCGCTCAGGTGTTACTCAGCATCCAGATGCATTGGGGTTACCACCCGGCCATCCTTTTCCGCCTGCCCCAGGTTGGCATCAATGAAGTACACCCGGTCATCTTCCAGCTGGCCCTTGTCCACCAGGTAGTCCTTGATGGCACTGGCTCGGTCTTGCCCCAGTTGACGCAGCAGTACATCACTGGCGCCCCAGAACTTGATCAGCCCGTCACGCAGCTTCGCGGTGCGTTCATCGCTGCTCAAGTCTTTCCACTCGGCCGGCGGTTGCTGTTTCAGGCGGGTGCGGTAGATGCCTTCCAGCAATGGCGCTTTTTCCTTCTCGGGTACGACCAGCAGCGAAGCCTGGGCCGGAACCTTATCGCCACGGCGCTGCAGTATCTTGTAGTAGTTGTACTGATATTCACGTTCCAGTCGCTCGGCAGCGAGCAAGGGGCCGTCACTGCTGGCAGCCGCCGTGCCTTCGATTTCAAGACGCAGGGTAGGGCGCTCTTTGAGTGCCTTGGCCAGGGTGTCCAGCGCGCTTTGAGCGTTTTTGTTCAACTCGCTGGAGCCTGGGGCGAACGACACATTGCCCAAGTCTTCCGAGCCTCCGCCCGTCACCAGCCCACCGATGAACTTGAACGGCGCCGTCGCCGCGCGCACCACCAGGTTACGCAGGGTTTGCCAGACAATCGGCATCACACTGAATTGCGGGTTGTTCAGGTCGCCGGTGACCGGCAGTTCGATGGAGATCTTGCCGTCGGAGTCCTTGAGCAGGGCAATGGCCAGGCGAATCGGCAAATCCACGGCGTCGGCGCTGTCGACTTTCTCACCCAGTTGCAGTTGCTCAACCACCACTTTGTTTTCAGCCTTCAATTGGCCTTTGGTGATCACATAATGCAGGTCCAGGTTAAGCCTGCCCTTGCGGATGCGGAAACCGGCGAACTTGCCGGAATACGGCGTCAACGTGGTCAATTCGACACGTTTGAAGCTGGTGGCGATATCCAGCGCCGCCATCGGATCAAACGGGTTCACGCTGCCTTTGATGGTCACTGGCGCATAGCGATCCACCTTGCCCTTGATGTCGACGCTGGCCGGTTTGGCTTGGCGACTGTCAATGGTGCCGATCTGCCCGTTGAGCTGTTGAATGGCCGTGGCAAAGTTGGGCGTGAGGCTGAAGTCGGCAAAGTTGGCCGAGCCGTCATTGATCGCGATCTGCCCTATATGGATACCCAGCGGCTTATCTTTGCTGGCCGCCGGCTTGGCTGCCGATTTGGCGCCACTGTCGGCCGGCTGCGGGATCAACAGGTCATCGATGTTGGTGGTGCGGTCATCATTGATCATGAAGCGCGCGTACGGTTGCAGCAGGTTGACCTTGTCGATCGACAGGCTGTCGCCGTGTTGATAATTGACACCTTCGAGCACCAGGCGCTGCCATTTTAGGAAGTCGCGGGTCTTGAGCGTGTCCAGGGTGTGCAATTGGTCGACCTGGGCGCGGCCGGTGACCTGAAGCGCCAAGGGCTCGGTGCTCTTGAGGTTCACATCCAGGTTGCTGCCCAACATACCGCTGCGCAGTTCCAGTCGAATGAACGGGCTGATATAAGACTGAGCAACCCGCAGGTCGATGTCCTGGGTATTCACTTTGAGTTTGGCGCTGACCGGGTTGAGATTGACCTCGCCGGTTGCCTGAATCTTGCCTTGCTTACCCAGGCCGGAGTCGACCTTCAAGGTAAACGGGCTTTGGTTCAGGCTGTCGAAGTTCCGCACATCGACGTTCAAGGGCCCCAGTTCCAGCGCTACCGCAGGTTTGGCCTGACGGTCGGCCAGGTGCACCTGATAGTTACGCAGCTGTACATCCTTGAGCAGTACCTGCCAGGGCTTGCTAGGCGCGGCCGGTTCAGCCTTTGGCGAGTCGGCCGTCGCCGGCGCAGTGGCGGGCTCGGGCGCCTTGGCCGGTTTGCTCGGTTGGCTGGCGAACAGTTTTTGCCAGTCCAATTGCCCATCGGCTTCGCGGGCGGCCCAGGTTTCCAGCTTGTTGCTGCGAATCTTGCCGACCACCACGTGCTGCTTGGCCAGGTCCACCGTGGTGTCACTGACGTCCAAGCGTTCCAGGCGCACCAATGGGCGGCCATCGGGCGCCTTGATAGCAAACGGCGCAATGCTGGCGGCCGTGTTGGTCAGGTTCAGTTCGGTTTCTTTGGCGAGGCTGAATGTGTAGTGGGTGCTGAAATTCAGCACACCGTCTTCCAGCACAAGCGGCACGGCGTCACGGACATACGGCCACCAGGCTTTCATCTTGCCGTCGGTGACTTTCAGCGTGCCCTCGGACGTGATCGGTACCAGGCTGAAGTTGCCTTTCCAGTCGATCTGCCCACCCTCGGGGCCGGCGGCCACCAGCGTCATGTCGGCGTTGTCTTCCGGCAAGGTGCTGAGGTTTTTCAGTTCAAAGTCGAGTTTGTCGTAGAGGAATTCGATCGGTTCGCTGGGACGCAGGTCTTGAAAATGCACATAGCCGCCCGCCAGCTTGATGCTGTCGATGCGCAGCGGGAACGGCTTGGCGTTCGGGTCGGCCGGAGTCGGCTCGCTCGGCGGCAGCTTGAACAACTGCGCCAGGTTCAGCTGGCCGGATTTGTTGAACAGCAGCTCAGTCTTGGGTTGGTCGAGTTGCACATCGGCCAGGTGCAGGGCACGAGTCCAGAGGCTGTCGATCTGCAGGTTGGCGTAGAGACGCTCGAAACCCACTTGCTCCTTGCCCGGTTCACCGATTTTCAAGCCCCAGGCTGTCACTTCCAGGCTGAACGGATTGAGTTCGATACGCTCGATGCGTGCCGGCACCGTGGCGTAATGGGCCAGCTGTTGATTGGCAATACGAAGGGCGATGCCCGGCAGAATCAGAAAACCCAGCAAGCTGTACAGAGCCAGGGCGGTCAACAAGGCGCCAGCGGCGCGGATCAATCCTTTGGGCATGAGTGACGCCATCTATGTCGAACAGGAGTGCCTTGGAGTATGGCACGGGATTTCGGTTCCGAAGCACCGGGCCTCTTGGGAAAAGTACTACAGCTGCAGGATGAGGGTTTTCAACGGTGGCTGCTGGTCCTGGGAAGGGAAGTCGGCGCCCGGCGTCATGATTTGCCAATCGCGTACCGGGCGACCGGCTTTCTCAGCGCAGCGCAGCACCTGTTCGCGCCAGTCATCCATGCTGACTTTCGCCAAGTTGTTGCAGCAGATCAGCACGCCATTGTCGGCCGTCGCGAGCAGCGCAGGCTTGAGCAGGCTCTGGTAGTCACGCAACAGGTCAACGGTGCCGAAGGCGCTCTTGGCCCATGCCGGTGGGTCGAGCAATACCAGGTCATATTGGCGCTGCTCGAGGCGGGGATAGCTCGGCAGTTTCTGCCCGCGACGTTGAGTGATCGGCAAGCCCGCCAGTTGGCGAATCGCCGGGAAGTAGTCGGACTGCACGAATTCCATGGTTGGCAATTGCGGGTTGAGCAGACCGTTTTCGCGACCGACCGCCAGGTTACCCTCGGCGAAGTCCAGGTTGCACACCTCACGCGCACCACCAGCCGCCGCGCTCAGGCCGACGCCGCAGGTGTAGGCGAACAGGTTGAGCACGTTCTTGCCGGCGCTGTGCGCCTTGACCCAGCCGCGGGTGTTGCGCAGGTCCAGGAACAGCAACGGGTCTTGCCCGGCGTGGCGCCCACGCACGCGATAATTGAGGCCCCATTCGTGGCCAACCAGGTCTACCAGCGCGGCAGGCTCGGCGCGGTACACCGTGTCTTCACGGTCAATGCGCGAGTTGCCACGGGAGCGGTCGTTGTAGACCAGCAGCAATTCCAGGCCCATGAACTGGTTGATCAGTTGGTGCAGGTCCAAGAGGTCAGCTGTTTCCAGGGATTGGTGGAAACTCTGCACCAGCAACTGTGGGCCGTAACGGTCGATAGTCAGGCCGCCGGCGCCTTCCTGGCTGCCATGAAACAAGCGGTAGCAGTCAGTGCCTTGGGCATGCAACTCGTTGATCAGGTCTTGGCGATAATCGAGGGCGGCGCGCAGCGCCTGATTCAAGGGAGTCATAGAGCGCGCCTTGCTGTAAATGGGGCGCGGAGTTTAACAGCTATAGGCGCCGGCCTACATCAACCCCATCCGCCGATGGGCACGCTGCACCGAGCCATTGCGCATCGCCCAGCGCAGCAACGGCGCACTGCGCTTGACCCCGGCGCGGACCATTTGCCGTTGCAGCGGGCTTTGGTGTTGCCCGAGCAGGCTGCTTGCCCAGTCCGGCAGCAAGTCGATCCCCGCCTGCATCATCAGCGCGCCAAAAGGTTTGGCCAGCGTGCTGGGGGACGGTGCATTGAGCAGCAGACGCAACACTTCGCGGCTGCGCTCGTCGCACAGCAGTTGCGGACGAATGCGTGCCAGGTAATCCGAAATTTCCTGCCGTGAACGCGGAACATGCCGCGCGCCCAAGCGTTCGGCCACCAACGCAATTTCACTGTAGTAGCGGTCCTGATCCCGACCCGAAAGGCGCGGGTTGCAGTAACGCAGGTGGGCCGCGAGGAAGTTGCTGACCTCCGCCACATGCACCCACGTCAGCAGCGCCGGATCACTGGCCGCGTAAGGTCGCCCGTCCGGGGCATGCCCCGTCACTTGCAGGTGAATGGTGCGCACTTTTTCGATCAGCCATTCGGCGTCTTTGCGCGAGCCGAACGTGGTGCCGGAAATGAACTGCGAGGTGCGCCGTAAGCGCCCGAGCATGTCCTGGCGAAAATTCGAGTGGTCCCACACACCCGCCAGTGCCAGCGGGTGCAAGGCTTGCAGCATCAAGGCGCTGATGCCACCAATCAACATGCTGCTGAAATCGCCATGGACCTGCCAACTGACCGAGTCCGGCCCGAACAGGCCTGGATCGCCCTTGGGGTTTTCCAGATCCAGCTGGCCCAGCGACAGGCCGGTGAGGCTCATCAACTGGGTTTCGATACGGTTGCGGATAAATTCCATGGCGACTCGAGGGTTCCTAGCGGTTCAGGCGTTTGTCGATCAGGCCATCCACGACGCTGGGGTCGGCCAGTGTCGAGGTGTCACCCAGGCTGTCCAGTTCATTGCAGGCGATTTTGCGCAGAATCCGCCGCATGATCTTGCCGGATCGGGTTTTCGGCAAGGCCGGCGCCCATTGGATCAGTTCCGGCTTGGCAAAGCTGCCGATTTCCTTGCTGACCAGCTCAAGCAGGTTTTTCTTCAACGCATCGCTGGGTTCAACCCCATTCATTGGGGTGACGAAGGCATAAATTCCCTGGCCTTTGACGTCGTGGGGATAGCCCACCACGGCGGCTTCGGCCACTTGGTCATGCAACACCAGCGCGCTTTCCACCTCGGCGGTGCCGATACGGTGGCCGGACACGTTGATCACATCGTCGATGCGCCCGGTGATCCAGTAGTCGCCGTCCTCATCGCGGCGTGCGCCGTCCCCCGTGAAGTAGTAGCCAGGGTAGGGTTTGAAATAGGTGTCGATCATGCGCTGCGGGTTGCCGTAGACGCTGCGAATCTGCCCCGGCCAGCTGGCCTTGATCGCCAGCACGCCACTGCCGGCGCCGCTGATTGGCTTGCCTTGCTCATCCAGCAGCACCGGCTGCACGCCAAACATCGGCTGGGTTGCGCAGCCGGGCTTGATCCGCTGGGCGCTGACCAGGGGGCTGAGCATGATGCCGCCAGTTTCGGTCTGCCACCACGTGTCGACAATCGGGCAGCGTTGTTCACCGACGGCGTTGAAGTACCAGTCCCAGGCTTCGGGGTTGATCGGCTCGCCGACACTGCCGAGCAGGCGCAGGCTGGCGCGGGAGGTATTCTCCAGTGGCCCGTGACCCTCACGCATCAGGGCGCGCAGGGCGGTGGGCGCGGTGTAGAAGATGTTCACCTGATGCTTGTCGATCACCTGCCAGAAGCGCGAGCTGTCCGGGTGGCTCGGCACGCCTTCGAACATCAGCGAGGTAGCGCCATTGGCCAGCGGGCCGTACACGATGTAGCTGTGGCCGGTCACCCAACCCACGTCGGCGGTGCACCAGAACACTTCTCCGTCGCGGTAATCGAGCACGTACTTGAAGGTCATCGCCGCTTGCAGGAGGTAGCCGCCGGTGGTGTGCAGCACGCCTTTGGGTTTGCCGGTGCTGCCGGAGGTGTAGAGGATGAACAGCGGGTCTTCGGCGTCCATGGGCTCGGGCGGGCAGTCGTCGCTGGCGGCATCCAGAGCTTGCTGGTACTTGAGATCGCGGCCTTCGTGCCAGGCAACGTCAGCGCCGGTGCGCTCCACCACCAGCACGGTGCTGACGTTCGGGCAACTGGCCAGGGCCTGGTCGACGTTCTTTTTCAGCGCCACCGGTTTACCGCCGCGCACGCCTTCATCGGCAGTAATCACGGTGCGGCAGTCGGCGTCGAGAATACGGTCACGCAGGGCGTCCGGTGAGAACCCGCCAAAAACCACCGAGTGCACCGCGCCAATGCGTGTGCAGGCCAGCATTGCGTAGGCGGCTTCCGGGATCATCGGCATGTAGATGCACACGCGGTCGCCTTTTTTCACGCCACGGTTTTTCAACACATTGGCCAGGCGGCTGACGTTTTGATGGAGCTGGCGGTAGGTGATTTTTGCAGACCGTGTCGGATCATCGCCTTCCCAGATGAAGGCAGGCTGGTCGGCGCGTTGCGCCAGGTGACGGTCGATGCAGTTGTAGCTGACGTTCAGTTGGCCGCCGGCAAACCATTGGGCGGCGCCGGTGTGAATGTCTGAATGCTGGACGGTGTGCCAGGGTTTGATCCAGTCGAGAAAGCTTTTGGCCTGTTCTGCCCAAAAGGTGTCGGGTTGCTCGATGGATTGGCGATAAAGGCGCTGGTAGTCGGCTTGACTGAGCTGCGCGGCCTGGCGGACGGCATCGGCGTTGGGGAATGTGCTGATATCGAACATGAGCGGTCCTTATTCTTGTTTTGGCGACAAGTCATAAAGATGCACGCAGTGGGGGGAGGGTACAAGGCCAACGTCCAAACGGACGTTGGCCTTGGTGTACCGGCTTCAGCCGCGGTGACGACCGCGGAAGTAGTTGATCAGGCCCTGGGTCGAAGCATCCTCGGCCGAGGTTTCTTCGGCACCGGTCAGGCGGTTATACACGCCTTTGCCCAGCTCTTTGCCCAATTCCACGCCCCATTGGTCGAAGGCGTTGATGCCCCAGACCACGCTTTGCACAAACACCTTGTGTTCATACATAGCCACCAGTGCGCCCAGGCGACGCGGGCTGATGCGTTCAACCACGATGGTGTTGCTTGGACGGTTGCCCGGGATCACCTTGTGCGGGGCCAGCTTCTGGACTTCGGCTTCGGGAACGCCTTTCTCACGCAACTCGGCTTCTGCTTCGCTGCGGGTTTTGCCGAGCATCAGTGCCTGGCTTTGGGACAGGCAGTTGGCGAACAACCACTGATGGTGGTCGGACACCGGGTTGAAGCTGACAATCGGCACAATGAAGTCGGCCGGAATCAGTTGGGTCCCTTGGTGCAACAACTGGTGGTAGGCGTGCTGGCCGTTGCACCCTACGCCGCCCCAGATGACCGGGCCGGTATCGGTGGACACTGGCGTACCGTCCTGGCGCACACTCTTGCCGTTGGATTCCATGTCCAACTGTTGCAAGTGTTTGGTGATGTTGCGCAGGTAGTGGTCGTACGGCAGGATCGCGTGGCTCTGCGCACCCCAGAAGTTGCCGTACCACACGCCCAGCAGACCCAGCAGCACGGGCATGTTGGCTTCGAATGGGGCGTTCTGGAAATGCTGGTCCATGGTGTAGGCACCGGACAGCAGTTCCTTGAAGTTGGACATGCCGATCGCCAGGGCGATGGGCAAGCCGATGGCCGACCACAGCGAGTAACGCCCGCCGACCCAGTCCCACATCGGGAAGATGTTTTCTTCGCGGATACCGAAGGCCACGGCCGCTGCGTTGTTGCTTGAGACGGCGATGAAGTGGCGATACAGCTCGGCTTCCGAGCCACCCTGAGCCAGGTACCAGGCGCGGGCGGCCTGGGCGTTTTTCAGGGTTTCCAGGGTGTTGAAGGATTTTGACGAGACGATAAACAGCGTGGTCTCGGCGCGCAGCTTCTGGGTCAGCTCGTGGAACTCGCTGCCGTCAATGTTCGCCAGGTAGTGGCAGCGCACGCCTTTGTGGGCGTAGGACAACAGCGCTTCGGAGACCAGCTCCGGGCCGAGGAACGAGCCGCCGATGCCAATGTTCACCACGTCAGTGATCGGCTTCTCGGTGTAACCGCGCCACAGGCCATCATGGATGCGGCCGACCAGGTCAGTGATCTGGTTCAGCACCTTGTGTACGTCCGGCATGATGTTCACGCCGTTGACCGACAACTTGTCGCCAACCGGGCGACGCAGTGCGGTGTGCAGGGCCGGACGACCTTCGGAGGAGTTGACCGGCTCGCCAGCGTAGAGCGCGTTGATCGCGTCTTTAAGGCCGACTTCATTGGCCAGGTCGACGAGCAAGGCGCGCGTTTGGGCAGTGATGAGGTTTTTCGAGTAATCGAGGAAAAGCCCGCAGCTGCTCAAGGTGAATTGGGAAAAGCGCTGGGGATCGGCATTGAATGCGTCGCGCATGCTGAAATCCTGCATGGCTTGGCGATGTTTATCGAGCGCTTGCCAAGCGGGCAGAGCGGTAACGTCATGAGGAGTGCGGTAATACGCCATCGCTGCGGGTTTCCTTTTTATTACGGGGACTTGCCTTTAGGACACTTCTAAATCCGGAACGTCCAGTCTTTCATCAGGCGTTGGGTTCCGGTCAGCGCCAACAATGGCACAGGGCGTTTACATTAAACCTAGCGTGTCGATATGTCTTGGCTTTGTCTGCGCTGTAGCCGGTACTTTTTTATACCGGCACAGCGGGGAGGGCAACAGGCGTGCTTGTTTTCAAGGGAGAAAAGGCAGGGTCAGGCCAGGGTCAGGTGCAGGTTGTCGATCAGGCGTGTGGCGCCCAAATACGCAGCCACCAGGATCACTACATCGCGATCCTCGGGCGTGGCGGGACGCAGGTGCACGCCCTGGCGCACTTCCAGGTAGTCGATGCGCAATCCGGCCGCTTCGATCTGCTGGATCTGCTCGGCACGCAGTTTGGCAAAATCGTGGTCGCCTCCCTTGATGGCGGCGGCAATCTGGCTGAGGCTGCGGTACAGCACCGGCGCGATGGCGCGTTGTTCTTCGCTGAGGTAGCCGTTGCGCGAGGACAGCGCGAGGCCGTCAGCGGCACGCACAGTGGGCTCGCCGATGATCTGGATCGGCATGTTCAGGTCATGCACCATGGCGCGAATCACCGCCAGTTGCTGATAGTCCTTCTGGCCAAACACGGCCATATCCGGCTGGACCATGTTGAACAGCTTGCTGACCACCGTCGCTACCCCTTCGAAGTGCCCGGGGCGGCTGGCGCCGCAGAGGCCTTCGGACAGTTGTGGGACGCTGACGCGGGTCTGGCCGGTCATGCCGCCGGGGTACATTTCTTCGACGGTTGGCGCGAACAGCAGGTTGCAACCGGCTTGCAGCAGTTTTTCCTGATCGGCGGCCAAGGTGCGAGGGTATTTGTCCAGGTCCTCGCCGGCACCGAACTGCAACGGGTTGACGAAGATACTCGCCACCACGAAATCCGATTGCTGGGCGGCCTTGGTCACCAGGGTGGCGTGGCCGCTGTGCAGGTTGCCCATGGTGGGCACAAAGCCAATGCGCTTGCCGGCGCTGCGCGCGTGGGCGACTGCAGCGCGCAGTTCTCGTACGGTTTTAACGGTGTTCATGCAGAGAATCCGTGTTCGGCGCCTGGGAAAGTAACGGCTTTGACTTCGTCGACGTAAGCGCTCAACGCGGCCTGGATACTGTCTTTACCTGCCATGAAGTTTTTCACGAACTTGGGGGCTCGCCCGGTCAGCGACAGGCCGAGCATGTCATGCAAGACCAGAACCTGGCCGTCGGTGGCAGAGCCCGCGCCGATGCCGATTACTGGCACTTTGACCGCCTGGGTGATCTCTGCCGCCAATTCGCTCGGCACGCATTCCAGCAGGATCATCGCGGCACCGGCCTGTTCCAGGGCAATGGCATCGGCGCGCATCTGACGCGCCTGGGCTTCATTGCGGCCTTGTACCTTGTAGCCGCCGAGGATGTTCACCGACTGTGGCGTCAGGCCCATGTGCACGCATACCGGCACACCGCGCTCGGCGAGCAGTCGGATCGACTCGGCGAGCCATACGGCGCCTTCGACCTTGATCATGTGCGCGCCGGCCTGCATCAGTTTGCCGGCGTTCTGAAAGGTCTGTTCCAGCGTGGCGTAACCCATGAACGGCAGGTCGGCGATGATGAAGGCACCCTCATTGCCGCGCTTGACGCTGGCAGTGTGGTAGGCGAGTTCATCGGTGGTGACGGGCAGGGTGCTGTCATTCCCTTGAAGAACCATGCCCAGCGAGTCGCCGATCAACAGCACTTCAACACCGGCCTGGCAACTGGCGTGGGCGAAGGTGGCGTCGTAGCACGTCAGCATGGTGATTTTTTCACCTTTGAGCTTGAGGCTCTGCAAGGTGGTCAGGGTAATGTCTGGCATGAAAAGGGTCCTCGTTCAGGCGCTTGGAAACAGCGAGTAACGCGCGTGAGTCTTCGTTTATACAGGCGCACTGTCTTGAGAGCAGTGCTTATAAGGCCTGGATTGCGCCCTTCAGCGCCGCGTTGGCGGCAGCGGGACGCCTATAGTCGTGATGAGGACTCGGGAAGTCAATTGGATGTGTTACCGCATTGTTACGATGGCGGTGTTACCGCTGTTACTGACGCGTTTCAGCACGTTGACGACCACTTTTGACGGCCTGTGAGATCAAATGTGGGAGACGCTTGCTCGCGAATGCGCTGGGTCAGTCAAAGCTTGTAGCGACGGGTTCACCGCATTCGCGAGCAAGCTGCTCCCACGCGGACTGCATCAGGCGCTAGAGAGGCGTTCCAGGCCGACAAACGGGCAGGCGTTCAACAGCTCCGCAAGGCTTCGGCCGTCGGGCAGTTGCAACTCAGCGGGGGCCAGTTCGGCCAGCGGGTACAACACGAACGCGCGCAGGTGCATCTGGTAGTGAGGCACTTTGAGGCGCGGCTCGTCGATCAAGCGATCGCCAAACAGCAGGATATCCAGGTCCAGCGTACGCGGGCCCCAACGCTCGAGACGTTCGCGGCCCTGGCCGTTTTCGATGGCTTGCAGTGCATCGAGCAGCGCCAGTGGCGCAAGGCTGCTGTCCAGGGCCGCGACCGCATTGGTATAGCGCGGCTGACCGGGGAGCAGGGAGTCACTCTGATAGAAGTCGGACACACCGACGAGGGCGGTGCCTGGCAATAGCGCCAGCGCCGCAATGGCGCTGCGCAGTTGCTGGTCCGGGGCAGCGAGGTTGCTGCCCATACCGATGTAGATACGTTCCACGTTTATTCGCCTGCAGCGCCCGAGGCATCGGCAGACGTGCGTTTGCGCTTGCTGGAGCTGCGACGACGCTTCTTCGGCCCATCGCTGGCGCCATCACCTTTGCTGCCAAGGTCACGAATCATGTCGCGGCGCTGGCTGTCGTTGGCGTCCTGGTAGTCGGTCCACCATTCGCCCAGGCCGTCGGTTTGCTCGCCGGCGCTTTCGCGCAGCAGCAGGAAGTCGTAGCCAGCACGGAAGCGCGGGTTGTCCAACAGCAGGTCGGCGCGTTTGCCGCTGCGCCGTGGCAGGCGCTCCTGCATGTCCCAGATCTCGCGGATCGGCAGGGTGAAACGTTTTGGAATGGCGATGCGTTGGCATTGCTCGGCGATCAGCTCGTGCGCAGCTTCCTGCATGGCAGGAATCGGCGGCATGCCACGGTCCTGCAGGCGCAGTACGCGTTTGGGCAGGGCCGGCCACAACAGGGCGGCAAACAGGAACGCCGGGGTCACCGGTTTGTTCTGTTTGATGCGCAGGTCGGTATTGATCAAGGCTTCGCTGATCAGCGTGTGGGTGTACGTCGGGTTGTATTCCAGAGCCTCGGCGCTGGCCGGGAACAATGGATCGAACAACTGCAGGTCGACGAGCATTTCGAACGTGTCGGCGGCGTACCCCGAGAGGAACAGCTTGAGCACTTCTTCGAACAGGCGTGCCGAAGGGATTTCCCGCAGCATGGGCGCCAGTTCGCGAATCGGCGCGGCCGTGTGTTTCTCGATACCGAAATTCAGCTTGGCCGCGAAACGCACCGCTCGCAGCATGCGCACCGGGTCTTCCTGGTAGCGCTGCGTCGGGTCGCCGATCAAACGGATCAGGTTGTTGCGAATGTCGTGTACGCCATTGGCGTAATCGAGGATGCGCTCGCTGACCGGATCGTAATACAAGGCGTTGATGGTGAAGTCGCGGCGTTGCGCGTCTTCTTCCAGAGTGCCGTAGACGTTGTCGCGCAGGATGCGGCCGCTCTCGTTGCGGGAAGACTGGTTGGTGTCTTCCTCTTCATCGTTTTGCGGGTGGCCGGCGCGGAACGTGGCGACCTCGATGATTTCGCGGCCAAAGTGGATGTGCACCAATTTGAAGCGGCGACCGATGATTCGCGCGTTGCGAAATTCGGCACGCACCTGCTCGGGCGTGGCGCTGGTGGCGACGTCGAAATCCTTGGGTGTGATATTGAGCAACATGTCACGTACACAGCCGCCCACCAGATAAGCCTGGTAGCCGGCGTTCTGCAAACGTTCGACGATGTTCACCGCATAGCGGCTGAATTGAGCACGCTGCAATGAATGCTGATTGCTGTTAAGCACTTCAGGCGTGCTGCGAATGTGTTGCGTACGACGCAAGGGAGAACGGAATGACTGGAACAACTTCTTCAGCATGGGATGCACTGTTTGAAGGAATGTTCGGCCATAACGAAGAATGACCGCATGATGGGCCGGGATTCTAGCATTTAGTCGAGGGATGGTGTAGGAACAAGCTGCAGGCCTTGCGCCATAAGCTTAAAAGAAAGGGGAACCGGCCAAATGCCGGAAACTACAAGGGGAGCCGAAGCTCCCCCAGAAGTAGTTGCGTGCTCTATTTTTATTATTGATTTCGGGCTTCTTGTTTTTGTTGATCGCCCTCGCCATGAAGCTTCACCTTCATGACACTCCCAATCGGGAGCCAAGAGCAAACGGATTGCTTTGGTCGCTGTGTTGCTGATCTACGATCCAACCAGTTCAGGCTCTGCCTTAGGGCAGTTTTTGTTGTTCTCGGCCTGGTTGCGGGGCAAGCCCCAAATGCAACGCCTCTCCAAAAGAATCAGTTAGCTGCGCCTCCGCCGTGTTGTTTTTATTGTGCGTGAGTCGATACGTCTTATTTTTATTGTCTGGTACTAAGCTTGTTATTGTTTTTGTACTAAGCATATAGCAGGGTGCGTGCCAACTTTTGTGTCGCCCTGCAAAACCGGGGGTGTGAGGCGCTTTCGGCGTTTTTGGGGGCGAAAAAAAGCCGGGGCTTCGTTACCGTAAGCCCCGGCTTTTGTTACGTGAAAATTCAGCGGTAACAGTTTTTTCACATCTGAGGGTGTTACCTGTTGGGGCGCACCCTCAACTCTCGCTGGCCACGCCGGTCTTGCGTCGCGGAATGCCCAGGCGCTGGCGGCGTTCCCACAGGCACTTGCGGCTCACGCCCAGCTTGCGCGCCAGCTCGGTCTCGGTCATGTGGTCCTGGTGCTCAAGAACGAAGTGCTGGAAGTAATCTTCCAGTGACAAATCTTCCGTCGGCTCGTGGCTGGTATTGCTACCGCCGCCCTGTTGTGGGGCCAGGCCGATGAAATCGTCGTCTTCAAGGTCACTCAGCTCGATGTCGATGCCCAGCAGCTCGGCAGAAATCTCCGGGCTCTCTGACAGAATGACCGCGCGCTCGACCGCGTTCTCAAGCTCTCGCACGTTACCCGGCCACGAGTAGTGACGAATCGCCTGCTCGGCGTCCGGGGCAAACTTGAGGTCGGTACGGTTGATCCGGGCGCTCTGGCGCAGCAGGAAGGCGCTGGCGATTTCGTTGACGTCGGCGCCACGCTCGCGCAGGGCCGGCAGCTTGAGGGCGATCACGTGCAGGCGGTAATACAAGTCTTCACGGAACTGGCCGATCTTGGCCAGGCTCTTGAGGTCGCGGTGGGTCGCTGCGATCAGGCGAACATCGACCTTTTGCGATTGCACCGAACCCACGCGGCGAATTTCGCCTTCCTGTAACACGCGCAGCAAGCGCGCCTGGGCTTCCAGCGGCAGTTCGCCGATTTCGTCGAGGAACAGAGTGCCGCCGTCCGCCGCTTCGACCAGGCCCGCGCGCCCGGCGCTGGCGCCGGTAAATGCGCCTTTCTCGTGGCCGAACAGTTCGGACTCGATCAGTGATTCAGGGATCGCCGCGCAGTTCACCGAGATCATCGGCGCCTTGGCGCGCTTGGACAGGTTGTGCAGGGCACGGGCGACCAGTTCTTTACCGGTGCCCGACTCGCCCTGAATCAATACATTGGAGTCGGTGGGCGCGACTTTGCGAATCTTGCTGTACAGGTCCTGCATCGGTGGGCAGGAGCCGATAATGCCGATTTCGCCGTTGCTGTTGTTGACGCCCGGCTTGTCCGCACCGTTGGCGGTCTTGCCGGCGGGGCGCTGTTCGGCGGGCGCGCTGCTGGCCGACTGACGGTCGCGCAGAATGCGGGCCACGGCCTGCAGCATTTCGTCGTGGTCGAAAGGCTTGGCGATGTAATCCACCGCGCCCATCTTCATCGAGTCCACCGCCGAACGCAGGCTGGCATAACTGGTCATGATCAGCACCGGAGTGCCCTGGCCAAGCTTGATCAGCTCGGTGCCTGGCGCGCCCGGCAAGCGCAGGTCGCTGACAATCAGGTCGAACGTGGGAATGCTGAATCGCTCTTGGGCTTCCTGCACCGAGCCGGCTTCGCTGACCTGGTACTGATTACGTTCAAGCAGGCGACGCAAGGCAGAGCGGATAATTGTTTCGTCTTCGACGATCAAAATGTGCGGCATTGATTCAATTCTCTCGACGGTCTCAGTTCACAGCGGACGTCGCTTCGACATGACGCGGCAAGGTCACCCGAATACGGGTGCCGCGTTGGCTTTCGGTGTCAGCCGGGCTGTCGATGGTGATTTGTCCATAATGCTCTTCAACGATGGAATAGACCAGTGCAAGGCCCAGACCGGTACCTTCACCCGGGTCCTTGGTGGTGAAGAAAGGTTCGAACAATCGGTCCATGATGTTCTGTGGAATACCGCTGCCTTCATCCTCCACGATCAGATCGACCGTGTGCTCGAAAGCCTCGCTCTTGACGCGTACCGCGCTGTGCGGCGGGGAAGCGTCACGGGCGTTGGACAGCAAGTTGATCAACACCTGCGCCAAGCGTTGGGAATCGCCGTCGACCCAGTGGTCCGGGTCGCACAGATTGAAGAACTGTACTTCGAAATTGCGCCGGTTCAAGGCCAACAGCCCTATGGCATCCTGCGCAACTTCGGCCAGGCACACGGCCTCGTCCTGATTCTGATGAGCGCCGGCATGGGCGAAGCTCATCAACGACTGCACGATGCGGGAAACGCGCTTGGTCTGCTCAAGGATTTGCCCGCTGATTTCGGTGATTTCGCCGTCCTCTTCGCGCTCTTCCCGCAGGTTCTGCGCCAGGCAGGCGATACCGGTGATCGGGTTGCCAATCTCATGGGCCACGCCTGCCGCCAAACGACCAATGCTGGCCAGGCGCTCGGAGTGCACCAGCTTGTCTTCGAGCATTTGCGTGTCGGTCAAGTCTTCGACCAGCAGCACCAGGCCGCTGTTGCCGGGTGCCAGCGGTTCGTCGATCGCCGCTTTGTGCAGGTTGAGCCACCGCGTCTGGCCGTCGAGTGCCAAGTGCTGCTTGTGCAAATGCTCGTCGGGCAGGTTGATAAAGCCTTGCAGCAGCTCCTTCCACGGATCGCCCAAGGTGTTCAGGCGCGAACCCACTACCCGCTGGGCGGCGATGCCGGTCAATTCTTCCATGGCCTTGTTCCACATCAGGATCTCTTGATCCTTGGCCAGGGAGCACACGCCCATCGGCAGTTCCTGCAGGGTCTGGCGGTGGTAGCGGCGCAGCGCATCGAGTTCGGCGGCAAGGCCGGTGAGGCGTGAGTGGTAATCCTCCAGCCGGCTCTCGATGAAATGGATGTCTTCGGTGACGTAGTTTTCGCCGCCAGCCTTGTAGGGCAAGAACGTTTCGACCATGTCTTGGGACACACTTGGCCCCATCAGGCCGGACAGGTTGGCCTCGATACGGTCACGCAAGCGCCGCAGCGCATACGGGCGGCGCTCGTCGAACGGCAGGTAGAGGTCGCGCAGTGCCTGTTCGACTTCCTTTTGCGCGGCTTTCGCACCCAGTGGTTTGGCCAGTTGCGTGGCGAACTCCTGGGGCGAGGCGGCGTGCAGCTCTCGGCGTTGCGGGCGGCGCACGTTGTCCACCGCGCAGGCTTCGGCGGCGCTGGTTTCTTCGGGGCTGGCGTTGGTGAACAGCGAGATCAAGGTGAACATCAAGACGTTGGCAGCCAATGAAGCGATGGCGGCCATGTGCCAACTGGTGTCGTCCAGCACGTAAATCATGTTCAGCAACGGAATGTAGAAACCCTGCAGGTTGCCGACCAGCGGCAGCAGCATGGTAACGATCCACACCAGAATCCCCGCCAGCAGACCGGCGATAAAGCCGCGGCGATTGGCGGTCGGCCAATACAGCACCGACAACACGCCCGGCAGGAACTGCAAGGTGGCAACGAACGCAACAATGCCGAGGTTGGCCAGGTCTTGCCCGGCGCCCAGCAACAGGTAGAAGCCATAGCCGGCCATGATGATCGCGACAATCAGCGCGCGGCGCGTCCACTTCAGCCAGCGGTAGATGTTGCCTTCGGCTGGCGGCTGATACAGCGGCAGCACCAGGTGGTTGAGCGCCATGCCCGACAACGCAAGCGTGGTGACGATGATCAAGCCGCTGGCCGCCGACAAACCGCCGACATACGCCAGCAACGCCAGGGATTTGCTGTTGGCGGCAATACCGACGCCGAGGGTGAAGTATTCCGGGTTGGTGGTTGCGCCCAGCTTGAGGCCGGCCCACAGGATCAGCGGCACCGCCAGGCTCATCAGCAGCAGGAACAGCGGCAAGCCCCAGCTGGCGCTGACCAACGAGCGCGGGTTGAGGTTTTCGGTGAAGGTCATGTGGTACATGTGCGGCATCACAATCGCCGAGGCGAAGAACACCAGCAACAGCGTGCGCCATGGGCCTTCCTGCAACGGTGTGTGCAGGGCGGCGAGGGCGGTCTGGTTTTGCAGCAGCCACAGCTCCAGCTGTTGCGGGCCGTCGAACACGCCATACAGCGCATACAGGCCGACGCCGCCGATGGCGATCAGCTTGATCACCGACTCAAAGGCAATCGCAAACACCAGGCCCTCGTGTTTTTCACGGGTGGCGATATGGCGTGAGCCGAAGAAAATCGTGAACAGCGTGATCAACGCGCAAAAGGCCAGCGCGACGCGATGCTGCACCGGCTCACGGGTCAAGATGCTGATGGAATCCGCCACGGCCTGGATCTGCAGGGCCAGCAGCGGCAATACGCCGAGTAACATGAAAATCGTGGTCAGCGCGCCGGCCCAGGTGCTGCGAAAACGGAAGGCAAACAGGTCCGCCAGGGATGACAGCTGGTAGGTGCGGGTGATTTTCAGGATCGGGTACAGCAACACCGGCGCCAGCAGGAATGCGCCGGACACCCCAAGGTAGCTGGACAGGAAGCCGTAGCCGTACTGGTAGGCCAGGCCCACGGTGCCATAAAACGCCCAGGCGCTGGCGTAAACGCCCAGGGACAAGGTGTAGGTCAACGGATGGCGAATGATCGCCCGCGGAATCATTCCGCGCTCACTGATCCAGGCCACGGCGAACAACGCGGCCAGGTAGGCGGCGCTGATCAGCAGCATCTGGGTGAGGCTAAAGCTCATCGGCATCTTTTTGGCTCTGCAGGATGAAGGTCACGACGATCAGGATCAGCCATAGCAGATAAGGGCGATACCAGGCGCCCGTGGCGTCGATCCACCAATCCATGATGGCGGGGGAAAACAGGTAGATCCCGACGACCAGCAGCAGGACCAATCGATAGATGTACATGTTGGCCTCTGATTAAAAAACTGCGGCGATGGTAACGGATGGCTGGCAAGCTGCAAGCGCCTTCAGCTCAATTGCGCTTCGGCCAGCGTGAGTGTGCGCGGGATCAGGGTTGCATCCCAGTGCGCAATGCCCCAATCGAGCAGCTCCCGTGGGCTGGCGTGCAGCAGTTCAGCGCCGGCGGGCTGGCCGAGGGCGCGCAATGCCCTTAACAGCAAAGGCGTGGCTTGGTCCGGTGTCAACGGCGGAGAACGGTAGGTTTTGCCCAACTTGTTACCGTCCGGCTGCACGATCAACGGCACGTGCAGGTAGCGCGGCTGGCGCAGGCCCAGCAGTTCTTGCAGGTAGAGCTGGCGTGGCGTGGAATCGAGCAGGTCGGCACCGCGCACGATGTCGGTCACACCTTGCCAGGCGTCGTCGAGCACGACGGCCAATTGATAGGCATACAAGCCGTCGCGGCGACGGATGACGAAATCGCCTACATCGCGGCCCAGGTGCTGTCGGAATTCACCCTGTACGCGGTCGGTAAAGTGGTATTCCAGCTCGGGCACGCGCAGGCGGATGGCCGCGTCTTGCTGATCGTGCCCGGCATTGCGGCATAAACCCGGGTAAATTCCATGGTAGGGCTCCAGCTGTTTGCGCGAGCACGTGCAGGCGTAGGCCAGGCCGTGGTTGAAAAGGCCGTCGAGGACTTTGGCGTAGGCGTCATGCCGCTCGCTTTGTCGGACCAGTTCGCCATCCCACTCAAAGCCGTAGCTTTCCAGGGCGTGCAGGATCGCCGTCTGGGCGCCGGGTTCTTCACGCGGTGGGTCGAGGTCTTCCATGCGCATCAGCCAGCGGCCTTGGTTGGCGCGGGCATCGAGGTAGGAAGCGAGGGCGGCAACCAGCGAGCCGAAATGCAAATGGCCGCTGGGCGTGGGGGCGAAACGCCCGATATAGGTAGAGGCTGTCATGGGCCGGATACTACTGGAAAATCGGTAAACGCCAGAAACAAAAATGGGGCGTTTGCACGCCCCATTCGTTTAGCCCGGCAGGATTACTTGCCGACCTGTTTTTCCTTGATTTCAGCCAAGGTCTTGCAGTCTACGCACAGGTCCGCGGTTGGGCGGGCTTCCAGGCGGCGAATACCAATCTCGACGCCGCAGGATTCGCACCAGCCATATTCCTCGTCTTCGATCAGTTGCAGCGTTTTGTCGATTTTCTTGATCAGCTTGCGTTCACGATCACGGGCGCGCAGTTCGAGGGCGAATTCCTCTTCCTGGCTGGCACGGTCTGCCGGGTCCGGGAAGTTGGCGGCTTCGTCCTTCATGTGGTCAACGGTGCGGTCGACCTCTTGCATCAAGTCCTGCTTCCACTTTTGCAGGATCTTGGTGAAGTGCTGGCGCATGGGCTTGCCCATGTACTCCTCACCTTTCGTTTCGACGTAAGGTGTGAAGCCACTGAGGCTCTGCTGCTGTTGCTTTGCTTGGGTGGACATGAATAGACCGCCTCTCACTCTTCTAATCCATTGCGCAGGATTGCAACGTCACCGACACCTGCCGGCCCTGCGGCTGCAAGCGGGCGAACTTACCAGATAGATTCGGGGTGCGCCACTCCCGGTTGTCGAGGCCCAACTTGGCGGGGGTGCAAACTGCAACAGCCCGCCATGGCTGGGTATAGCGTGTCTCGAATGTTGATTTTAGTCGTTTTGCAAGCGCTTGCTCGGTTCGTCATGGACGGCCGAGCAGGCAATAGAGCATGTTTTACCGCGAGGGTTCGGTAGAATCCTGATTTTGTCCTCACCGTTAAGGAAGGCTAATGGCTCAGCCCTACAGTGCGCGCAGTCGCGCCATCGAACCTTTTCATGTCATGGCGCTGCTGGCGCGAGCCAATGAGCTGCAGGCAGCCGGTCATGATGTGATCCACCTGGAGATCGGCGAGCCGGATTTCACCACGGCCGAGCCCATCATCCAGGCCGGCCAGGCGGCGTTGGCCAACGGCAAGACCCGCTACACCGCAGCGCGCGGGTTGCCGGAGTTGCGTGAGGCCATCAGCGGTTTCTACCAGCAGCGCTACGGGCTGAACATTGATCCTGAACGCATTCTGATCACCCCCGGTGGTTCCGGTGCGTTGCTGCTGGCGAGCAGCCTGCTGGTCGATCCGGGCAAACATTGGTTGCTCGCCGACCCAGGCTATCCGTGCAACCGACATTTCCTGCGCTTGGTGGAAGGCGCGGCGCAGCTGGTGCCGGTTGGCCCGGACGTGCGCTACCAATTGACTGCCGAGTTGGTGGCCAAACATTGGGACCAGGACAGCGTGGGCGCGTTGGTCGCGTCTCCGGCCAACCCCACCGGCACGATCCTTACACGCGACGAATTGGCGGGGTTGTCCAGTGCAATCAAGGCGCGCGACGGGCACTTGGTGGTGGATGAGATCTATCACGGCCTCACGTACGGCACCGATGCCGCCAGCGTGCTGGAAGTGGACGACGACGCGTTCGTCCTGAATAGTTTTTCGAAGTATTTCGGCATGACCGGCTGGCGCCTCGGTTGGCTGGTGGCGCCGCCCGCGGCGGTGGGGGAATTGGAAAAGCTTGCGCAAAACCTCTACATCAGCGCGCCGAGCATGGCCCAGTACGCGGCACTGGCGTGTTTTACCCCGCAAACGTTGAGCATTCTGGAGCAGCGCCGCGCTGAATTCGGTCGCCGTCGGGATTTCCTGCTGCCCGCCCTGCGCGAACTTGGATTCGGTATCGCCGTTGAGCCGGAAGGGGCGTTCTATTTGTATGCCGATATCAGCGCGTTCGGCGGTGATGCCTTCGCGTTCTGTCGGCATTTCCTCGAAACCGAACACGTGGCGTTTACGCCTGGGCTGGATTTTGGCCGCTATCAAGCCGGCCACCATGTGCGTTTTGCCTACACGCAAAACATCGATCGGCTACAACAGGCGGTAGAGCGTATCGCCCGTGGTTTGCGGAGCTGGCAAGGCTGATGCGTTTTCATCCTCCTCTCGAAGAAGCGCGGCTTATCCGCCGCTACAAGCGTTTTCTCACCGATATCGAGACCGTTGCCGGCGAGTTGCTGACGATTCACTGCCCGAACACCGGCTCGATGCTCAATTGCATGGTGGAGGGCGGCCAGGTCTGGTTCAGTCGCTCCACGGACCCCAAGCGCAAGTTGCCCGGCACCTGGGAAATTGCCGAAACGCCGCAGGGCCGATTGGCGTGCGTCAACACGGCGCGCGCCAACCAATTGGTCGAGGAGGCATTGCGCGCCGGGGTCATCACTGAGCTCAACGGGTTTACCGCCTTGAAGCGCGAAGTGCCTTATGGCCAGGAGAAAAGCCGCATCGATTTTCGTCTCGATTACCCGCAAGGCGCGGCGTTTGTCGAAGTCAAAAGTGTCACCCTGGGCTTTGATGGCACGGCGGTAGCAGCCTTTCCCGATGCGGTAACGCAGCGCGGCGCCAAGCACCTGCGCGAGTTGGCGCACCTGGCGCGTGACGGGGTGCGGGCGGTGCAGTTGTATTGCGTGAACCTGTCGGGAATAGAGGCAGTACGCCCAGCGGTTGAAATCGACGCCGGTTATGCTGCGGCATTGCGGGAGGCCAAGGCCGCCGGCGTGGAGGTGTTGGCCTACGGTGTTCGCGTCACGCCTGAGGAAATTGTTGTGGAACGTCGTTTGGATGTACTGATCAGCGACTAGAGTTGCACCCACAGGCCCTGTGCGTCTTCGCGGCCGGGCAGGGCGGTGAGGCTCTGGCCCGCACAGGGACCGGCGATGCACTCGCCGCTTTCGATCAGGAACAGCGCGCCGTGAGTGGCGCACTGGATCAGGCTGGCGCTGGTGTCGAGGAACTGATCGGGTTGCCATTCCAGCGCGATGCCGCGATGGGGGCAACGGTTGATATAGAAGTAGGCGACGCCGTCCCGGCGCACGGCCAGCAGTTTGCAACCGTCGATCTCAAAGCCGAGGCTGCTGTTGGCTGCAAGGGCCTCGGAGGTGCAGAGAAACTTCATTTCAATCCTTAAGTGCCTTGACGTTCAAATGCAAACAATTATCAAATGCCGGCTTCGCCCCGCCCCTGGAAGGAAACCCTGTCATGCGTCTGAGTACCAGCGCTATTGCGTTTGTTGCCTCACTGCTGGTCCACCATGGGGCGCAAGCCTCTGAACTGCCGCAACGCTGGGTGAGTGCCGGTGGAGCGCTATCGGAATGGGTGACAGCCTTGGGCGGCGAATCGAAACTGGTGGGCGTGGATACTACCAGCCAGCACCCGGAATCGCTGAAGGCCTTGCCGAGCATAGGTTACCAGCGCCAGTTGTCGGCGGAAGGCATTCTCAGCCTGCGCCCGCAAGTACTGGTCGGCACCGAGGAAATGGGGCCGCCGCCGGTACTTGCGCAGATTCGCGGCGCCGGTGTGCAGGTCGAAATGTTTTCGGCCGAGCCGGACCTCCCGACCCTGAAAGGCAACTTGCAGCACCTTGGCAAGTTGCTGGGCAGCGAGGCTAAAGCCAACGAATTGTTTACTGGATATGCACAAGCGCTCGAGCAGCAGAGGCGCTGGGTCACTCAGGCCCAGGCCACGCAAAAAGCCCCGGGTGTGCTGTTGGTGCTCGGTCATGCAGGCGGCAAGCCGCTGATCGCAGGTAAAGACACCGCCGCCGACTGGTTGTTACAGCAGGCGGGCGGGCGCAACTTGGCCACCCATACCGGCTACAAACCTTTTTCGGTGGAGTCGTTGGCGGGACTGAGCCCTGATGTGCTGGTATTCGCTGACCGTGCCTTGACCGGCGATGCCGCGCGCGCGGCTCTGTTTAAGGAAAACCCGATGTTGGCCTCAACGCCGGCGGCCAAAAATGGCCGGGTGTTTGAGCTGGACCCCACCCTGCTGGTGGGCGGCCTGGGCCCGCGTGTGCCGCAAAGCCTGGTGCAACTGTCTGCCGGTTTCTATCCGTCCCAGGCTAAACCTGCTCCATGACCACTCTGGTTAAGCCGAAAACGCTGTTTGTCGGGCTGGCGCTGTTGTGTGTATTGGCGATCTGGCTCTCATTAGCCTTGGGGCCGGTCAGCCTGCCGTTGCTGGATACACTCAGGGCCGCGTTGCGCTTGATGGGCGTGCCGATTGCAGCCGACGGCCTGGAGCAGGCCGAATTGATCCTGGGGCAGATTCGCCTGCCGCGCACATTGCTTGGCCTGGCGGTCGGCGGGGTGCTGGCGTTGTCGGGCGTGGCGATGCAGGGTCTGTTTCGTAACCCGCTGGCGGATCCCGGGCTGGTCGGGGTGTCGAGTGGCGCGGCGCTGGGGGCGGCGATTGCAATTGTCGGTGGCTCGTTTTTTGGCGGGCTGCCGGACGCGTTCGGGCCTTACCTGCTGTCGCTGTGTGCGTTTCTCGGTGGTTTGGGGGTGACTGCCTTGGTCTATCGTCTGGGGCGCCGTAACGGCCAGACCAATGTTGCGACGATGTTGCTTGCCGGCATCGCGCTCACGGCCCTCGCCAGCTCGGCGGTCGGGCTGTTTACCTATTTGGCCGACGACGCCACGCTGCGCACCCTGACTTTTTGGAACCTGGGCAGTCTCAATGGCGCGAGCTACTCGCGGTTATGGCCGTTGCTGCTGGTGAGCGCTGGTGTCGCGCTCTGGTTGCCGCGCCGCGCCAAGGCGCTGAATGCATTGTTGCTGGGTGAGTCCGAGGCCAGTCATCTGGGGATTGATGTGGAAGGGCTCAAGCGCGAGCTGGTGTTCTGCACCGCCCTGGGTGTAGGGGCGGCAGTGGCGGCGGCGGGGATGATCGGGTTTGTCGGGCTGGTGGTACCGCACTTGGTGCGGCTGCTGGCGGGGCCCGACCATCGAGTGCTGTTGCCCGCCTCGGTGCTGGCCGGCGCGAGTTTGCTGCTGTTTGCGGATTTGGTGGCGCGCCTGGCCTTGGCACCTGCGGAGTTGCCGATCGGCATTGTGACGGCGTTTATCGGTGCGCCGTTTTTTCTTTATCTGTTGTTGCGAGGACGCGCCTGATGCTGCGAGTGGAAGCGCTGCAGATCCGGCGTGGTCGCAAGACTGTGTTGGCCGATGTCAGCCTGGACCTGTTGCCGGGCCAGGTACTTGGCGTGCTGGGCCCTAATGGTGCTGGCAAAAGCACCTTGCTCAGCGCGCTGTGCGGTGAGCTGCACCCTGATCAGGGCAAGGTATGGCTGGATCAGCAGGCGCTCAAGAGCTGGACCGGCCCGCAGCGTGCCCAGCGCTTGGCGGTGTTGCCGCAAACCTCGACCCTGGATTTTGCGTTTCGCGTGGAAGAGGTTGTCGGCATGGGGCGTTTGCCGCATCAGACCGGGCGCGTGCGTGATGACGAGATCATCCGTGCGGCCTTGCAGGCGGCGGACATCGGCCATTTGAGCGGCCGCAGCTACCTGGCGTTGTCTGGCGGGGAGCGCCAACGTGTGCACCTGGCGCGGGTATTGGCGCAACTATGGCCGGGCGAGGCGGGACAGACGTTGCTGCTGGATGAACCGACGTCGATGCTTGACCCTCTGCATCAGCACACGACGTTGCAGGCTATTCGCAGTTTTGCCGATCGAGGCGCGGCCGTACTGGTGATCCTCCATGACCTGAATCTGGCAGCGCGTTACTGTGATCGCATTCTGCTGCTGGAAGGCGGGCGTCCGCACGCCTTGGATACGCCCGCAAACGTCTTGCGACCTGAACCGCTCAAAGCGGTGTTTGGGCTGGATGTGTTGGTGCAGCCGCACCCGGAGCGTGGGCATCCGTTGATTATCGCGCGCTGAGACTCGCGGCTTTATAGGCGTTTTACAGGCAAAAAAAGACCCGGCAAGAGCCGGGTCAAATAACCGTGATTAGCCTGATGAGGAGATAATCTGAGAGTCCGAACCAATGGTCTTTCAGTTATCGGCTGATCTCGCGACCAGTTGTGATAATCATAACGATTCTCATTTGAGAGTCAACATTTGTTTTTGCTCGACCTGCGGAATTTCTCAAACAGGCGTTCGTAATGCCCGTAAACGTTGAGTTTTATCGCTGAGCTAATTCTTCTGACGTGCCGAAATCGCATCCAGCTGGCGGTTCAGCGCTTCCTTCCGCTCCGCGGGAATGTCGTTCCAGTGCACATCCATCAATGCGCCTTCAATGGCATACAGCAATACTTTCGAGGCCCGGAAACCGCGGGTTCGCACTGCCCGGTAGGCATCGACCGCTCCCAGGCGGCGCAAGTCGGACGCGCTGTGGATGCCCACCGCATGCAGCCACTGCGCCGACGTCTTGCCAAGGTTTTTCAGGTGTTGCAGCTCATCGTTCATCAAGCCTCCTTGCGACGGCCGAATGGTGCGGTGGGTATCGTGACCAGGCAAGCCTGAAAAGGAGTGTAGCGCTCAGTAGGAAAAGCGTAGTTCTTTGGTCAGGAACGGCTGAAACGCTTATAAGAATGGTCAGGAGGTTTTAAGCAGGGGCAGGGCGAACCACCCGGCACGCTTGGTGCGTAGCCGGGGGCGGGCATGTGACGTCACTTGGTGCGATAGCGCAGGCGAGTACCGAAATTAACCGACATGAGAATCTCGTCAGCGGTCAGTTCAGGTGGAAAGTAGGTGCCGGAAATTTGCGCATGCGCCAGGCTGGCGCCTTCCAATGAGCAGTCGCGTAGATCCAGGCCACGCAGGTCGGCAGAACGGAAATACGCGTCGGTGAAATCTACACCCGTGGCGTTCAGGTCGCGCAGGTCCAGCCCGCGAAAGTCACCGCCACGCATGTCGATGCTGCCGTCTTTAGGCCGTTCCTGGTTGAAGCCTCGAATGTCGTCCTTGTGCAGGAGCGCGTAGAGCGGAGTATCAAGAAGCTTGGGCTGACTCATGACGGCGACTCCTGTTGGAATTATGACGCCATTATAGTGCCACTATTGCTCGGTCGTGCACCGTAGATCGGTGACACGACCAAGAAATATTTCTTACAGGCCTGGCAGGCGCTGGCGGATATGCGCCACCAAGGCATCCAGGGTTCCGCTTTCATTGGTCTCTACACGCTTGCTCAGCAGCAGTTCTTCCGCCGTCAGCGGGTCGCGGTTGGCCTGCTGCTCTTCGATGATGGTCAGCGTCGCGTCGGAAGGGTCGTTCTGATCCGCCTGACGTTGTGCCAACCAGCTGGCGATAACGGCTTGCGGTGCGTTGCAATCCAGGATCAGGAATGGCGCGCCGGTGGCCTCGGCAATCTTCGCAGCAGCGTCGCGCTGTTCACGTTTAAGGAAGGTGGCATCCAGTACGACCGGGTAGCCGGCGCGCAAGACGATATCGGCGATTTCATTCAGGCGAGCATAGGTTGCTGCGCTGGCGTCGGCAGCATAGATGCCGGCCTGTGGTGTGTTTTCCACGTGCTGTTCGCCAAACAGGCGTTTGCGTTCCACGTCCGAGCGCAGGCGCACGGCACCCAACGCTTCCACCAGGCGCATGGCTACGTGGCTCTTGCCGACTGCCGATACGCCGTGGGTAATCGCCAGGAAGCGCGAAGGAATAGTGCTGTAGCTTTCGGCCAGGTTGGCGTAGTTGCGGTACTGGCGCAGGGTGGAGGCGCGCTGCACCGGGCTTGCCTCGCTCGGCATGCTGAACAGTGCAACCTTGGCGCGTACCAGCGCCCGGTACGCTTTATAGAAGTTCAGCACTTCCAGGCCTTGGTAATCGCCGGTCAGTTCCAGGTATTGGCTGATAAAGCGACGCGCCAGGGATTTGAGGCCACGGTCTTCCAGGTCCATCGCCAGAAAGCCGGTGTCGGCGTACACGTCGGTGAAGCGGAACGGCTCGTTGAACTCGATGCAGTCGAAGATGACGACTTGGCCGTCGATCATCGTCGCATTGCCCAAGTGGATATCGCCGTGACATTCACGCGTGAAGCCATCCTGCTTGCGCTGCGCCAGCAGAGGCTTGAGGCGCTCGAAGCTGCTTTCGGCCCAGGCCTGCAGAGCTTCCAGCTGTGCCAGATCGGCCTTGTCGCTGAGGAAAGGGCGGATCTGATCGAAGTTCTGGCGCACCGGCGCCATCACCTCGTCCGGGGTGCCGGCCGGGTGCGCCTGTGGAACCTTTGGTGCGGTGAGGTGGAAGTGCGCAATCTGCTTGGCCATTTCATCAATATGCGCGCTGGTCAGTTCGCCGTTGGCTTGCAAGGTGCTCAGCAGTTGGCTTTGCGGGAACTGGCGCATTTTCAGCGCGTACTCGATTACCGGGCCATCGCCGCCCAGTTGCGGGGCCTCGGCGGTGCCCGTAATCGGCAACACTTCAAGGTACAGATCTTCGGTCAGGCGCTGGTTGAGGCGAAGTTCTTCGTTGCAGAAGTGCCCCCGGTCGTCCAGCTGGGTGAAATCCAGAAAGCCGAAGTTCATCGGCTTCTTCAGTTTATAAGCGAAGGGGCCAGTCAGAATGACCCAGGAAATATGGGTCTCGATAACGTGAAACGCTTCAACCGGATGGGGATACAAAGCCGGGTTCTGCAGGGCAGCGATCAGGGACTGGCTCACGGGCGATCCTTCAAAGTCTGGGGGAAATCATGGCGGGCATTATGGCTGTTACAGCCGGTCGTGCAAACCGCTGTCCGGCTCATGTTGATCATCAATAAAGTGCGTATAATCCGCCGCCATGACTCGAACCCGATCTCCCCGTTCCCGTAAAAAACCTCCTTCCCGCGGCCTGCGCCCGTGGCTGGGCTGGGCGCTCAAGCTCAGCCTGGTGGGCCTTGTAGTGCTCGCCGGCTTCGCGGTGTACCTCGACGCTGTGGTCCAGGAGAAGTTCTCCGGCAAGCGCTGGACCATTCCGGCCAAGGTGTACGCACGCCCGCTGGAACTGTTCACTGGCCAGAAGCTGAGTAAAGATGATTTCCTGACCGAGCTCGACGCGTTGGGTTACCGCCGCGAAGCCGTGAGCAATGGCCCTGGCGCTGCGGCCGTCAGCGGCAATACCGTCGACTTGAACACCCGCGGCTTCCAGTTCTACGAAGGCCTGGAAAAAGCCCAGCCGGTACGCGTGCGCTTCTCTGGCGATTACGTCGCCGAGCTGTCCTCGCTCAATGGTTCGAAGTTGCCTGTGGTGCGCCTGGAGCCGCTGCTGATCGGCGGCATTTACCCAAAGAACCTGGAAGATCGCATCCTGATCAAGCTCGATCAGGTGCCGCCGTATCTGCTTGAAACACTCGTTGCCGTCGAAGACCGCGACTTCTACAGCCACTGGGGTGTGTCGCCCAAGTCGATTGCCCGCGCCATCTGGGTCAACACTTCTGGCGGCAAGATGACGCAGGGTGGCAGTACGCTGACGCAACAATTGGTCAAGAACTTCTACCTGACCAACGAGCGCAGCCTGACCCGCAAACTCACCGAAGCCATGATGGCGATGCTGCTGGAGCTGCATTACAGCAAGCAGGAAATCCTCGAGGCTTACCTCAACGAAGTATTCGTCGGTCAGGATGGCCAGCGCGCCGTTCACGGCTTTGGCTTGGCCAGCCAGTTCTTCTTCGGTCAGCCATTGTCCGAGTTGAAATTGCATCAGGTTGCGTTGCTGGTGGGTATGGTCAAGGGGCCGTCCTATTACAACCCGCGTCGCAACCCGGAGCGTGCGCTTGAACGTCGTAACCTGGTGCTGGATGTACTCGAGCAGCAGGGCGTGGCTACCGCTGAACAAGTCGCGGCCGCGAAGAAAATGCCACTGGGTGTGACAACCCGCGGCAAGTTGGCCGACAGCTCCTTCCCAGGCTTTATCGACCTGGTCAAACGTCAGCTGCGCGAAGATTACCGCGACGAAGACTTGACCGAAGAAGGCTTGCGGATCTTCACCAGCTTCGACCCGATTTTGCAGATGAAAGCCGAAGCGTCGGTCAACGACACCTTCAAACGCTTGACCGGCCGCAAGGGCTCCGATGAAGTCGAGGCGGCCATGGTGGTGACCAACCCCGAAACCGGTGAAGTCCAGGCCATGATCGGCAGTCGCCAGGCCAGTTTTGCCGGTTTCAACCGCGCGCTGGATGCCGTGCGGCCGATCGGCTCGCTGGTCAAGCCTGCGGTCTACCTGACGGCCCTGGAAAAACCGAGCAAATACACCCTGACCAGTTGGCTGTCGGATGACCCGTTGTCGGTCAAAGGTGCTGATGGCCAAGTGTGGACGCCGCAGAACTTCGATCGTCGCTCTCACGGCACGGTGTTCCTGTATCAGGGCCTGGCGCATTCCTACAACATCTCCACCTCGCGCCTCGGGCTGGAAGTTGGGGTGCCGAATGTGTTGAAAACCCTGGGTCGCCTGGGCATCAATCGTGAGTTCCCGTCGTTCCCATCGATGCTGTTGGGCGCTGGCGCCATGACCCCGATGGAAGTGGCCACGATGTACCAGACCCTCGCCAACGGTGGCTTCAATACCCCGATGCGCGGTATCCGCAGCGTGCTGACTGCCGAGGGCGAGCCGCTCAAGCGCTATCCGTTCCAAATTCAGCAGCGTTTTGATGCAGGCTCCATTTACCTGATCCAGAACGCCATGCAGCGCGTGATGCGCGAAGGCACCGGGCGTTCGGTTTACAGCGTGCTGCCGTCGAACCTCACGTTGGCGGGCAAGACCGGTACCAGTAACGATTCGCGTGACAGCTGGTTCGCGGGCTTCGGCCAGGACGTGCTGGCCGTGGTTTGGCTGGGGCGTGACGACAATGGCAAGACGCCGTTCACCGGTGCTACCGGTGCGCTGCAGGTCTGGACCAGCTTTATGCGCAAGGCCGACCCGTTGCCGCTGAACATGCCGCAACCGGACAACATCGTGCAGGCCTGGATTGATCCGCACACGGGGCAGGGCTCCGATGCCAACTGTCCGGGCGCGGTGCAGATGCCGTATATTCGCGGCAGCGAGCCACCACCCGGCGCCGCATGCGGTGGCAGTGCCCCTGCTGACGCGGAATCGGTGATGGATTGGGTCAAGGGCTGGATGAACTAAGCAAAGAGGGTTTCACGTGAACAAGTGGTTGATTCCAGCTATTACAGCTCTGGCAGTGCTCAGCGGTTGCTCCAGCGTGCAGCGCGGTTCGATTCCCGTGGTGGATTCGAGTACCACCGTTTCCAATAACGATCGCATTTCGGCCAACGGCGGCTTCCGTCAGACCGTGGTCAAGCGTCCTACGCAAGCCGCACCGCAAGCCATGCCGCAGGATTCGGGTGTGGTAGTGATGGTGCCGGGCGGTGGTGCTGCAACGTCGGCGCCGATCAGCGCCGAGCCGTGGACCCCAGGTCCAAGCACGTCGGGGCCGGTTGATTCCACGCCGATCCAGACGGCGCCGGTCAATCAGGGCACCTACAACATGCCGTCGACGCCGAGCGGTATTCCGTCGTCGTCAAGCGCGGGCGGCCTGTCGGCTGATGAGCAACTGGACGGACCCGTGTTGTCGCTTTTGACTACTGCCCAGCAGCAGCAGGCCAGTGGTGATTTGAACGGTGCTTCGTCCAGTCTTGAGCGTGCCCAGCGCGTGGCGCCTCGCGAGCCGCAAGTGTTGTATCGCCTGGCCCAGGTGCGTATGGCCCAAGGTGATGCGCCGCAAGCTGAACAGTTCGCCCGTCGCGGCCTGAGCCTGGCCAATGGTCGTCCCGATCTGCAGGCCAACTTGTGGGCCTTGATTGGTGACGCGCGTGCTGCCCAAGGCGATGCCGCCGGTGCTGCGCAGGCTCGGCAGAAAGCCAAGGTCAGCCTCTGATGGATGCACGGTTTCCCGCGATTGCCGAACAGTTATTGCTGATCGAGCGCGAATTGCGCGTGCAGGGCTGGTGGGACGAGGTGTCCCCCAGCGCAGAGGCGCTCAGCAGTGTCGAGCCTTTTTCGGTTGATACCCTGGATTTTCACCAGTGGCTGCAATGGATCTTCCTGGTGCGCATGAAGCAGATTCTCGAGCAGGATCTACCGTTGCCTAATGCGTCGGGGATCCTGGAGATGGCGGAGATGGTTTACGCCGATCGCCCGCTTGAGAGCCTCGGTTTGCGTAACGCGCTGAAAAAGTTCGACCAATTGATCGTCGACGCTCGTTAATTGCCTGACTGCCGGGTTTTCCGGCAGTCTTGCGCACATTTCTACCGCTTGACGACATTCAGGCGAGTTTTATCCCTCCTCAAACCCCTTTAATCTACGTTCTCATGCGCTTAGTTGGAAAAAAGCGCAATTATTGCTTGACTTGAAGGGGCTGAAACAGAAGAATCCAAAGTCCGCTGTATCGGGACTGCCAGAAGCAGACCCGCTCAGCAGATCATGAGGCGCATATCCGCGCCGACCTGTAACACCCGCAACGCGTTACCTCGCGCTGGGTGGGAAAAGCCCGCAACACTTGGGACGATCCCAATACTTGCTCAGTCAGTGCTGACGTAGTCGGCGACCACCGTCGCTCATGCTCTGTTGAGAAGTAAACCTATTAAGACCCGTCGGTTTTTAACGGACGGTATTCTGGCGTTTTAGAGGTGAACAACGTGGAGCTTTTATCTGGCGGTGAGATGCTCGTCCGCTTTTTGCGTGACGAAGGCGTCGACTATATCTACGGGTACCCAGGTGGTGCTCTGCTGCATGTTTACGACGCACTGTTCAAGGAACCGGCTGTTACCCACATCCTGGTTCGCCACGAACAGGCCGCGACCCATATGGCTGACGGTTACGCCCGTGCCACCGGTAAAGCCGGTGTAGTACTGGTGACGTCCGGCCCAGGCGCAACGAATGCCATTACCGGCATCGCGACTGCGTATATGGACTCTATTCCGATGGTGATCATTTCCGGCCAGGTCGCAAGCACCATGGTGGGGACCGATGCATTCCAGGAAACCGACATGATCGGTATCTCCCGGCCGATCGTGAAACACAGCTTCATGATCAAGCATGCCTCGGAAATCCCGGAAGTCATGAAAAAGGCGTTCTACCTCGCACAGTCCGGTCGTCCGGGCCCTGTTGTGGTCGATATCCCGAAAGACATGACCAACCCGGCTGAAAAATTTGAATACATCTTCCCGAAGAAAGCCAAGCTGCGTTCCTACAGCCCGGCTGTTCGTGGGCACTCGGGGCAAATCCGCAAGGCAGCAGAAATGCTGCTGGCGGCCAAGCGCCCGGTGCTGTACTCGGGCGGTGGCGTGATCCTGGGCGGCGGTTCTGCTCCGCTGACCGAGCTGGCCAAGCTGCTCAATTTGCCAGTCACCAACACGTTGATGGGCCTCGGCGCATTCCCGGGCACGGACCGTCAGTTCGTCGGCATGCTCGGCATGCACGGCAGCTACACCGCCAACCTGGCCATGCACCACGCCGATGTGATTCTGGCAGTGGGCGCGCGTTTTGATGACCGTGTGATCAACGGCGCGAGCAAGTTCTGCCCGAATGCCAAGATCATCCACATCGACATCGACCCTGCGTCGATCTCCAAGACCATCAAGGCTGATGTGCCGATTGTGGGTCCGGTAGAAAGTGTGTTGACCGAGATGGTAGCCGCGCTCAAGGACATCGGCGAAACGCCGAACAAGGAGTCCGTTGCCAGCTGGTGGAAGCAGATCGACGAATGGCGCGGTGATCGCGGCCTGTTCCCTTACGACAAAGGCGACGGCAGCGTCATCAAGCCACAAACCGTGATCGAAACCCTGTGCGAAGTGACCAAGGGCGATGCCTTTGTAACCTCCGATGTAGGTCAGCACCAGATGTTCGCCGCGCAGTACTACAAGTTCGACAAGCCTAACCGCTGGATCAACTCCGGTGGCCTGGGCACGATGGGCTTTGGTTTCCCTGCGGCCATGGGTGTGAAGCTGAGCTTCCCCGACACCGACGTCGCGTGCGTCACCGGTGAGGGCAGCATCCAGATGAACATTCAGGAGTTGTCGACGTGCTTGCAGTACGGCCTTCCGGTGAAGATCGTCTGCCTGAACAACGGCGTACTGGGCATGGTTCGTCAATGGCAGGACATGAGCTACGGCAGCCGTCACTCCCATTCCTACATGGAATCGCTGCCAGATTTCGTAAAATTGGTTGAAGCCTACGGCCACGTCGGCATTCGCATCACCGATTTGAAAGATCTGAAGCCGAAGATGGAAGAGGCGTTCGCCATGAAGGACCGCCTGGTGTTCCTCGATATTCAAGTGGATACCAGTGAGCACGTCTACCCGATGCAGATCAAAGACGGCTCTATGCGCGACATGTGGCTGAACAAGACGGAGCGTACTTAATCATGCGGCACATTATCTCCCTGCTTCTGGAGAACGAACCCGGCGCTCTGTCTCGTGTGGTCGGCCTGTTTTCGCAACGCAACTACAACATTGAAAGCCTGACCGTGGCACCGACCGAAGACCCGACCCTGTCGCGTCTGACGTTGACCACCGTGGGCCACGATGAGGTGATCGAGCAGATCACCAAGAACCTCAACAAGTTGATCGAAGTGGTCAAGCTGGTCGATCTTTCGGAAAGTGCCCACATTGAGCGTGAGCTGATGTTGGTTAAGGTCAAGGCTACGGGTGCCCAGCGTGCCGAGATTAAACGGACTACTGATATTTATCGCGGGCAGATCGTCGATGTGAGCGCCAGCGTTTATACCGTTCAACTGACCGGTACAAGCGACAAGCTGGACAGCTTCATCCAGTCGATCGGGACGGCCTCGATTCTGGAAACCGTACGCAGTGGTGTCACCGGGATTGCCCGTGGCGACAAAGTACTCAGCATCTAACCCAAATTAGCGAATGGCCTTACGGCCTGGATATATAGAGGAACCTCATGAAAGTTTATTACGATAAAGATTGTGACCTGTCGATCATCCAGGGCAAGAAAGTCGCCATCATCGGCTACGGTTCCCAGGGCCACGCCCAAGCGTGCAACCTGAAAGATTCCGGCGTTGACGTCACTGTCGGCCTGCGCAAAGGCTCGGCCACTGTTGCCAAGGCTGAAGCCCATGGCCTGAAAGTGACCGACGTTGCTTCCGCCGTTGCTGCTGCTGACCTGGTCATGATTCTGACCCCGGACGAGTTCCAGTCCGCGCTGTACAAGAATGAAATCGAGCCGAACATCAAGAAGGGCGCCACCCTGGCCTTCTCCCACGGCTTCGCGATTCACTACAACCAGGTTGTTCCACGCGCTGACCTCGACGTGATCATGATCGCGCCGAAAGCCCCGGGCCACACCGTGCGTTCCGAGTTCGTCAAAGGCGGCGGTATCCCTGACCTGATCGCGATCTATCAGGACGCCTCGGGCAACGCTAAAAACGTTGCACTGTCCTACGCAGCTGGCGTGGGTGGCGGTCGTACCGGCATCATCGAAACCACCTTCAAGGACGAGACTGAAACCGACCTGTTCGGCGAGCAAGCCGTTCTGTGCGGCGGTACCGTTGAGCTGGTCAAAGCTGGTTTCGAAACACTGGTTGAAGCTGGCTACGCGCCAGAGATGGCCTACTTCGAATGCCTGCACGAACTGAAGCTGATCGTTGACCTCATGTACGAAGGCGGTATCGCCAACATGAACTACTCGATCTCCAACAACGCCGAATACGGCGAGTACGTGACTGGCCCGGAAGTGATCAACGCCGAGTCCCGTCAGGCCATGCGCAACGCCCTGAAACGTATCCAGGACGGCGAATACGCCAAAATGTTCATCAGCGAAGGCGCAACCGGCTACCCTTCGATGACCGCCAAGCGTCGTAACAACGCCGCTCACGGTATCGAAGTCATCGGCGAGCAACTGCGCTCCATGATGCCGTGGATCGGTGCCAACAAGATCGTCGACAAAGCCAAAAACTAAGTCGTACGCATCAACAGAAAACGCGGCTTAGGCCGCGTTTTTTCGTTTGAGGGGCTGGTTCTGGTATAAAGCTGCATCGTTTGCGGGCGAACACTCGCCGCAAGTTTCTGTCGAATTTTTTCACACCGTTGCAAGGTAAAATCCATGAGCGAACGTCCCGAAGAGCCACACCAGGCCTCTGACGCCGAAAGCCTGCTGCCGATCGATGAGCATGTCGAAGAAGGGCATGACGCGGAAGGTCGCAAGGTCCGGCATCGTGGCATCTATCTTCTGCCTAACCTGTTCACCACCGCGAACCTGTTTGCCGGCTTCTATTCCATCATCAACTCCATGAGCGCCCAAAGTGCGCTGGCGGCGGGTGATGCGGTGAGTGCCAGCAAGTATTTCGGTTTTGCCGCCATCGCAATCTTTGTGGCCATGGTGCTTGATGGCCTTGATGGCCGCGTGGCGCGCATGACCAACACGCAAAGTGCCTTTGGCGCCGAGTACGACTCGCTGTCGGACATGGTCGCTTTCGGGGTTGCACCAGCGCTGCTGGCGTTTGCCTGGGCGCTGGGAGATATGGGCAAGGTCGGCTGGATGGTCGCCTTCATCTATGTCGCCGGCGCCGCTTTGCGTCTGGCGCGCTTCAATACCCAGGTGGGTACCGCTGACAAGCGTTACTTCATTGGCCTTGCCAGCCCCGCGGCTGCAGGCGTAGTGGCAGGTATTGTCTGGGCATTCAGTGACTATGGAATCCAGGGCTCGAAAATGTCGTTCCTGGTGGCCTTGATGGTGGCTGCGGCTGGCATGCTGATGGTCAGCAACATCAAGTACAACAGCTTCAAGGAGTTCGACCTCAAGGGCCGCGTGCCTTTCGTAGCGATCCTGGTGGTGGTGCTGGTGTTCGCTGTAGTGTTCAGCGACCCGCCGCGTATTCTGCTGCTGGCGTTCCTGGCCTACGCCGCTTCGGGGCCGATTCAGTACTTGCTGCATCTGCGCCGCGACAAAACATTGTCTTAATGTAATGTCCGCCATACTCCGCAGTCTATTGGTGCATCAGTCCTCCAATGCTGCGGAGTTGCCATGTTAATCAAGATCCCCAAAGCGTCCGATTGCCACGAATCGGATGTCACGCCTGAATCCTTCTATTTATCTCGCCGTAGCTTGCTCGGTGGTGCGCTTGCTGGCGTCGCTGCCGGTACCTTGCCGCGCTGGGCCAGTGCTGACGATGCAGCGCGTTACGCCGACGTCGAGCCTGGCAATGCGCCGAGTTGGTTTGCCCAAAAGCTGCCAGGCACCCAGTGGCAGGCTGTTACGGTAAAGGACGAAGCCATTACGCCGTTCAAGGACGCAACCCACTACAACAACTTCTATGAATTCGGTACGGACAAGGGTGACCCGGCGAAGAACGCGGGTTCACTCAAGACCGAGCCCTGGAGTGTGGTGATTGATGGAGAGGTGGGCAAGCCGGGGCGTTATGCCTTGGAAGACTTCATGAAGCCTTATCAGTTGGAGGAGCGCATCTACCGTTTGCGCTGTGTCGAGGCGTGGTCGATGGTGATTCCGTGGATGGGTTTCCCCCTTTCAGCCTTGCTCAAGCAGGTGGAGCCGACCTCTAAAGCCAAGTTCATCCGTTTTGAAACGCTCCAAGACCCCAAAAGTATGCCGGGGCAGCGCTCAAGCTTTGGCTTGATCGACTGGCCATATGTCGAAGGGTTGCGCCTGGATGAGGCGATGAACCCATTGGCTATCCTTTCCGTTGGCATGTACGGGCGTGAACTGCCTAACCAGAACGGCGCACCACTGCGTCTGGTGGTGCCGTGGAAGTATGGCTTCAAGAGTGTGAAGTCGATTGTGCGGATCAGTCTTGTAAGCGAACAACCCAAGACGACCTGGCAGAGCATCGCGGCCGATGAGTATGGGTTCTACGCGAACGTGAATCCTACGGTCGACCATCCTCGCTGGACTCAGGCGCGAGAACGTCGTCTGCCCAGCGGCCTGTTCAGCCCGAACGTGCGTGAGACGCAGATGTTCAATGGCTACTCGGATGAGGTCGCTTCTCTTTATACGGGCCTCGATCTGCGGAAGAATTACTGATGCGTTATCCGATCTGGCGTGTCGGCGTCTTTATAGCCGCGGCGATTTGGCCATTTTTCTGGTTGTACGAGGCATGGAGTTCGGTGCTCGGGCCTGATCCAGGCAAAGTGCTGATGGATCGGTTGGGGCTTGGGACCTTGATTCTGTTGCTGATCACGCTGGGCATGACACCATTGCAGAAGCTCAGCGGATGGGCGGGGTGGATTGCTGTCCGCCGACAGCTGGGACTCTGGTGTTTTGCGTATGTGGTTTTGCACCTGGCGGCTTACTGCGTCTTTATCTTGGGGCTTGATTGGTCGCAATTCGGGGTGGAGCTGCGTAAGCGGCCCTACATTATTGTGGGCGCGTTGGGCTTCCTCTGCTTATTGGTGCTGGCAGTGACCTCCAATCGCTATAGCCAGCGTCGACTTGGCAGTCGCTGGAAGAAGCTGCATCGCTTGGTGTATGTAATCCTTGGGCTTGGTTTGCTGCATATGCTGTGGATTGTGCGGGCCGATCTGAAGGAGTGGGCGATATATGCATCTATAGGTGCGCTGCTTTTGGTGCTGCGTATTCCGCCGGTCACGCGCCGGATTCCCCGCCTTATCGCGAAAAAACCAGTTTCTGCACCAAAAGCGTAATTAGTGCTTGACGGCAGATTCTGGAAGTCTATAATTCGCCCCACTTCCGGCGCAGTCGAAACGGAAAACTCCTTGGTAAACAAAGAGTTACGCAGAATTCGACAGCGAGTTGCTTCAGTTCATCGAAGCCCAGA